>DAIPIP010000165.1:0-6072 GCA_036770725.1 Opitutaceae bacterium
CCATCGAGATCCACGTCGAGGTCGTCCTCCAATACAACGACAGCTACAACGACCAAGTCCTCTGCTACACCAACACCATCCACAACCCGGACGGCGGCACCCACCTCTCCGGCTTCCGCTCCGCCCTCACCCGCACCATCAACGCCTTCGCCAAGGGTAACAATCTCCTCAAGGACAAGGACCCCCAGATCACCGGCGACGACGTCCGCGAAGGCCTCGCTGCCGTCATCTCCATCAAACACTCCGACCCCAAGTTCGAGTCCCAGACCAAGGTCAAACTCCTCTCTCCCGAAGTCGAAGGTATCGTCGGCTCCCTCAGCTACGAAGGCCTCACCCAGTATTTCGAGACCTACCCCGCCGTCGGCAAACGCATCGTCGATAAATCCCTCAACGCCGCCCGCGCCCGCGAAGCCGCCCGCAAAGCCCGCGAGACCATCCGCAAAGGCGCCCTCTCCGGCGGCGGCCTCCCCGGCAAACTCGCCGACTGCTCCGAACGCGACCCGCAAAACACCGAACTCTATCTCGTCGAGGGCGACTCCGCCGGCGGCTCCGCCAAGCAGGGCCGCGACCGCCGCTTCCAAGCCATCCTCCCCCTGCGCGGCAAACTCATCAACACCGAGAAGGCCCGCCTCGACAAGGTCCTCTCCAACGAGGAAATCAGGACCCTCATCACCGCCATCGGCGCCGGCATCGGCGAAGGCGGCGACGCCATCGGCGGCTTCAACGCCGACAAGGCCCGCTACCACAAGATCGTCATCATGACGGACGCCGACGTGGACGGCTCCCACATCCGAACCCTCCTGCTCACCTTCATGTATCGCCAGATGAAGGGTCTCATCGAGCGCGGCTTCGTCTATATCGCCCAGCCACCGCTCTACAAAATCAAGCGCAAGAAGCGCGAGCAATATATCGACAACGACGACCAGCTCAACCGCATCCTCCTCGAACTCGGGGCCGAGGACATCGTGCTCACCCGTATCCGCGACGGCCATACATTCACGCCCGAGCAGGTCGAGCAACTCGTCGAGAACCTCGCCCTCATCGAGAAATTCGGCACCGGCGTCACCCGTTACGGCGCGGACCTCACCGCCTACCTCGACGCCCACCATCCTGAGACTCGCGCGCTCTCCCGCTACATCGCCCGCATCCGCGAAGGCAACAAGGAGAGCCACCAGTTCCTCGCCGACGAACACGCCCGCTCCGTCTTCCTCGACGGCGAAGGCTTAGCCGCCGACTTCGGCCAACCCGTCACCGCGACGCCCCTCCCCGCCGACCTCACCGGCGAAGTAGCGCAGGCTTCCAGCCTGCCTCCGATTCAGTCCGCGCCCAAGCTCCCCGCCACCGGTCCTGGCGCCCAACGCCGCGTGACGCTCCACGAAATCTATGAAAGCACCGAGATGACCAAGTGCCTCGTCGCCCTCGCCAAGCTCGGCCTCGACAGCCACCGCTTCACCCGCACCGAGGAGGCCCGCTATCTCGTCACCGAAAACGCCGGCCTAAAGTCCGAGAGCAAGACAGAGCTGCACAGCCCCCTCGAAATCGTCGCCCACATCCGCGCCAACGGCCGCAAAGGCCTCGGCATCCAGCGCTACAAAGGTCTCGGCGAAATGAACCCGAAGCAGCTCTTCGAAACGACGATGGACCCCGACAAACGCCGCCTCTTGAAGGTGGACATCGCCGACGCCGCCAAAGCCGACGCCCTGTTCACCCTCCTCATGGGTGACGAAGTCCCCCCCCGCCGCCAGTTCATCGAGGACAACGCTCTAAACGTCCAATTCCTCGACGCGTAATTCCGATCAACGTCATGAAATTAAAAGCCATCATCCACAAAGCCGACGAAGGCGGATTCTGGGCCGAGGTCCCCGCCCTCCCCGGCTGCGTCACCCAAGGCGACACCATGGAAGAGCTGCAAACCAACCTGCACGAAGCCATCGAAGGCTGGCTCTCCGTAGATGCTGAACAAGAAGCCAAGCTACCCGACGACCAAATAATTGAGGTAGCCGTTTGATGAAATCGGTAAAAAATTATGCGAACAAGTGCGAACAACTCCGCCTTGTCGGATGTATCGACTAGATTGATACAGGCTCCATGAAGCAGATCTCCGGCAAAGAGTTCGTCCGCATCCTCACTCGCCACGGCTGGCAACTCGTCCGCGCCAACGGCAGCCACCACATACTCACCAAACCCGGCCATCGCGAACGCCTCGTCATCCCCGTTCATGGAAACCACCCGCTAAAACGCGGCCTTCTCAAAAACCAGATGAAACTCGCCGGCCTCACCGAAGCCGATCTCTAACCCACCCCTCCCGCTCCCCTAACTCCGCCCATTCGACATTGGTCATTGGGCATTGGTCATTTTCCCACCTCCCGTGTCCTTTACCGCCAACGAAAAACTCACCACCGCCAACATCACCGACATCATGCAGTCGGCCTACATCGAGTATTCGATGTCCGTGATCGTGGCCCGCGCCCTCCCCGATGCCCGCGACGGCCTCAAACCCGTCCAGCGCCGCATCCTCTACGCCATGCTGCGCGAGGGTCTTCTCCACAACCGCTCCTTCGACAAGTGCGCCGGCGTCGTCGGCGAAGTGCTCAAGAACTACCACCCGCACGGAGACTCCTCCGTTTATGACACCCTCGTGCGCCTCGCCCAAAACTGGGTCATGCGCTACACCCTCATCGACCCGCAGGGCAACTTCGGCTCCGTGGACGGCGACCCGCCCGCCGCCTACCGTTACACCGAGGCCCGCCTCAAAAACATCGCCGAGGAACTCCTCGCCAACATCGACGAGGACACCGTCGATTTCGCCCCCAACTACAAGGAGTCCACCACCGAGCCCACCGTATTGCCCTCGGCACTACCGAACCTGCTCATGAACGGCTCCACCGGCATCGCCGTCGGCATGGCGACCAACATCCCGCCGCACAACCTCCACGAGCTCATCGCCGCCATCGTCAAGGTCCTCGACGAACCGCACACCACCACCATCGACGACCTCTGCGGCCTCATCCAGGGCCCCGACTTCCCCACCGGCGGCACCATCGCCGGCCGCGAGGGCATCCTCTCCTACCTCAAGACCGGCAAGGGCATCGTGCGCATCCGCGGCAAGGCCCACACCGAGGAGATGAAAAACGGCGGCGAGCAAATCGTCATCACCGAGATCCCCTACAACGTTAACCGCGCCAACCTCGTCATCCGCATCGCCGAGCTCGTCACCGAAAAGACCATCGAGGGCATCCGCGATGTCCGCGACGAATCCGACGAGCAGACTCGGGTCGTCATCGAGCTCAAGCGCGGCGAACAAGCCTCGCCCATCCTCAACCAGCTCTACCAAAAGACCGCCCTCGAATCCTCCTTCGGCGTCACGCTCCTGGCCCTCGACAAGAAGCGCCCGAAGCAGATGAACATCCGCGAGCTCATCGACTGCTACGTCGAGCACCGCCGCGACGTCGTCACCCGCCGCACCAAGTTCCGCCTCAAGCAGGCCGAGGACCGCGCCCACATCCTCGAAGGCTACATCATCGCCCTCGATAACCTCGACGACTTCGTAAAGATCATCCGCGCCTCCCAAAACCGCCAGGAGGCCAAGGAGAAGTTGATGGCCAAGTATCCGCTCTCCGAGCGCCAGACCGACGCCATCCTCGAACTCCGCCTCTACCAGCTCACCGGCCTCGAGCGCGGCAAGATCGAGGCCGAATACCTCGAACTCCAGAACCTCATCGCCGAGCTCAAGGAGATCCTCGAAAACGACTGGCGCCTGCGCGAGGTCATCAAGACCGAACTGCTCGCCATGAAGGAAAAATACGGCGACCAACGCAAAACCCAGATCGTCGACGCACTCGGCGAATTCCGCATGGAAGACGTCATCCCCAACGAAGGCTGCGTCATCACCATCTCCCACGCCGGCTTCATCAAACGCACCCCCGTCGCCGACTACCGCTCCCAGAAACGCGGCGGCAAGGGCGTCATCGGCGCCGAGACCTACGAGGACGATTTTGTGGAGCACCTCTTCACCGCCTCCACCCACGACTACATCCTCTTCGTCACCAGCCACGGCCAATGCCTCGCGAAGAAGGTTTACGACATCCCCGAGGGCGCACGCACGGCCAAGGGCAAATCGGTCAAATCCTTCCTCGCGCTCGACGAGGGCGAGAAAATCGCCGCCATGATCTGCTTCAGCGAATTCGCCGAAGACCGCTACCTCGTCATGGCCACCAAGGCCGGCACGATCAAAAAGACCGCGCTCGCCGCCTACACCAACGCCTCCCGCGAGGGCGGCCTCATCGGCATCAACCTCTCCGAGGGCGACAGCGTCATCGGCTGCGTGCTCACCACCGGCGCGAGCGAGATCATCCTCGTCTCCCACCAGGGCCTCGCCGTCCGCCTTCAGGAAAAGGACGAGGCCGGCGAGATCCTCTTCCGCGACACCGGTCGCGCCACCGGCGGCGTGCGCGGCATGAAGTTCAAACTCGATAGCGACTACCTCGAGGTCATCGAGCTCGTGGACCACGAATCGAAGTTCCTCGTCGCCTCGCAAGCCGGCCTCGGCGTGCGCACGCGCTTTGAGGACTACCGCCTCGTCAACCGCGGCGCCAGCGGCGTCTGGGCCATCGACCTGCCCGAAGACGGCTCCATCAACATCGCCGGCGCGCTCAGCGTGAAGGACACCGACGAGATCATGCTCCTCACCGCCAAGGGCCAAAGCGTGCGCTGCCCCGTCTCCACCATTCGTGAAGTAAACCGCGGCGGCAAAGGCGTAAAACTCCTCACCCTCGCCGAGGGCGACAAACTCCTCAGCATGGCCAAGGTCGTCGAGACCGAGGAACAACAAGCCGCCGCCGAAGCCGCCGAGGGCAACGCCGACACCCCCGCGCCTTCCACCGAGCCGCCCGCGCCCGACGCTTAAACAATCAACCGCGCCACCGCGCCGTTCCCCCAAGCCCTCCGCCGCCCCGCGCCGGAGGGTTTTTTGCGTCCTCTCGCCACCTCAAGAGTGGCATGCGAACAGCTCCACCCCGACTCTAACAGCCGCGCTCCTCACGGTCTGGCTAAAATTGAAATCTCGCTTATTTTCCCACCCATGAAGTCCCGCGCCAAACCCGTTGCCGCCTCCCCCGCTCTTCCGCTCAAGACCCGGCAGGATATCGTGGAAAACTGGCTGCCGCGCTACACCGGCGTCCCGCTCGACGAGTTTGGCGATTACATCCTGCTCACCAATTTTCAGCGCTACGTGAAGCTCTTCGCGCAAAAGCACCGCGTGCCCATTCGCGGGCGCGACAAGCCCATGCCCAGCGCCACCGCCGGTCGTATCACCATCATCAATTTCGGCATGGGCAGCGCCACCGCCGCCACCGTCATGGATCTACTCTCCGCCATCTCCCCCAAGGCCGTCCTCTTCCTCGGCAAATGCGGGGGCATAAAACACCGCGCTGAACTCGGCGACTTCATCCTCCCCATCGCCGCCATCCGAGGCGACGGCACCAGCAACGACTACCTCCCCCCCGAAGTCCCCGCCCTGCCCGCCTTCGCCCTCCAGAAAGCCATCTCCACCACCATCCGCGAACGCGCCCGCGACTACTACACCGGCACCGTTTACACCACCAACCGCCGCGTCTGGGAACACGACGACGAGTTCCGCGCCTATCTACGAAAAATCCGCGTCATGGCCATCGACATGGAGACCGCCACCATCTTCAGCGTCGGCTTCCACAACGAGATTCCCACCGGCGCCCTCCTGCTCGTTTCCGACCAACCCATGCTGCCCGACGGCGTCAAAACCGCCGCCTCCGACCACACCGTGGACACCACCTACGTCGAAGACCACCTCCTCGTCGGCATCGCCTCCCTCAAGCAGCTCATCAACAAGGGACTCACCGTGAAACACCTGGTTTTCTAAGCCGAGTTCAGGCTCTGGCGGCGACCTAGGCGCTGTCTCGTAAATAACTCGGCCCAGCGCAAGTTTTCGCTCTCCCCGCAGGGCACGGCGACGGCCCGAGCTATTTACGAGACAAGGCCTGATACCAGTTACGCATTGCTTTGATACTTTAGGTTGGCGCGCCAGCGTTTACTTTG
>DAIPIP010000166.1:0-6064 GCA_036770725.1 Opitutaceae bacterium
AACCGTTTGCTTATTTCCAACCGCTTAAGCTTTCGGATTTTTCGACGCAAAGGTCGCAAAGGATCGCGAAGTCAGAGACCCGCGCACGGCCTTGCTTGGCGCACTTGGCGCGGTCCTTCGCTGCTTCGCGTCCCAATTTTGGCCTATTTTACGAAGGTCGCTTTCGCGCGTTCGGAGACGAGGAAGTAGGGAATCCAGACGGCGGCGGCGGCCGTCATGCCGATGAGTTGTCCCCACTCCTCGGGCTCCATGCCCACGTCGGCGATGAGGTAAACGGCGAAGTTATCAATCAGCAGAAACAGCAGGCCGCCTCCGATCACGAGGATGTTCCAGAGCGGGGCTTCGCGGCGGCGCATGAAAAACAAAATGGCGGCGAGGAGAACGAAAACGTAGAGGGCGGAGTTGGCGGCGACTTCGAACAAGATGAGGACGGCGAGGGGGAGATTGCGCGTTTCGTCGTCGCCGGTGATGAGCGGCATCCAGGTCTGGGCGTTGAAGAAATCCGGAAGGGCGGGGGGGATTTGTCGCCAGAGGTTGATGGGGCGCAGGACGACGCCGAGGGCGGCGAGGAGGAGCCAGCCGCCGATGGCGGGAGGCGCTTCGGAGGGGGGAAGCGGGGGTGGCGTGCCGCGGGCGGTTCGGCGGGCGAGCACGCGCCACGAGATCCCGATCGAGGCGAGGAGGGTGGCGACGGCGACGGCGAGCGCCCAGGGGTTGAGGCGGAAATCGGGCTCGTCGGCGAGGGCGTCGGCGGAGGGCGGGGTGTGGGTGAGCGTGATGGTGAGGTCGTCGCGGATTTTGGCGAGGGTGCGGGCGTAGTCGGCGACCTCGGCGGCGGGCACGTGGTCGAGTTTGTTGCGCAGGTGATAGGTGGCGGTCAGCACGCGGTCGGCATAGCGCACGGTGGAGACGTAGTGCTGGTGCTTGTCGCTCAAATCGGCGTCGAATTTCTCGATGCTCCAATCGCTGTGCAGGTTCACTACGAGATGCACGAGGGTCTCGCTCGGGTGGGCGATGGAGAGGGGGGCGCGGCGGTCTTGATTGGCGGGGCTGGCGGTGAGCTGGTTGAGGGCGTGGGGGTAGAGTTCGGCGGTGATGACGCCGTCGGCGTCGGGCTGGCTCCAGAAATCGGGGAGCAGGTAGCGCTCGGTCACGCGGATTTGGTTGGTGTCGCGGTCGTCGTTCCAGGAGACGGATTCGGTCGAGGTGAGACCGGGGAATTGTTGCAGGTAGTAGTTGAGGTAGCTCTGGGTGATGCGTGCGGGAGTGGTGTCGGCGAGGTAGGCGCGCATGGAGGTGGCGCGTTCGCCGGTGTAGAGGCTGGTGATCTCCATGTCCGCGGGGCGGTCGAAGGCGTGGCTGGTGATGGTGACGGTCTCGTGCAGGCGGTCGGGGGCGAGCGCAAGGCGGGTCATGGGCTCGAGGCCGTCGGTGTCGGGGCGGAGGGAGAGGCTGTATCCAAAATCCGAGGACAGGCGTTGGTCGAGCGGGCCGGTTTGGTAGAGGCGGGTGGGATCAAGCCAGACGGTGCGGCCGCCGGGCAGGACGACGCGGGCGATGACGTGGTCGAAGACGATGGGCGAGGGTTGGGCGTCGCGCAGGGCCCGGCCGGAGTAGGTGTCCACGAGCGCGGGGTCGGCCTGGATGCCGAGGCCGCGCAGGAGGGTGCAGAGGAGCAGGGTCTTGTCTTTGCAGTCGCCGAAGCGGCGCGCGAGGGTGTCGGCGGGGGGCGAGGGTTGGTGGGAGTTTACGCCGAGGGCGACGGCGAGGTAGCGGATGTCTTCCTGCACGAAGCGGAGGGCGGCGAGGATGCGTTGCTCGGGGTCGGCGGAGGCGGCGCGCAGTTCGGCGATTTTGGCGAGCAGGTCGGGGTGGTCGGAATCGGTCGGGTAGAGCGGGAGGGCCCAGGCGGCGACGTCGGCCCAGGTGGCGTGTTCGCTGATTTGCGCGAAGGGATAATCGACGTGCCAGTCGGGGGTGTCGGCCTCGGCGTTGGTGGCGGGGAGGGGGGCGAGTTCCCAGCGCAGTTCGGCAAGGTCGCCCGGGAGTTTACGCGTGGTGGGCGCGGGGGCGTTTTCACCGCGCAGGCGCCAGTGGAGCGGGCGGGAGACGGGGTGGATTATACGAACGCGGAACTGGCGCGCGGGGGTGCTCCAAGCGAGGGAGAGGTTGCGGGAGTAGTGGCCGGTGAAGACGGGGTTGGCGCCGGTGCGGGTGTAGGCGAAGTGGACGATGTCGCCGATGCGGACGTCGCGCATTTGGTGGATGGCGGTGAGGCGTCCGTCGTAGATGGCGCGGTCGCGATCACGTTCGAGGCGGAGAATTTCGAAGGCGTCGGGGTCGAGGCGATCCTCGGCGACGCCGTCGCGGATGACGCGCAGGTGGTGGACGGCGACCGTCTCGTAGCCGGGGTCGAAGGTGAAGGCGAACTCGGCGGCGTCGGTGAGGCTGGCGGCGTCGGTGATGCGGAAGGCGTAGTGGGCGAAGGCGGCCTGGTGGGCGACGGATTCCTGGCGTTCGTTGACGTGGTAATCGAGGCCGGACTCGGCGGCGTCGGGGCGCTCGACGGGGAGGAGCGGATCGAGGGGCGTCTCCACCCAGGCGGGGATGGGCGCGATGGAGAGGGCGGGGTGGGGGAGGGCGGCGTGGGCGGCGGGCGTGAAGAGAAGCGCGGCGTAGCAGGCGAGGAAGGCCGTGGCGAAAGAGAGGAGGCGAGGAAAGGGAATCGGCGCGCGCATGGATGCGCACTGATGTGCGGGACGGGAGCGGGCGTCGAGGCTTTGGCGCTCGACAGGGTTTCATGCGGGTTGATGCGGTGGCGGATGGGACCCATGATCGACGGCGTTTTTATCGCGGGTCTGATCCGAGCGTTTGCCCGCTATAATGCGCGGACGGGCAGTTTGTTCTCGTTCTGCACGGTTTTTGCGACCGTGGTGCTTTCGGTGATCACGGCGGTGGTGCTGGCTCCGGCGCGCCTCGGCCCGTGGTTGTTGGTGTCGCAGTTGGTGCATCTCGCGGGGTGTTTGACCTTCATCAACGGCACGCAGCCGCGAAAAACGCTGAAGATCGAGGGTTGCGATCTCGCGATCAAAATCGTGATCGAAGCGCCGCAGGCTTTGATGAGCCGTCGAGTGGTCGGTGGCCGGAGAACGGGGTTTGGATTGCGCGCTTGGCGAAGTGCGGGAGTTGGGATGCATGTCGGGGATGTTCATCGCCCCTTGGAATCGACGGGACGCTTTTCCGCAGCCGGCGGCGGATTCGGAGTATGGCTGGGTGGACAAGGATCGAACGTGGAAAACGAGCAAAGAAGGGCTGGTGGAGCGGTGCGGCGGAGGCGATAGCGGGACGCCGATCTTGGTTTGGACGCCGGACTCCGGTGGCATGGTGACGGACAGGGAGGTGGATTTCTTGCAGGCGGGGGTGCGAGGTCGGCAGCGTGCGGCGGCGAAGAGTAACGCGAGGTGGGCTTGGTTTAGTTTCGTGGTCTGGGCGGGATTATTGGCGGCGCAGTTGGATATGGACGCACGTGGCTGGGCGGGGCCGTTTTTCATGTGGGTGGTGCTCGGGGTTTTTCCGTTGGCGGTTGCCTGGCGTGAGCGGCGGCGGTTGCGGGACGAGCCCGCGATCACGGCGGAGGAGCGGGAGGAGGCGCGTTTTGCGGTGTGGTTGAGTCGCACGAAGGCGCCGGCGACTTATGTCGCGGTGGTTCTGGTGGGAGTGGTGGCGCTGGTGGCGATGGTGATCGGACAGGAGGTGGGAATCATACGCGCGGGACTGGCGAAGGAGGCGTTTTGGGCGGGCGAGTGGTGGCGGGCGCTGACCGGGCCGTGGCTGCATCTGAACGTGATGCACCTGATGTTTAATGCGTTCGCATTGGCGGCGCTGGGGCGGCTGGTGGAGGCGGTGTTCGGCTGGCGGTGGTTGGTCGTCGCGCTCGCGGTGTCGATGCTGGCGGGATCGGCGGCGAGTGCGTGCTGGTTGGAGAAAACGAGCGTGGGATATTCCGGGGCGGTGTTGGGTTTGCTGGGGTTTCAACTCGGCGTGATGGGCAGGAAGGCGCATTTATTGCCCACGGGTTCGCGCAGGTCGGGGTTTGTGAGTCTCGGGTTGGTCGGTTTGTTCGGGTTGGTGGGTCATGCGTTTATCGACAACGCGGCTCACCTCGGCGGGGTGTTGGCGGGCGCGGGTCTGGGCTGGTGGGCGGGGTGCCGACAAGGCGCGCCGGGCGAGCCGGGACTGCGCGAGCCGGGACGGTTGCTAGTTTTGGCGGCCGGCCTGGTGGTCGTCGGCAGCGCGGGGTGGACCGTGCGGGTTTTGATTGGAGTTTAGGCGGAGAGCCGGATCGGTGGTGTAATGGAAGCAATCTACGGGTGACCGGTGGGGCGGCGGGCGGCACGGACTTCACGTTATGGGAGCTATTTGGGCGTAAGACGGCCGATTGGGCGGCGGGCTTTTGGGACACATATTTTTGTGCTCTGCTTTGTGAAAGGGCGTGGGCACGATGCGGGGCAATTATGGAAAAACGTCCGTTCGCCGAACTCGGCCTCTCGCCTGAAGTGCTCAAAGCCGTCGATAAGATGGGCTTCGAGGAAGCCTCGCCTATTCAGACCGCGGTCATCCCGCTCCTGCTCGAAGGACGCGATGTCGTGGGCCAATCCGCCACCGGCTCGGGCAAAACCGCCGCCTTCGGCATCCCGGCGGTGGAGCGCGTGGACGCCTCGCTCAAAAAAGTGCAGGCCTTGATCCTGTGTCCGACGCGCGAACTCGCGGTGCAGGTGGCGGAGGAGATCGCGAAGCTGGCCTTCTTCAAAAAGGGCGTGCGCGAGGTGCCGATCTTCGGCGGTCAATCCTATGAGCGCCAATTCCGCGCGCTGGAAGCCGGCGCGCAGATCGTGATCGGCACGCCCGGTCGCGTGATGGACCACATGGAGCGCGGCACGATCAAGCTCGACCACCTCAAGATCGTTATCCTCGACGAGTGCGACCGCATGCTCGACATGGGCTTCCGCGACGACATCGAGCACATCCTCGCGGCCACGCCGCCGGAGGGGCGCCAGTCGCTGTTTTTCTCGGCCACCATGCCGCCCCCGATCAAGCAGTTGATCCAGCGCTACACCAAAGATCCGGCCTGGGTGAAAATCGAGGCGCTGCTGCAAAACGCGCCGAAGGTGGACCAGGTTTACTTCGAGGTGGATCGTCGCTCGAAGGTCGAGGCGCTCACGCGTCTGATCGATCTTCACGATTTCCGCTACGGCATTATTTTCTGCGCGACGAAGAACATGGTGGACGAGCTGGCCGAGATCCTCGGCTCGCGCGGCTACGCGGTGGATCGCCTGCATGGCGACATCACGCAGGCCACGCGCACGCGGGTGATGGACAAGTTCCGCCGTCGCGGTTTCGAGTTCCTCGTGGCGACCGACGTCGCCGCGCGCGGTCTCGACGTGGACGACCTCGAGGTGGTGTTCAACTACGACCTGCCCAACGACGCCGAGGACTACACGCATCGCGTGGGTCGCACCGGTCGCGCCGGGCGCACGGGCAAGGCCTTCACTTTCGTGTGCGGCCGCGAGATATACGGTATCCAAAACATGATACGCTACGCGCGCCTGCCGCTGCGTCGCGAACGCGTGCCTTCGCTCGACCAGGTCGAGGAGGCGCGTGAAAACGTGTTTTATGAAAAGCTGAAGGCGACCCTCGAGGCGAAGCAGTATCGCGCGCAGGACCGCATGATCGACCGCCTGCTGGAGCAGGGTCATGGCAGCGCGGATATCGCGTCGGCGCTCATCCATTTGCTGACCGGCGGCCAGCCCGGCTCGCCCGAGGGCGCGGACGCCGCGCCCGCGCCGAAGATCTCGCGTCCGTATGACGACGAGACCCCGCCCGCGCGTGCCGTGCCGGCCGCGTTCGCCGCCGTGGCGAAGCCGGCGCCGGCGAAGCCCGCCGCGCACAAACCGGCCGCGAAATTCGTCACGCCCGCCCCCGCGCGGCGCGAGGAGGAGGGCGAGCGTTCCGAGCGTCCGACCAAGCAAAAATATGACCGCGCGCCGCGCACCGGCCGCGAGCC
>DAIPIP010000167.1:0-6034 GCA_036770725.1 Opitutaceae bacterium
AAGCCTTCGGGCGTTTCTTGCGAGAAACGAAACGCCCAAGGTGATCGACCTCTGAGCGAGATGATCCCAGCACGCTAACAAGCCGCGAGGGCCGCTTTGGTTTTTTGCTCCCACTCATTTTCCAGGAGCATCTCAAAATGGAGGTCGCCTTGCTTGAGCCCCAGCTTGATTTCCCCGGCCGAGATCGCCGACGAGGAGTGGGCTGAAAGTAGGTCAAAAAGTCGTCGTTTGTATTCCGTGTCGTCGTTGCCTTTGAGGTGGAGCCCCTTGGTTTCCAGCACGAGGAAACGCATCTCTTCATCGGTCGATTTCTCGAGGCAGACCAAGAAATCGGGATATACCTTGGCGCGCTGCCAGCCCTGCAAGTGCCAGTCCTGTTGGACGGCGATACGATGCCACCATTTGACCGCTTTTTCGGCGTCGAGATACCAAGCCAGGTTCTGCTCCAAGCCGTTGAGTTGTTTTTGATAAATGATCTCAAACAAGTGTCGCTCCAACTCCCGACCGTCCTTGCGGTCGAAGGTGTGGTCGTTGGTCGCGACGTTGAGCGTGAGCGTTTCGGCTAGCTCCCAATTTAGTTTCGGATCGTTGGTCGCCTCCAAGCGGAAGGCTATTTGCTCCTTTTCTAAAAGCTGGCGGAAGAGAGTTTCCGTCGCGGCATTCACCTGTTGGCGCAGGTCGGTGCGTATGGCCTGAATTAGCGGCAGGCGGTTGGTTTGGATCTGGGCGTCGCTAACGCCACGCGCACGCAAGCACTCCAATGCGTCTTCAAGAATTCTCGCGGCTTGCCAGGGATTGGGAACGACATCGCCAAGCAGGCGAATCAAGGGAACCCGTTCCAGCGTCTCTTCCACGGCGATGACTTCGGCTGCGGCGGTTTTACCGGTGAACTTGGTTTTGCCCGCCTCGGTTTCGACCGAGATGGCCGTTACAGTCCGCGAATAGGTTTCCGCCTCGCCCGGAGAGTAGGTGTCGCGGGCACTGAAGCGCAGCGCGGCCCAATCGACCCGGCCCAAGAGGTCGCGGTCGTAATCAAAAGTGCGGAGCGCTCCCTTGGCGTCTTTGGCCAAAACTCGGGGCAGGAACACGCGCACTCCGGTGAACTTCTTCGCGCGGAGGATCGTTCTGGAGCGGGCGTTGAAAGTGTTTTTTGCGCCGCCGACTTGGATTTGGTCGGCGAGGTCGCCCATGCCTTCGTCGGCCAACCCGGCCTGCACGCCAGCTACGGCCGCGCTGACTTCTTGGTCGAAGGTGAACACGTAGCACTGGTCGAGCGCCGGCACGTCGGTGCGCCGCGCTTCCGGTTGGCGGAGAACGCGGCCGATCATCTGGGTAATGGCGGTCTTGGCCGTGGTGCGCGAGAGCACCGCGAGCACGTAGGCGAAAGGGCAATCCCAGCCTTCGCGGAGCGCATCCTTGGTGATGATAAAACGCACCGGGCAGGTTTCGGCCAACAGGTCTTCGTCGCCGAGTTCGTCGGTCTCGGAGGACTTTACGCGGATCTCCTCGGGCTTGGCTCCGAGTTTGGCGACGAGGTATTCGCGGGCGTCCTCGGCGTGGATGCTGGTCTTGTCGCGCTGGTCCTTGCCGGTGCGCTCCACGCGCACGAGCAGAATGGGGCGGATGTGGCGGTTGGTCTCGCCGCGCAGTTTGCGGGCGGCTTTTTGGAGTTCGTCGAGCTTCTCCACCGATGCTTCCAAGGTGGACTGCCAATCCGGGCGGTCGTCGTTGATGAGGCGGATGGGGAGCTTGATCATCTGCTCCTGCTGAAGGGCGGTGCCGGAGACGTTGACGACGACGTTGCTCAGTCGCTCCGCGCCGCTGTTGGGCGTGGCGGACAGCTCAAGAATGAAGCTCGGGTTGAAGCCGGTGAGAAAGTCGAAGGAGGCCTTGCCGTAGGCTTTGTGGCCTTCGTCCATCACGACGAGGGGACGGAGCAGGCGGAAGACGTTGTTGAGGCTTTGCCGCACGATGATTTGGTCGGCGCGATAATCATCCTCGTCCATCGCTACGCGATCAAGGTTGGGCACGGCCTGCCAGAGCGCGGCGTTTTTCGGCTCATCGTCCACCTCGGGGAAAAAGCTCGGGTAGCGGCCGCTGTCCTGGAAGAGCTTTCGTTTGTCTTTGGAATCTTCGCGGATGGCTCCGGCTTGGAGCATGATGAGCATCACGCAGAGGTGCGTTTCGGTGTCTTCACGGGTGAAGGCGTCGTCTTTGCGCAGGAGTTTGATTTTGCCGCCGCTGGCGCGCTCGAGGCGCTGGCGGTAGCCGCTTTCGCGATTGGCGAAGGCTTTCCACGTCTGGCGAAAAATCGCGTCGGTGGGGATGACCCAGAGGACGAGGCCGGTTTGGCGACCGGTGAAAACGGTGAGCAAGGTTTCGAGCGCGGCGCAGCCGAGGAGCGTCTTGCCGCCGCCGGTGGGAACCTTGACGCAGAGATTGGGGATGGGGCGACCGAGGCCGTCAGAGCGGGAGATGTAGCCGGGGGTGACGAGGGAGTCGTCCGGCTGGCGAACGGCGGGCAATGCGCCTTCTTCGGCGAGGGCATCCCAAGCGATGCGGCACCAATCGGGACCGGCGACGGTTTTGCCTTTGCTGCGTTGGTAGGCGATGAACTCCTCGGTCTCGGCGCGGTCGGCGGCGAAGCGGGTGAGCACGCGCTCCAGCTTGGTGATGACGCCCTCCTGGTAATCCTTGAGCTTCATGCGCGCGTCGGGGCGGAGTCGCCGAGGATGCGGTGGATGGCGTAAGGCAACTGGCAAAACTCCACGCCGTGGGCTACGAGGTCTTTTTGACTGAGGTATTTGGCGGCGGCGAAAACGAGGGAGCGTTTGCCCGGCGAACGACCGGCGATGATCGCCTCGACCTTGCTCTCGGTGAGCACGGCGGCCTCGGAGCGCAGCCACGCCTGATCGGGCTGGTAGAGCAGGTGGACGCGGTAGTGCTCGACCTCGCCGATGAAGCCGTCGCCGAATTTGGTCTGTTTGGCGACGGTGGTTAGAGTGCGGCCGGTGGCGGTGTAGAAGACGTATTTCGCGAGTGCGTCGAAGGCGGGCAGGTCTTTGCCGGAGAGCAGGCCTTCGAGGCTCATCTCCGCGCCGAGGGTGCAGTAGGTGAATGCGCCGCCGAGACCGGGGGCGGTTTCCTTGACGGACATTTCGCCGGTGACGACGAGTTCGCCGTCTTTGACCGTGATGCTCACATCGTCGTAGGCGGCACCTTCGAGTTGTTTGATGCTCTCGGCTTTTTGGACGAGGGCGTCGGCCTTTTTGAGTTTGGTCCAGTTGAGCGGTTCGCGGAGGAGCTCGGTGCGTTTGGTGCCGATGAACGGGTAGCCGTTGATGACGCGGCGAATGCGCTCGGCGGTGAGGGTGTCGGCGTAGGCCTCGCACTCGACTAGAATGAAACGGCGCGTGCCGCCGTCCTTTTTGTTTTGCGCGAGCACGGCGTGAGCGGTGGTGCCGGAGCCGCCGAAGGAATCGAGGACGAGGGCGTCGGGGCCGGCGGAAATCTGAATTACCCGTTCAACCAATTCGTGTGGTTTTGGGGCATGCAATCCAATCTCCGAATGATCGGAGAAAATTTCTAGTAACTGCTTTTTGGAACCTTCGGTATCTCCAACTTCACGTGCTAGCCAAAGTGTATTGGGAACTAGTCCTTTCGACTCACCCGGAATCGGAATTACGCGCGGCCGACCGTTCCCTTGCTTGGGCCAGTAAATTCTGTTTTCTGCTTTTAGCCGTTCGAACTCGGATTCTGTGGCTCCCCAGCATCTTCCCTTTGGTGGCTCGTGAATGATACCAGTAGGGGTGGTGATTTTATAGACTTGGTTTTTTCGGTATCCTTGAGCGGAGAAGGGAAACGTTCCAGAAACGCCTGTATCTTCGTCGTCAGATACCTCTTCAGTGGATTCGCTTGGAATTAAATTTCGGATCAACCTCCATGAGTCTGGCAGGCATTTCGAATATAGGAGCAAGTGATCTATACTTGGCGAAAGCGGGGCTCTGTTTTCTCGGGAAGTTCTTTTTTGCCAAGCAAGGTCGCCGATGAAGCCATCCTCACCAAAAACTTCATCCAGAATACATTTTGCACGATGAACTTCATTGTCATCCAATGTGATCCAGAGGCTGCCCGTAGGAGAAAGCAGTTCGTGAAGAAGTTTTAAGCGGGGCCACATCATGCAGGCCCATTTATCGTGGCGTTCGAGGTCCTCTTTATCGACGGGGGAGGCTTTTTTCAGCCACTCCTTCATGATGGGACTGCGGACGTTGTCGTTGTAGCACCAGCCCTCGTTGCCGGTGTTGTAGGGAGGGTCGATGAAGATGCAGTCCACCTTGCCGGCGTAGAGGGGGAGGAGGGCTTTGAGGGCGTGGAGGTTGTCGCCGTGGATGACGAGGTTGCCGTCGAGGGCGGGGGCGGTGCCCTTGGGCAGGCAGGATTTCTTGGCATCGGGCACCAGCTCGCGAAACGGAACGGTGAGGTGATGGGCGTAAACGAAGGCTTTGCCTTTGAAATCGAGGGAGGGCATCAGGCGGGAGACGTGTCAGGCGGGGCGGGTGAAGGTGAGGTGCGGCTTTCGAGGATGAGGCGCATGCAGGGCAAGCCGGAGCCGAGCACTTCATCGACGAGCCCGAGCCAGTAGGCGGCCTCGGCGGAGAAACCGTTTTCCCCGTTTTGCAGGCGGCGGCTCAGGCACACGACGAAATACCAGAATTCGGCCATGCGCGGTTCCGCGCGTTCGGCAAGCCAGGCGGCGCGCTCCGTCTCGGGAAGGGCGCCCATTTGCACGCGCTCTTGTTCGGTGAGCATCGCGAAGCCGTAATCTTCAACCAAGCGCTGTCGGTGCTGGTTGTGCTCGCCCGCGACGAAATCCGCTAACTGCAGAAAATGGCGGCGAATCTCGTCCAGACCGCCGTCGAGCAGGGACCAGCCGGTGGGACGGTCCGTTCGGGCCAACTCGTAATCGAGCAGGGCGTGAGCGATGCGAATCTGACCGGCGGCGGGCGAGCTATCCGCCTCCTCGGTCGGAGGGGGGCCGGCTTGGGCAAGCACGGCATCGACGAGAGCGGTGGTTTCCTGCTGCGAAGTGCGGGCTTCGTCGATGAGCCGGGCGTAGTCGGCATGGAGCGCGCTCAGTTTGCGTTGGAGGAGGGCGACGAAGACGGCCACCGGTGCGGCGAGATCAACGGTGCCCGGCTCACGCTCGATCTCGCCACGATGCACCATGAGCAGGAAGAGCAAACGTGAAATGATGCGCCGGGCAAGGCGAAGTGCGAAGCGCTCGTTGGCGACGTGCAGGTAGCCGGCCATCTCGTGTGCCGCTTCGACGGTCACGGCGTTGGCGCTGCTGCGAGTGCCGTGGTAGAGGACCAAGGCATCCGGGAAGGCTATGGCATAGTCTCCGGAGACCAATAGATCGGCGGCGGCGCTGGCCGCGCGTGAGGTGACCACCGTGGTGATTAGGCTGGAGCGACCGTCCGCGGATGGCGCCCGTAACAATGCCGCAAGGGCGTCCATCGCGGCCGTGTCGCCGCCCAAGCTGTCGATATAGACGGTGGTGGAACTGCCGGGCTCGGCTCGAAGTGAGGTCACCACCGGTGTTAGTCGGGCGACCAAATCATAGGAAATCTGGCCGAGAACGTGAACAGCCCTGCTCGGGTTCTCCCGATAATGGTCGGCCGGCATCTAATTGGTTAGTGCTTTTCTTTGGCGAGTATGCGCCCCGCCGCAGTCCAGAGTTCGCTGTTGTCGCGCGGTTTGGGGCGACGGGCGGCGATCTCGGCCAAGAAGGGACGCAGATCGCCGTTGTTGCGCAGGTATTCTTCGCGCAGAATGTTGATCACCACCTGATGAGGGCTAGGTGGCTCGGGTAGGTCGAGCGGGAGCTGACCGAAACGCGGTGGTTGGTGAGCGACCATATGGGTAATGAAACAATCGACCGAACGAAGGCAATGGCGAGTTCCCGGATGACGTCGCCTTATTCAGGCCAGTTCCCACGCGTAGGGATGCGAGCTGAGGAGTTTGTGGCCGGACT
>DAIPIP010000020.1:0-25178 GCA_036770725.1 Opitutaceae bacterium
CTAGTGGACGGCTTTGGAATCTCGCTTCTCACGAAGCGAGCCACGGGGATCGGTGTGGGCGCCTGCTGATCAGGGCTCGACTTCGTAGGTGTTGGACTCGGCGATGGCTTTGCGGAGGGTCGCGAGCGCGATGGTGTGGCGGTAGTTGGCCTCGAGCTTGTTCAAGCTCGCTTCGGTCAATGCCTGCCGGGCTTGCAAGACGTCGAGCTGGGTGGCGGCGCCGTTGCGGTAGCGCACGTCGGCGAGACGCAGCGCTTCTGTCGCCTGCCCCACCACTTTCTCGGCGGCGGCGGCGAGCTCGGCGGCCTCCTGCAGAGAGGACAAGGCGCGACGCACCTCGACCTCGATGGCGAGGGTTTGCTCGGAGACGCTGAGGCGCGCTTGCGCGAGCTGGGAACGGGCCTGCGCGACGCGACCGCGGGTGCGCGCGCCGTCGAAGATGGCCCATGTGCCTTGCACGCCGGCGGTCCAGCCGTCGCGGGTGTCGGAGAAGGCGTTTGAATTACGATCTTTGCGGCCTTCGTAGCCGGCGATGAGGCTGACCTCGGGCAGGTAGTCGGAGCGGGCGACGGTGAGGCCGGCTTCACGGGCTTTTTCGAGTTGTTCGAGACGGCGAAGTTCGGGGCGGCGTTCGCGGGCGGCGAGCAGCGCCTCGCCGAGGTCGTAGTCGATGGGCGTGAAGACGAGTTCGCCGGTGAACTCGGGGACTTTGCGCAGATCGGAGACGAAGTTGTTTTGGTAGCCGAGCACGGCGCGGAGCTCGTCGATCGCGATGCGGAAGGCGTTGCGCGCGCTGATGAGCGGAGGCTGGGCATTGGCGAGCGCGACCTCGGCGGTGAGCACCTCGAATTGGGAAACGCTGCCGGCCTCGAAACGGTTTCGCACGTTCTGAAGCTGCTCTTGCAACAGCGCGACGCTTTGCTCCTGCACGGTGATGCGCTCGCGGTTGAGGAGCACGTCGGCGTAGCGGGTGCGGACGTCGAGCAGGACGTTGTCGATCACGCTCTGGATATCGAGCAGGGCGGCTTCGCGGGTGACGCTCGCGGCGTCGAGGGCGGCACGCACCCCGCCGCCGGAGTAGAGGAGCTGGCGGGCGTAGAGCCCGATGGTCCAATTCTGATATTCGGTGGCGGAGAAGGTCTTGTCGCTGCGGCTGTAATTGCCCTCCAAGGACACGTTGGGCAGGGCCTGGGCGCGGACCTCGACGATGAGGCCTTCCTGCTCCTTCAGGCGTTGGCGCGCCTGGCGGATGGAGAAGTTGTTTTCCAAAGCGAACCGAAGGGCGTCGTCGAGCGTGAGGATGTCTGGCACGGACGGCGCGACCGGGTCGGGTTGCGCGGCGGGCTCGGGTTTGAGCGCTTCGGCGGGCGCCAGGGGGCCGACAAGCGGCAACTCCACGGCGTGCGCGGCGGCGGACGCGGCGGCGAGGAGAGCGAGCAGGCGGCGGGTGGAACGTGAGGTCATGAGTGGCACGAAGTGATTATTGTGGAAATGCTCAAGCGGAGGCGGGAGTCGCTTTCGCGGCGTGGGCCTGATGGTCCTTGGCGATGAGCATGTAGATGGAAGGGAGAACGAAGAGGGTGAAGAGCGTGCCGATGGCCATGCCACCTACGAGAACGAGCCCGATGGAGTTGCGCGCTTCGGCGCCGGGACCGGTGACGAGCACGAGCGGGAAATGGCCGACGACGGTGGCGACGCTGGTCATCATGATTGGGCGCAGGCGGGTGCGGGCCGACTCGCGGATGGCGTCGAGCTTGGACTTTCCCTGCTCTTGGAGGACGTTGGCGAACTCGACGAGGAGGATGCCGTTTTTCGCGACGAGGCCGACGAGGGTGACGAGTCCGACCTGCGAGTAGATGTTCATCGTAGTGGTCCAGCCCTCGGTGAGCGGGAAGCTCCAGCCGGGAGGACCGGAGGCCTTGAGCACGGTGAAGATCAGCGCGCCAAACATCGCGAGCGGCACGGAGCCGAGGAGGATGACGAGCGGGTCGCGGAAGGAGTTGAACTGCGCGGCGAGCACCAGGAAAATCAGGGTGAGCGCGAGCAGCATCGAGGGCAGGAACTTGCCCTGCTCCTGCTTGAACTGGCGCGACTGGCCGGCGTAGTCGATGTTCACGCCGGCGGGCAGCACGTCGGCGGCGGTGGTTTCCAGCTCGGTGATCGCCTGGGCGAAGGACTGGGTGTAAACGCCCTGAATCTTCACGGAGTTGAGCTGGTTGAAGCGATTCAGCGTGCGTGGCTCCAGGCCGCTCTCGATGCGCGCGAAGGTGCCGAAGGGCACGAGTTCTCCGCCGGGGCCGCTGACGTAGAGCTGGTCGAGCTGGTCGGGGTTGAGGCGCGAGGTGCGCTCGACCTGGGGGATGACCTTGTAGCTGCGACCGTCGATGGAGAAGCGGTTGACGAAATTGCCGCCGAACATGGCGCCGAGGTCGGCGCCGACTTGCTGGAGGTTGAGGCCGAGGGCGGCGACTTGATCGCGATCGAAGACGACGCGGGCGTTGGCTTGGTCGATCTTGGTGTCGGTATCGAGGAAGCCGAATTGGCCGGAGGCCATGCCACGGCCGACGATTTCGCGGGCGTAGCCAACGAGCTCGTAGTGGGACATCGCGCCGGTGACGACGACCTCGATCGGGAAGAGGCCCGCGCTGGGCAGGGCGGAGGGGAGGAACATGGGATGATCCACGCCGGTGATGGAGCCCATGCGACCCATGAGCTCGCCCTGGATCTCGAAGATGTCGCGCTCGCGTTCGCCCCAGGGCACGGTGAGCAAACCGCCGAAGCCGCCGCCGGCGTTGGTGATCTGGAAGGTCTGGGCCTTCTCCGGCACGGTGGCGAAAATCTTGCCCGCCTCGTCGGCGTAGTAGGACATCTGATCGAGGGTGGTGTTGGCCTGGCCGGAGATCGCGCCGAAAACGACGCCCTGGTCTTCGTTGGGCGCGAGTTCGGCGGGCGAGAATTTGAACATCAGGCCGGCGAAAAGGGTGAGCACGATCCACACGGAATACACGGCGGGGCGGACTTGGAGGGTGCGGTCAACCATGCGCCCGTAGCGGAGTTTGAGGCGTTCGAAGGAGCGGGCGACGAAGCCGGAGAACCCTCGGGAGTCGTCGCTCTTTTTCAGAAGTTTCGAGCCCATCATGGGGGAGAGGGTGAGCGCGACGACGCCGGAGATGGTGACGGCTCCGGCGAGGGTGAAGGCGAACTCGCGGAAGAGCGCGCCGGTGATGCCGCCTTGGAAACCGATGGGCGCGTAAACGGCGGCGAGGGTGATGGTCATGGCGATGACCGGGCCGACGAGTTCGCGCGCGCCCTTGATGGCGGCGTCGAAAGCGGAGAGACCCTCGCGCAGGTGGCGCTCGATGTTTTCCACCACCACGATGGCGTCGTCCACCACGAGTCCGACGGAGAGCACGATGGCGAGCAGGGTGAGCAGGTTGAGCGTGAAACCGAACAACTGCATGACGAAGACCGCGCCGATGAGCGAAACCGGGATGGCGATGAGCGGCACGATGGCGTTGCGCAGCGAGCCGAGGAAAAGGAAGATCACGAAGCCCACGAGCAGGATGGTCTCGACGAGGGTTTTGCGCACCTCGCCGATGGCGCTCTCGATGTAGGTGGTGGAGTCGTAGGCGATGGCGGCGCGGAGGCCGTCGGGGAGCGTGGCCTGGATGTCTTCGATCACGGCGCGGGCGGAGCGGATGACGTCGAGACTGTTGGCGTTGGGCATGACCCAGACGCCCATGAAGACGGCGCTTTGGCCGTCGAAGCGGATGGCGGCCTCGTAGTTGTCGGCCCCGAGCACGACATCGGCGATGTCTTCGAGCCGCACGACCACGCCGTCTCTTTCGCGGATCACGAGGCGACGGAAATCCTCGACGGTGGAGAGGTCGGTGTTGGCGGTGAGGTTGAGCTGGACGAGCGAGCCCTTGGTCTGGCCGAGGGCGGAGAGGTAATTGTTGGAGGCGAGGGCTTGGCGAACCTCGGTGGCGGTGATGTTGAGCGCGGCCATGCGTTCGGGCTGGAGCCAGGCGCGGATGGCGTAGGTCTGGCCGCCGAGGATGTCGGCGCGTTGCACGCCGGGCAGGGCGGAGAGGCGGGGCTGGACGACGCGGAGCAGGTAGTCGTTGACCTGATTTTCGGCGAGGATGTCGGAGCCGAAGCTCAGATACATGGACGCGATTTCGGAACCGGCGGCCTCGGAATTGATGATGGGCACCTCGGCTTCGGGCGGTAGGTCGCCGCGCACCTGGTCCACCTTGGAGGCGATCTCGGCGAGGGCTTTGTTGGCGTCGTAGTTGAGCCGGAGGACGACGGTGATGGTGGAGCGGTTTTGAACGCTGCTCGACTCCATGTAGTCGATGCCGTCGGCGGAGGCGATGACGCGCTCGAGCGGCGTGGTGATGAAGCCGCGCACCAAATCGGCGGAGGCGCCGATGTAGGTCGTGGTGACGGTGACGGTGGCGCGCTCGAGCTTCGGATACTGGCGAACGCTGAGCGAGCCGATCGACTGGAGACCGGCGATGACGATGACGAGAGTCACCACGATGGCCAGGACGGGACGGCTAACGAAGATGTCGGTGAATTTCATGCTCCTAAAGGGAGTGAGGGAGTGAGTGAAAGGGAGTAAGGGAGCGGAGGAGGGAGGGAATAAAAGGCGGGCTCGGGGGCTTGGCCCTCATTCCCTTTCACTTATTCCCTCACTCCCTCGCGCGCAGGGTTCAGCTGTTGGCGGGCGTGGGCGTGGTGGAAGCGGGCGGCTGCATGGCGTCGTTGGGCGCGATGGCGGCTTTTTCCACGGTGGGTCGGCCCTCGACGACGACCGGCTGGTTGTTGAGCAGCTTGTGCGCTCCGGCGGAGACGACGCGCTGGCCGGGGCGCACGCCGTCGAGCACGGCCACGAAATCTCCGCGAGTGCGGCCGAGGCGCACGAACTGTTGGCGGGCGAAGGTGGCGCCGTCCTTTTCCTCCACGACGAACACGCTGTCGCCGTAAGCGGCGTGGAGAACGGAGGTGAGCGGGATGGCGACGACATCGTTCTCGCCGGGAAGCGAAAGCGTGATGGTGGCAAACATGCCGGGGCGCAGGCGCTCGTCTGGATTGGCGAGGGTGCCCTGGACGCGGACATTGCGCGTGGCGGGATCGAGCTGGGGGTTGATCGCGGTGATGCGGCCCTCGACGGGCGCGTCGAGACCGGCAATGGAAACGGAGATCGCGAGGCCGACGGCAAGTTGAGCGACGTTGCGCTGAGGGACGGAGAAGTTGACGTAGACGGGATCGAGCGCCTGGAGCGGGATGACCGGGTCGCCTTCGCGCACGATCTGGCCGAGGTTCACGGTGCGGATGCCGACGCGGCCGGCGAAGGGCGCGCGCACGGATTTACGGTCGATAATGGACTGGAGGTTGGCGACGTTGGCGAGGGCTTGGGTGTGGGAGGCGTCGGCGGCGTCGAACTCGGACTGGGAGATGGTGCTTTGGGCGAGAAGATCCTTGGCGCGATCGAGGTTGATGCGCGCAAGACGGAGGCTGGCTTGGGCGGAGGCGAGCGAGGCCTCCTCGGCGGCGGTGTCGAGGCGCACCAGGATATCGCCCTCGGCGACGGCCGCGCCGTTCTCGACCTGGATCGAGGAGACCTTGCCACCGAGTTCGGCGGCGAGGGTGACGCCTTGCACGGGATCGAGGGAACCGACAGCGAGGAGGGTGTTGCCCCACGCCTGGGTTTCAACCGGGGCGGTGGCCACGGCGGCGGGCGGCATGCCGGCGGCCTGCATGTCGCCGGCATAGGCGATGAGATTGCCGATCTGGAACACTTTTAGGCCGACGACGGGGCCGACGATGAGCAGGGCGATGGCGAGACCGATGACGGCCTGGACAGGTTTTTTCATGGCGAGATGAGGAGAAAGAGATGGAGCGAAAAACGGGAAATCGGGAGGATCAGGCGGGGGCGGCGGAGGCTTCGCCGAGAGACGGGAACGCTTCGATGGCCTGGTCGGTGATCTTGCCGAGC
The DNA here is from genome assembly GCA_036770725.1 of Opitutaceae bacterium. GTDB lineage: Bacteria > Verrucomicrobiota > Verrucomicrobiia > Opitutales > Opitutaceae > IMCC26134_A. The sequence goes on from DAIPIP010000020.1 coordinate 6,005, forward strand.
AGACGCACAAGCGTGCGGCGTTCGGTTTCGCTGAGCGGTTCGAGCAGGGTGTTGATGCGGGCGAAATGCTCGGGAAGGAGGCCTTGCAAAAACTGAAGCCCGTGCGGAGTAAGCTCGACCGAGACTTGGCGGCGGTCGGAGGGATCGGGGGTGCGGAGCACCATGCCGTCGCGTTCCAAGGTGTCGATGAGCCCGGTCATGGTCGCACGGGTGACGCCCGACTGCTCGGCGAGCTGGGCGGGAGTGAGGGCGTGGGGCTCGCCATTGTTTTTGTCGAACAGGAGCATCAACACCGTGAAACGCCCCTGGCTGAGACCGTGGGCGTTGAAGTGGGCGTCGATCACGCGGAAGGCCTCGTCGCCGGCGCGCAGAAGATGGAGGAAGCTTTCGCAGGCCGAGGGATTCAGGTCCGGAAACTTTTTGGCGCATTCGAGGAGGCACTCGTAGCGCGGAAGATCTTTTAGCAGGAGATGGGGCATTTCGGGATAGTTAGCTGGGTGATAGTCAGCCTCCTAATGATTAGGGGGCTAATAAAAGCAAGCGTGCGATTTTATTTTCGGAATTCAGCAGGCCAAATTTGCCGGCATGGCGAAGCTTCCGAAGGAGGGAGGGGAGGGGCGTGGTTCGACCGCGCCAGTGATTGATTGCAGAAATAAGCGATACCCTGACGGGCGCTTTTGGCCGGGGCCGGCGTTGTCGAAAAGGGGATGTGACGCTGGCACACCTCCTTTTTCGTCGCCTTGGCCGCAGCCTGGCCGCAGCCAATAATCACTCCGCCATTTTATCGCTTACCTCTGCAATCAAGCAACAGAACCGTCTCACGCCTAGGCAAGGCGTGTTAATTTCGCGCGATGGAGACGCGGATTATTCTTACAAGGTTTTGGCGGCATCGTCGCCCGGGTCCGGGGTTGGGGTGGTCGGCGGATCGGGTGGTGGAGGCGGAAAGAAGGCGTCGCGGGTGAGCCTGGCGCGCTCGTAGTTTGGGGTGCGTCGGAGGACCTCGTTGAGCAGCAGGAGGGATTTTTCGGGCAAGCCATCCTGGTGGAGATCGGTGGCGAGCGCGGTTATGATCTGAGAGCGAGCGAGGTCGCCGTTGAGGTAAACGCGGGCGGCTCCTTGAAGGGCGACGAGGTCATCGCCTCGGGCGAGCAGACCGATCTCGGCGCGGGAAACGGCCTGTTGCTCGGCGGCGAGCCAGACGGGACTTTCCCGGCGAACGTCGCGGATGAGGGCCAGACCTGCGGCGGTGTTTCCCGCTTCGCGATAAGCGGAAAGGGCGGCGAAGAAGGCCGGTGAAGTCGCGAGGGTTTCGTTGATTGTGTTGTCAGCGGGATCGTCGGCAGGGGCGGCCGCAGCGATCTCTGCATCCAACTCGGCGCGCAACCCGGCCAGGGACGCGTTGCCGGGAAACACGCCCTCCGCGAAGGTGACAATTTGCCTGGCCGTATCCACCCGGCCGCGAAGGCGAAGCAAGGCGATGGCATTCCGATAAAAGGGCAGGGTGAGCTGAAGGGGGCGAATCTTGTCCACGAAGGAAGATTGGGCGCCGCGGGCGGGGTCTAGAAGGGCGATGAGCAGGGCCTCGTTGTAGTCCAGGTTGGCGTCGATGGCGGAGGAATCGCCGGGGGTGGTCATCGTGCGTAGGGCACGGACCTGCTCCAGTGCTTCCTGGAACCGATGCTCATCGATAAGGGCGATAAGCCGGACGGCGCCGATGCGAGCGTCGCGCACGCCTCGTTCTTCCAAAGCGGTGATCACGAGGTCGAGTTCTTCCACCCGGCCGATCTGCCCGAGCGCGACGGCGATGGAGGTGAGGTTTTGCGGGGTGCCCCCGAAGCGGAAGATGTAGTTGTCGATCGCGGCGAGGCTATCGGTGTCGCGGCCGGCGAGCAGGTTTTGGATAATCGAAAATGCATGCACGCGCGGGTCGGTCGGCGTTTGTGCGATCAGGGTCGCAAGCGCATCGTCCATTTTATCGAGAAGCTTGGTTTCGCGATAGGTCCGGACGGCGAGACGCATCACCGTCTGAGTTTCGCCCGCGCTGGCGCGCCACTGTTCGACGAAGGCGACCGCTTCTTCCGAACGGCCCTGGCCGAGCAGGGCGAGCAGACGTTTTTCCCGGACGATGGAGGGCTCGAATTCCGATTCGTGGGTATCAAGGAAGGTGAAAACGGCCTCGTATTGTTCCGCGTCGAATGTCGCGTTCAGGCGGTTTAAGAGCAGCCAGAGGCGGTCTTCGGCGGGGTGTTTTTCCGGATCGTGCAGCGCGAGCGCGCGATCGCAGAAAGTGATCATGAGTTCGTGATCTTCGCTGGAGGCGATGATGCCGTGCGCGGTTTCGAGATAGTCGCGGCCCGGCCAGCCCAGGTCCAAGCCCTCCATCAGAAAGGTGTGGGCGTGATTGCGCACGCGGGCCGAGAGAAAGAATCGCGCCACGAGCAGGCGCGCCTCCAGGTCGTCGGGGTTGCGCTGGAGCCCGCTGCGCAAAAGCATGAAGCCGGTTCGGGAATCGCCCGCCCGGATCGCATCGCGGCCCTCGGCGATCAGAGCCCGACCGCGCTTGAGGCGAATCTCGTCCTTGCGAAGAGGAAACAACAACACGTCGGTGTAGGTGACTTCGTTGTGCGGGCGCGTCGCCTGTTTTTGCCAAACGTAGGCCGCGCCGAGAAAATACCCGCAAACGGCGGCGACCGCGGACCAGCAGAGCAGACCGCGCACGCTGATGGCCCAGCCACGACGGCGTCTGCCTCCGCCGGCTTTGCGCTCGTAGCGACCAAACAGGCCCAGATACCAGGTGCCGGGAGTGGTTTTGGCACCGGCCCAATGGATTCTTAAACGAGGACTTTCCGACATGGATTTAGAGAGGGAATGGCGGGCGTGGATGCAAAGCGAGGCATGATTTTAGCCAACCACGGCGGCGTCGGCGGCGGTGGCGGCTTGGGTGCGGCTCTTGGCGCCGCGCACGGACTCGGCGATGTTTTCGGGCTGGGTCTCGGGTTCGCCGCGCGCCTGGTTGAAGCGCATCGATACGGTCTTCGACACGCCGCGCTCCTCCATCGTGACGCCGTAGATCGCCTGCGCGGCCGAGACGGTGCGCTTGTTGTGCGTGATGATGATGAACTGGGAGTTGTCCACGAACTTGCCGAGCAGGTTGGTGAAACGGCCGATATTCGACTCGTCGAGCGGGGCGTCCAACTCGTCGAGCAAACAGAAGGGCGAGGGCTTTACCATGTAGAGCGCGAAAAGCAGGGCGACGGCGGTGAGGGTTTTCTGTCCGCCGGAGAGCAGGGTGATGCCCTTCAATTTGGTGCCGGGGGGCTGGGCGGTGATCTCGATGCCGGACTCGAGGATGTCGTCCGCGACGACGAGCTCGAGGTTGGCGATGCCGCCGCCGAAGAGCGTCTGGAAGGTATAGATGAAGTTCTTTTTAATCTGATCGAAGGTGATCTGGAACTGCTCCATCGAGGTGCGGTTGATGTCGTCGATGGTGGCCATGAGGTCGGCCTTGGCGGTGCCGAGGTCGTCGCTCTGGCCCTTGAGGAAATCGTAGCGCTGCTTCAGCTCGGCGTATTCCTCGATGGCGCCCGTATTCACCGCGCCCATACCGGCGAGGCGGGCGCGCAGGGCGTCGATCTCGGTCTTGATCGCGGACCAGTCGGCGGACTCGGCGAGGGCGGCGAGGTCTTCCTCGGTGGCGTCGGGCTTGGGGCCTTTTTTGCGGCGGCGTTTGGCGGGCGCGGCGGCGGTTTCCGAGGATTCGGCGGGAGGGACGGCCTCCGTGCCGTCCTCCGGCGCGGGGGCGATCGGAGCGGACGAGACGGAGCTCGTCCCTCCCGAGATGATCGGAGCGGACGAGACGGAGCTTGTCCCTCCCGAAGCGGCCGGCGCGTCGTCCTCGTCGTCGTCGAGGTCGAGGTCCTTGATGTCGGGCGGGTCTTCGTCGGCGCGGTAGAGCAGGCCGCGCCAGTCGTAGCTGCCGACGGGGAGCTGGAATTCGCGCTGCACGTCCTCGACGATGAACTCGACGCGGCTGCGGGTCTGGGCGAGTTCGACTTCGCAACGGTTGAGGTCGGAAGCGGATTTTTCGGCGTCGGTGCGGATGCCGTCCTGCGAGGACTCGACGCCGTTGATGGTCTTCTCGACCTCGAACAACTCGGTGCGGATGGCCTCCACCTGCTGCGCGGCGACGACAAGCGTCTCGGCGATCTGGGCGGCGCGGGCGCGCTGGGCGTCGGCCTCCTGGTCGAGCGTGGCGGTCTGGTCGCTCCAGGTTTCGATCTCCTGCTGGCGCTGGATGAGGATCTCGGAAATCTGCGCGCGGCGGCGCTGCATGTCGGCGAGGCCGCGGTCGAGGACCTCGACCTTTTGGCGGCGCTCGGCGAGTTCGAGGCGGGCCTGCGCGAGGGTGTCGCGCTTCACGTCGCGCTCGGTGCGCTGGGCGGCGACGAGTGTCTCCAACTCTTGGATACGCACGCGACCGGCCTCGACGGATTGCTCGGCCTCGACCAGTTGGAGGCGGGCTTTTTCGAAGCGCGACTGGGTCTCGTGGCGGGCGGCCTCGAGTTGCTGGAGTTCGCGGTCCATGCGCTCGACGCGCTGGGCGATCTCCTCGACGGCGCGCTGGGCGTTGCGCTCCTCCTGCTGCACGGTGGCGAGGTTTTGGGAGGCTTCGAGGACCTCGGCGCGTTTTTCTTCGAGGCCGGTCTCGGCCTCGTTGAGGCGGAGTTGCAGGGCGTCGATGACCTGGCGCTGGGCGTCGTGCGCGACTTGGTCGTCGGCGAGGGCCTTGGCGGTTTCGCGGAGGTCGATCTCGCGTTGCACAAGACTGCCGATGCCGCCTTTTTTGCGAAAGCCGCCGAAGACGACGCCGCGCGAATCGACGAGTTCGCCCTTGGCGGTGGCGACGGCGAGAAAACGGAAATCGGGGTTGGCGCGCCAGTAGGTGAGGAAGGCCGAGAGGTCGTCGGCGAGGTAGCAGGAGCGGAGGAGGGCGACGGCGGGATGGTCGGAATCGAAGCCGTCGAGGGAATCGGTGGCGGGGCGGAGGCCGGGGGGGAGCGCCTCCGGCGCATTTAAAATTTCAGATTTGAGATTTGAGATCGATAGCGCCGCGCTGCCGATTTGCTGGGTTTCGAGTTCGGCGAGGATGCGTTGGGCGACATCAAGGTCGGCGACGACCACGGCCTCGCTGGCGGAACCGAGCAGGGCTTCGAGGGCGCGGGCCCACTCGGCGCGTGGGCGCAGGCCGTCGGTGACGGGGCGCGGTTTGGCTGCGGGGGGGGGAGGGACGGCCTCCGTGCCGTCCGCCGCGACTGATCCGGACGAGACGGAGCTCGTCCCTCCCGACAACAGGTTGTTGAAGCGGCCTTGGAGAATGGCTTTGGCGCCTTCGCCGAAGCCTTCGAATTTTTCGGCGAGTTGTTGGAGGAGTTTTAGGCGCGCGGTGCGTTGGGCGAGATTGCGGTCGATCTCCTGGAGTTTTTTCTGCGCTTCGCGGAATTCTTTGGTGAGGTCGCCGATCTGGATTTGCAGGTCCTGCGTCTCGGAGTGCGCGCGGGCTTTGGCGACCTGGGCCTCCTCGGCTCGGGCGCCGATTTCGGAGAGGGCGGCGGCGGCCTCGTTTTGCTGGATGCGCACGCCCTCGACCTCGGCGGCGAGCGCGTCGTGGCGCTGGGCGGAGGTTTTTTGATCCACCTCGTAGCTGGTGGTGTCGGTGCGAAGGCGGGCGACGTTGCTCTCGAATTGGAGGAGCTGGAACTTGGTCTGGGAAATTTCCTGCTCGTGTTTTTGGAGCTCGGCTTCGAGCACGCCGAGCTCGCGGTTGCGGTCCTGGAAAACGGCATCGGAGCTGCCGAGGAGCGTGAGCTGCATCTGTTTGTCCTGCGCGCCGGTATCGACCTGCGACTCGAGTTCGCGGAGCTGCATTTCGAGCTCGGAAAGGTTGTCCTGCGAGGAGGCGAGACGCTCGGCGAGGCCGCTGCGTTTGATCTGGGCAAGGTTGGCGGAGTTCTCGGCCTGCTCTTTTTCGGAGCGAAGATCGAAGACGGCCTGCTGGGCTTCCTGCACGCGCTGGTTGAGGCGGGAGCGGGCGGCTTTTTTCTCTTCGAGGGCGGATTGCTGTTGTTGAAGGTGGGTGCGGCGGGTCTCGGCGGCGGCGCGGAGTTTGATGACGTTTTCCTCGAGGGCGGCGAGCTGGGCGGCGAGGTGGGCGTGGTTGTGGCCGTGGTGCGCGAGGACGAGGTGGCGCAGTCGCCAGGAGAGTTTTTTGAAGCGAAGGGCCTTGGTCGCCTGGCGCTTGAGGGAACCGATCTGGCGACCGACCTCGGTGATGACGTCGGCGACGCGGGTTAGGTTGGTATCGGTGAGGGCGAGCTTTTGCAGGGCTTCTTTGCGCTGGGATTTGTATTTGGTGATGCCGGCGGCCTCCTCGAAAACGGCGCGGCGCTCCTCGGGCTTGGAGGAGAGGATCTGGTCGATCTGGCCCTGGGCCATGATCGAGTAGCTGGTTCGGCCGATACCGGTGTCCATGAACAGCTTTTGGATGTCTTTGAGGCGGCAGGGCTGGCCGTTGAAGAAGTATTCGCCGCCGCCGTCGCGATAGACGCGGCGCATGATCTCGATCTCGTGGAATTCGCTGCCGAGCTGCTTTTCGCAGTCGGTGAGGAGGAGGGAAACCTCGCACATCTGGGCGGGTTTACGGGTATCGGCGCCCTCAAAGATGACGTCCTGCATCTTGCCGCCGCGAAGGGCCTTGGCGGATTGTTCGCCGAGCACCCAGCGGATGGAGTCGGCGACGTTGGATTTGCCGCAGCCGTTGGGGCCGACGATGGCGGTGACGCCGGGCTCGAAGCGCAAGGTGGTGGGATCGGCGAAGGACTTGAAGCCGTGGAGCTTGAGCGCTTTTAGATGCATGAGTTGAGAGACAAGACGGAAAAAAGGGGAAGGTGGAGCCTGCGAGCTGCGAACGCTGTTGCCTGACGTAAAGAGGCGAAAGTCAGAGGACCGCACCGCGTCCGGCAACCGTTTAGTGCCGATGTCCGGGTGGGGAGAATCGCGAAACCGAAGCGCGGGGGCGGGGGCGGGGCGGGGGCCTGTGAAAAGAGTGGTTGATTTGTGCGCTTGGCTGGCGAGGGGAGCGACCTTTGGGTGGTCGGCGTAATGACGCCCTCTTCTCCCGATCCGTTTCCGCGTGCCGCGCGCGAGCTCGTCGCGGCGTTGCGCGGGGTGCGGGACGACGTGCCGGCGCGACAGTTCAAGCGGCCCACGCGTTCGCTTTCGCCGCTGATCGAGGAGCTGTTGATCAAGCACCAGATCGGGCGCGCCGCGCCGGAGGATGCCATTCGCGAAAACTGGCCGGGGCTCGTGGGCCAGGCCATCGCGCACTATTCGCACGCCGGGCAGATCGACCCTCGGGGAAAGCTCACGATTCTCTACAACCAGCCGGTAGCGGGAACCCAGCTGCGTTTTCATCAGGCGGAGATTTTGGCGAAAATCCGCGCCCTGCCCGGTTGCGGGCACGTGAAGGCGCTCGCGATTCGGGCGGGTTGAGGCAGGCGGGGGCGCCGGGGGCGCGCCAGGCGGGTGCGGCGGGTGTTCAGGCCTTTGCGGCCAGGGCGTAGGCGGCGATGATGCCGTCGAAGCTGCCGTTGGAAAAAAACACCGTCACGCGCGGTCGCCCGCGGGCGGCGAGAGCGGCTCCGGGGCCGAGGGTGGAGGATTTGAGTTTGGCGAGGACCTCGGCGTTGGTCGCCGCGGTGGCGGCGGACACGCCCTGGGTTTCCAGCTGTTCCACGACCGCATCGACATCGAAGCGCTCGTCTTCTTTCAACTTATCGGCGCGGTTGACCGCACCGATGAAAACATCGTCGGCCTGGGCCAGCGCGCGGAGGAAGGCGGCTTGCAGCGTGCGGGTGCGGGCCGTGTTGCTGCGCGGCTCGAAAACCGCCGTGAGCACGGCGCCCGGATGGCGCGCGCGGAGGCTGGTCAAGGTTTCGGCGATCGCGGTGGGGTGATGACCGAAATCCTCGATCACGGTGAGCCCCGGGCGCTCCACCAGTTTTTCCTGGCGGCGTTTTACGCCGCGAAAGCGGGCGAGCGGCGCGAGGGAGAGACGCTCTTTGCCGCCGAGCGAGAGGGCGGCGGCGGTGGCGGCCATGGCGGCGTTGCGCGCGTTGAAAATCCCCGGCGAGGACCAGCTGACGTCGCCCCAGTTTTCGCCGTTCCAAGCCAGGGTGAAACGCACGCCGCGCGCGTCCTCAGTAAAGTTCGTGATACGAACATCGTTGTCCGGTCCGGCGCCCACGCGCACTACGCGGGTCCAAGGCAGGGGGCCGAGCGCACGGAGATTGTCGTCGTCGCCATTGAGCACGACCCAGCCGTTGCGCGGAACGATGCGGGTCAAATGGGAGAAGGTGCGCTGCACGTCGGCGAGGTCGCGGAAGATGTCGGCGTGGTCGAACTCGAGGTTGTTCAGCACCGCGACATGGGGCGCGTAGTGGATAAATTTGGAGCGCTTGTCGAAAAACGCGCTGTCGTATTCGTCGCCCTCGATCACGAAGGGGTCTTCCGCCGCGCCGAGGTGGTTGCCGGAGGGCGGATCGAGCGGCACGCCGCCGATGAGGAAGCCGGGGTCGCGGCCGTTTTCGCGCAGGAGAAAGGCGGCCAGCGCGGTGGTCGTGGTCTTGCCGTGGGTGCCGCATACGACGATGTTTTTGCGCCCCGCCAAAACGGTTTCGCCGAGCAGCGCGGGCAGGGACACGAAGCGCAGCGCGCGGGTATCGAGCAGCCACTCGACCTCGGGGTTGCCGCGCGACATCGCGTTGCCGATCACGACCAGATCGGGGGCGAGTTTTTCCAAGCGTGCGGCGTCGTAGCCCTCGTGCAGGGCGACGCCGGCCTCGGCGAGCACGTTGCTCATGGGCGGATAAACGCCCGCGTCGGCTCCGAGCACCTCGTGCCCGACCGCGCGCGCGAGCAGCGCCGCGTTGCCCATCGCCGTCCCGCAAATCCCCATAAAATAGATGCGCATATCGTGCCCGTTTGGGTGGCGTCGCGCCGGGCGCGCGGCAAGCGTGCAAATGTTGTCGCCCCGGTTCCGGCGCGCCGCGCATGGTGCGGTGCATGACAACTTCCACCCCGTTCGTCCGCCGTGCGACCGTTCGCTGGGGCATCCTTGGCTGCGGAGACGTCACCGAGGTCAAAAGCGGTCCCGCCCTGCAAAAAGCCGAAGGCTCGGAACTCGTGGCCGTGATGCGGAGGGACGGCGCCAAGGCGGCGGACTACGCGCGCCGGCATGGCGTGCCCCGCTGGCATGACGACGCCCGCGCGCTCGTCGCCGACCCCGAGGTGGACGCCATCTACGTGGCCACTCCGCCCGGCGCTCATCTGGAGGGCGCGTTGCTCGCCGCGGCCGCCGGCAAACCCGCCTACATCGAAAAACCCTTCGCGCGCGGCGCGGTCGAGTGCGAGGCGATCTTGAGCGCGTTTCGCGCCGCGGGCGCGCCGGTGTTCGCCGCCTATTATCGGCGATGTCTGCCGCGCTTTGTGCGCGTCGCGGAATTGCTTGGTGACGGCGGGATCGGCCGGCTGACCGGCGTCTCCGCCCGCTACGCCAGCTCGCCGCCCGCGCTCAACGCCGACGGCTCCGCTCCGTGGCGACTCGACGCCGCGAACGCCGGCGGGGGCCTTTTCCTCGACCTGGCCTCGCACACGCTCGATTTGCTCGACCACCTGGTCGGCCCGCTCGAGGGCGTCGCCGGCCACGCCGCCAACATCGACTCGCCGCTGCCGGTGGAGAACGTCGTCGCGATGAGTTTTCGCACGCGCGACGGCGTGCCCGGGGTGGGTTCGTGGAATTTCGCCAGCGCGCTGCCCGCCGACGAAATCGTGCTAACCGGCGGCGCCGGACGGTTGGTGTTTTCCACCTTCGGCGGCGAGCCGGTGCGTCTGGAAACTCGCGATGGCGTGCGGACCTTCGATCATCCGAATCCGCCCCACGTGCAACAGCCGCTCATCCAGACCGTGGTCAACGCGCTCCTCGGTCGTGGCGAATGCCCCAGCACCGGAGAAAGCGCCACTCGCACCTCGGCGGTGATGGACGCGGTGCTAGACGCCTACTACGGCGGGCGGGCCGACGCTTTCTGGGGGCGACCAGCCACCTGGCCCGGTCGCCGCTAGTCGGCCCGATGGGTTCGCCGAAGGCGTGCTCAGGCAAGGAAGTCGGCGGAGGGCAGGGCGAAATCCAGCACCAGCGAACCGGGGGCGCGCAGCGAGACGCCGAGCAGGCCGGCGGCCGGATCGTGCCGGACCGGGATGCGGCGGCCGTCGAGCCAGGCGGCGGCGGGCGCCTGACGGCACCAGATGTCGTGGTTTCCTGGATACGCCAGGGCCACGCGCACGCTGCCGGTGGCGATCTCCTCGACCGCCGCGATCGCCGCCGCGCCGGCGGGCATGCCGCGCAGGCCGAGCGGGGCGACGAGTCCGCCGACGATCGGCGAGACCACGCGCAGGGCCACCGCGCCGGGAGCGGGCAACAAATCCCGCTGGCTGGCACCGCGAGCGGCCACGCGGGAGACTCCGCTTTCCGGATCGTGGATCAGGACTTCGCGGCCTGCGCCGAGTCCCGGCAGATCGGCCGCGCGCCAGCTCGCCTCGATGGTGGACGGCGCGCCTTCGGGGGTTTCGGCGCGGCAGTGGAAGAAGCCCGCGACGGCCACGCCGCCCGGGGACGCGTTGGCAAGCACGAGCGGTTCGGCCCCGCGCAGGGGATCGACAAAGAGCCAGCGGGCGGGAGGGCGGCAGGGACGCGGGAAGCGCGGCACGCGGCCGCCGGGCAGCACGAGACGACGCAGGAGCGCGAAGTCGTGGCGGCCGGGTTTGTCGCTCACGAAAACCGGCCCGCCGCTGAGGGCGCGCGCCACGGCGTGAAACCAAGCGTGCGGATGGCGGGAGTGAAACATGTCCCAATCCGGCCAGGCGAGTTCGCCGAAGAGCACCGCGTTGTAGGCGTTGTCCACGAGGTGGCGGGCCTGGGCGGCGAAGGGTTTGTCGGGATAAAAGTCGTCGGAGTTGCGCCAGGCGTTGCCGAAGGGGAGTCGCCAAAAAATGTCGGGCGAGTGGGCCATGCAGTGAACGACGCCGGCGCGGAGGTGGTTGGCGGCGGCGCCTTGGAGGGCGCGCTGGGCGGCCTCGTGCAGGCGGGCGGGCGGGATGGCGGCGCTGGCGTGCAGGTCGGTGTTGGATTGGCCGTCCACTTTTGTGAACGTGACGCCCGCCGCCGCGAGTTCGGCGTAAAACGCGTCGTAGAACGGCGCCCATTCCTCCGGCGGCAGGGTTTGGCGCACGCGCGGATCGTGGGCTTCGGGCCAGCCGGTGAATTCTTTGGTGGTTTGCGGCACGGCGACGGGGCGGTGGCGTCGGCCGAGCGGCCCCGAAGGAGCGATGCCGTGCCAGTAGCCGTGCAAGGCGTGCCAGACGCCGAAGTGTTCGACGCCGAGCGTGTGCGCGGACGCGACGAGGGGCGCGAGGCCGCCGGGAAATTTGGAGTTGGCGGCGGTCGAGCGCAGGGTCCAGCCGTCGGTGTCTTGCCAGCCGTCGTCGAGGATCATCCAGCGCGGGGCCATGCCGCCGGCGGCGAGGGAGCGCAGGCCGCGCAGCACTTTGGCGGCGCTGACTTCCTGGTAAAACGCGTCCCATGTGCACCAGCCGAAGGTGTCGATCCAGGGCGCGGCGGGCTTGTCGGCGCGGGTGCGGAAGCCGGGGAGCACGCTCTTGAGGTGGTCGCACGCGGCGGCGACCAAGGTGGCGGCGTCGTCGCCCTCGACCTGCAACCAGAGGGGGGCGCGGGCGGCTTTTTCGGGGTCGTCGATGGTCCATGCCACGCCGACGCGGCCCTTGCGCATTTCGAGGTGGGAGCGGTGTCCCGCGCCCGGTAGCGGGAGCCAGAGCGCGGGGCGCGCGCCGACTCCGCCCTGGGCGAGGAGCATGACGACGCGCGCGCCTTCCGGCCAGGCCGCCGCGTCGCCTGCCGCGACGATGCGCGGTTCGAGCCAGTGCACGGAGCGGCGCGCCAACAGGAGGACGCGACCGGCGGGCGGGGTGCGAAAGGGGGACCAGCCTTGCGCGCTCCGCGTGTCGCGTTGGGAGAGGCGGTGAAGCTTGAAGTTAACCGGGGCGGGGCGGGGGCTCTTGGACATGTGCTGAAGGTTTGGATACAACGGCGAGGCGGTAAAGGCGGAGGCTTTGGGAACACGTCCCACTTCGGTTTCGGGCCGCCGCGGATTTTGCGTGGGGTGCGGAGAAGGCGGGGTGCGGGGCGAGTTTGGCGTTTCCCCGGGCGCTGAAAAAAAAGCCCCCCGCACGATGATCATGCGGGGGGCGGGTGGGAACCGGTTCGGCCTGCGGGGGCGGTTTACTGCGTCTCGGCGGGGCCGGTGCCGGTGGGGGTGTAGGCGGCGTCGGGGGTGAGGAGGAGCTTGTCCACCTGGGTGCCGTTTTCGCGCATGTAGATGCTCACGGTGTGCTGGCCGGTGGAGGGGATGTTCAGGGTGTTGCCGGCGCGCGTCCACGTCCAGTTGGTGTTGTTGGCGGTGTTGAGCCGCACGAGCGCACCGTCGTTGAGGCGGTAGTTGATGGAGTCGTCGGTGCCGTTGGCCACGGTGGCCCGGGCGCGGACCCAGAGGTAGTGTGCGCCGGATTGGGTGAAGGTGGCGGGGAACTCCAGGGCGGAGGCATCGGCGGTGGCGACGACGAGGGAGGGCGAGGCGCCGTTGGGCACGATCATGGCGAGTTCGCCGGATGCGGCTCCATCGGCCAATTGCACCCAGTCGAAGCCCGCGGCGGCTCCGGTGCCGACGAGCATGCTGGGGGCGTTTTCCGCTTCCATGACGAGGAGTCCGTCGCCGGATTGCACGAAGCCTGATCCGCCGGATCCGCCGGAGCCGACGGCGGTGATGGTGCCATCGACGAGGAGGTCTTCGCCGGCTCCCACCCCGAGGCCGACGGAGCCGAATGCGCTGTCGAAGCCGTGGACGTAGATGCGGAATTCGACGGGTTCGGTCTGGTCCGCCACGCCGGCGATGGGGAGGGTGATGATGGCGTGGTTTTGGTTGGCCTGGGTGGTGAAGGTGCCCAGGGCCGCGCCGGTGGTGAAGCCGCCCACGCTGCTCATCACGGTGAAGGTGCGCACCCGGTTTTGGGAAACCGGGCGCGGACGCAGCTGGGTGACGGTGAGCTGGTGTCCGGTCGCGGGCGTCACGGTGAACGTGACGTAGTCGTCGAGCGCGATGGCATCGGCGAGGGTCATCGCGGTCTGGTCGCGACCGGTGAGGCCGTTGCCGCCGTTGTAGTTGGTCGCGATAAATCCGGAGCCGAGCGCGGTGGGCGAGACGCTGAGGTTGGCGGCGGTGGTGGCGGCGGGCACGGTGGGTTGGCCGAAGTTGCCGTGGCCTGGCGGCAGGGAGCTGTAGTGTAGGCCGGTGATCAGGGTGGAGCGGGCGGGCACGCAAATGGGGGCGTCGCTATAGGCGCGGGTGAAGGTGACGCCGGTATCGACCAGCCAGTCGAGGTGGGGGGTGCGAATATGCGGATTGCCCAGGGCGCGGATCGTATCGAAGCGTTGCTGATCCGTGACGATCAGGAGCAGGTTGGGGCGCGGGGAGGAGGGCATCGCGAGCAAAGTGATGGAAGGACCCTGGCGGAGGTTCAACCGGTTAAGGGGTGGAGTCGGGCTTCCACTCGGCGGTTATGATCGCGGCTCCGGCAACGAAGGGGACGTCAATGTCCTTGTTGGCGGTGGTGAAGCGCAGGCGAATTTCGGCGGGGTGGCGGCTCTCGATGGACACACTTAGGGTGAGCGTTTCGTTGAACTGAACGGTGAGGGTCTCGCCTTTGATGCCTGAAATCTGCACGCCGTTGACCTCGGCGTGGGCACTGCCGGGGGCGAAGCGCGGGGTGGTCTTGGCGAGAGCTGATAGAAGGGGCGCCGTCGGACCAACGCCAGGGGCGGCTCCGAGCAGGGTATCGAGAGTTGCTTCGGGGTGTTGCTCGATATCGATCATGAAATCGTGGTTCATGAAAACGCCGGTTGTCGGCTCGCATTGCCAGAGAGTGCGAAGCACGAGGCGGCCGTCGATGGCCTCGGCCTGGCGGTTGACCTGAAGGCTGTCGAGGCGATCAGGCGAACTCCAGGGGTAGGTCTGCTGGAGATCGAGCTGGCTGCCCGTCTGGGGCGGGAGGCGAAAAGGGCGTGGCCTGGAAGTTCTCCAAACCACGCCGGAGGGGCGGGAGGAATCGGAAAGGATTTCAGTGACGCTGAAATCGACATGGATGCCGACGCCTTCGTAGGGAGCCCATGTCATACGGCTGGAATTACCCGGATAGGTGAGGGTCTCTGGCACGACGGCGTGCGCGGTGGCGGTGAAAGAGAGGGCGCCGGTGACGAGTGCGAGCAGGGAACGGAGCGAGGGGTAGGACATGGTGGGCAGGGGCTTGGGGAGCGCAGGACAGGACCTCGGGCAGCGGTGCAGTATGGGAGGGGTAAATAAAACGGCGCCTCCGGGACGGAAGGCGCCTAGGGGCGAAGGAGAGTCCCGTGGGAATACGGGGAGGTATAGGTCAGGGAAAAATAAACTGCCGAAGCTGAGCAACGAGCGCCGGTTGTGGCGACGGTCCCAAAGTGGGACCGCGCCCAGCTTGGTGCCGGGCGCGGCGCGGGCGGCGGTGGTGCGCGGAGAGGAGGGCGGGTAAACGGGATTGCGGAGTCCCGAACGGTCAAGGGGCCGTGGTGGCGGCGGGCTTCCACTCGGCGGTTATGACGGCAGCTCCGGAGGTGAAGGGACTGTCCTCGGTGTTGTTGATGCTGGTGAAGCGCAGCCTAACTTCGTTGGGACGGCGGCTGTTGCTTAAAACACTAAGGGTAAGCGTTTCGTTGAAACGAATGGTGAGGGTGCTGCCGCCAAGGCCTGAAATCTGCATTCCGGAAACCTCGGCGCGGGGGCCGCCGGGGACGAAGCGGGCGTTGGTTTGGACGAGATCCGACAGGAGCGGCGTGGTGGGAACGGTGCCGGGGGAGGCACCGAGCAGGGCGCTGAGGGCCGCCTTGGGGTGTTGCTCGGTATCGATCAAGAATTCATGGTTCAGAAAAACGCCGGTGGTGGGCTCGCATTGCCAGATATCGCGAAGCACGAGGCGGCCGTCGATGGCCTCGGCCTGGCGGGTGATCCGGAGGTTTCCGGTGCGGTCGGGCGAGTTCCAGATGAAGGTCTGATTAATGTCGAGCTGGCTACCGGTCTGGAGTTCGGGGTGGGGAGGGCGGGGTTTGGCTCCGAGCCAGACTTTGCCGAAGGCGCGGGATGGATCGGCAACAAGCTCGACCACGCTAAACTCGACGCCGATATCCACACCTTCGTAAGGCGCCCACATGATACGGCTGGTCCCTTTGCCCAGGTAGGAGAGGGTCTCGGTAGGAGAGGGTCTCGGGCACGCTGGCGTGCGCGCTGGTGGTGAATGACAGGGCGCAGGCGAGAAGGGCGAGCAGGGTGCGAAGCGAGGGGGTTAACATGGGGCAGGGGGGAGGGGATAACGGGGCGAGGGACTTGGCTGGCGGAGCTAAGTGGGCGGTTAAAAAACACCACCTCCGGGAGGGGATGCACCGTGGGGCGGAGGAAGGTTCCGCAGGATACACGGGAAGCGATCAGCGACGGCGACGACGCCTGGCGACGAGACCGAAGGCGAGGGTAGCGGGGGTTGGGGGCGGGGCGGGGAAATTATGGGGATGAAATTGTCTGGAAGGGTAAATGTGTTGCTAGAAATTGTGCAAAGGCTGCTGGTTGAGGCGATAGGTCGAGAGTGGGATCGAACCCAGCCCAGTGCCGCGCGGTGCTGAGACCGGGCGCGTTTGGAATCCATGGATTTTGGCAGAAAAATAGGGTCGGAAAGATTCAATCCATCACCGTCTCGCAGTTCCGCGCCACCGTGCTGCCGGGCGGATACACGGATATTTCGGGGTCTTTGCTGTTTTCAGTGGTATTCAGCGTCACGAAACGGAGGAGTCGTTTCGCATCTGTCGCGGCACCCGGACGAAATCGCTTCGCGCTTCCGCTACATCGGAACGGTCTGCGAGCGGGCTGACTACCCACTGGAAACACCGAAAAACCAAAGTTTACATGGACGGCTATGGTTTGTGGTTGGGCCCAGCCCAGCGCGGGGCCTACCGCGGCCATGAGTCGGTGTTCGTCGTGTGGCAAGAAACGGCAGCCGAGGTGGCCGCTAATCGACCGTCCGGTCCGGCAAGCGGGGACGACGCGGAGGTCGTCCCCGGCTTTATCGGCCAATTGCACATGACCTATGCTTGCCCGGCCTCAAACCTCAGTCCTTCGGTGTTTCACTTGCTCCAGTCGAGCATGCGCTGGAGGGGGGCGAGGGCGGCGGCGCGGATATCCTCGGGGAGTTCGATGGCGGGGCTCATGTTTTTGAGGGCGTCGCGAACCTTCTCGATGGTGTTCATCTTCATGAAGCGGCAGTCGTTGCAGGCGCAGGTGTCGGTGGGGCCGGCGATGAAGGTCTTGTGCGGCACCTCGCGGCGGAGGCGGTGAAGCATGCCGCTCTCGGTGACGACGATGATGCGGTCGGCGGGCGACTCCTTGGCGAACTTGACCATGAGTTCGGTGGAGCAGACCTCGTCGGCGAGGTCGCGCACGGCCTCGACGCACTCGGGGTGGGCGACGACGGGCGCATCCGGAAACTGGATACGGATCTTCTCGATGGCCTGGGTGGTGAAGAGCACGTGGGCGTAACAGCTGCCGGGCCAGAGTTGCATCTGGCGGCCGGTTTTTTTGGAGACCCACTGGCCGAGGTTTTGGTCGGGAACGAAGAGGATGTCGCGGTCGGCGGGCACGCGGGAGACGATTTTTTGGGCGTTGCCGCTGGTGACGATGACGTCGCTGAGCGCCTTCACGGCGGCGGAGCAGTTGATGTAGGCGACGACGTAAACGTCGGGGTGGGCGGCCTTGTAGGCTGCGAGGCGGTCGGCGGGGCAGGAATCGGCGAGGGAGCAGCCGGCGTCGAGGTCGGGGAGGAGAACGGTGCGGGCGGGATTAACGATCTTTGCGGTCTCGGCCATGAAGTGGACGCCGCAGAAAAGAATGACGTCGGCCTGCGCGGCCTGGGCCTGATAGCTCAGGCCAAGGGAGTCGCCGACGAAATCGGCGACGCGCTGGATGTCCTCGTTTTGGTAATTGTGCGCGAGGATGACGGCGTTGCGCTGTTTCTTGAGAGCGAGGACCTCGCGTTGGATCGCGGTGAGCGGGGGAAGCTCGGCGCGAGGCGGGAGGACGAGAGGTTCGTAGTTGAGGACGGCGGGCATGGAAGGAAAGGGGAGGGTGAAGTTGACCACAGATAGCACAGATGGGCACAGATAAAACCTGATGTGCCTGTGCTTAGTTTTTCGGATTCGCGGCTTGGCGGACGAGGTCGAGAAGGGTCTGGAAATCGGGACGGGGGCGGAGGGGTTCGAGGTCGGGGTCCTCGGCCATCCAGTCGGCGTCGTCGTAGCCGAGGGCTATGGCCTGGGCGAGGGTGGCGAGGGCCTCGGCGGGGCGCTTGGAGAGGGCGAGGCTGCAGGCGAGGTTGTAGCGCGCGGTGGCGTTGTCGGGCTGGAGGCGCACGAGCTTGCGGTCCATTTTAAGGCCGTCGGCGATACGTCCGGCCTTCGTGTAGAGCCCGCCTAGGATCTCGGCGACCTCGGCATAAGAGGGGTTGCGACGAAGGATACTTTCGTAAAAGGCGATGTCGAAGGTGTGGTCTTCTTTGCGGGCCATGGAAACAACATGGCAGCAGGTCACGAAACGGCAACGCGAGCCTGGAAAGTAGCGCAGGCTTCCAGCCTGCTAAGGGAGTGCTCCGGGACTGAATGCAGGCGGGACGCCTGCGCTACTTGAGGCCTAGCTTTTGCTCCACCGCGCGGGAGGCGTCGGCGTAGCGGGCGGCGAGGGCGGGGTCGCGCAGGTCGTAGTCGTAGCTGGGGATCATGGCCTTCATGCGCGCGTGGCCCTCGGGCGTGGCGAGCAGGTGCGGGAAACATTTTTGCACGACTTCCAACACGATGTGGACGCAGACCGACGCGCCGGGGGACGCGCCGAGAAGGGCGGAGATGGTGCGGTCCTGGTCGGTGATGACTTCCGTGCCGTAGTGGACGATGCCGGCTTCGCCGTCGGTTTTCTTGATCGCCTGCACGCGGATGCCGGCGTCGATGAGTTTCCAGTCCTCCTTTTTCGCGGCGGGATAAAAAACGTGCAGCACCTCCATGCGATCATCCATGGACTGCGTGCCTTGCTGCACGAGGTAGCGGATGAGATCGAGGTTCTTGGCGCCGATCTTGAGCAGGGTGGCGACGTTGTGGGGACGGAAGGAGCCGGGCAGGTCGGTCCAACTGCCGGCGCGGTGGATGAACTTGGTGGTCCAGGAGGCGAAGGGGCCGAAGAGCAGGGTTTTTTTGCCGTCGAGCACGCGGGTATCGAGGTGGGGCACGGCCATGGTGGGCGCGGCGTCGAGGGGCTGGCCGTAAACCTTGGCCTGGTGTTTGGCGACGATCTCGGGGTTGTCGCACACGAGCCACTGGCCGCCGATGGGGAAGCCGCCGAGACCGCGGCTTTCGGGGATGCCGGCCTTCTGGAGGAGGGGCAGGCTGCCGCCGCCGGCGCCCACGAAGACAAAAGGGGCGCGGGTTCGGTGTATTTGTCCGGTGGATACGTCTTTGGCCGCGACGTCCCAGCCGCGCGAGGTGCGGTCGAGATCGACGACGCGCTGGCCGGCGGAGACGGCGCAGCCGGGCTGGGCGGCGAGCCAGGCGAGGAGCTTGCGGGAGAGGACGCCGAAATCGACGTCGGTGCCGCCGTCCATCTTGGTGGCGGCGATGGGAACGTCGGAGCGGCCCTCGACGAGGAGGGGGGCCCAGCGGGCGATCTCGGCGCGGTCGGTGGAGAACTCCATCGAGGCGAAGAAAGGATGCGCCTGCATGGCGGCGTGGCGGGCGCGGAGGAAGTTCACCATTTTCTCGCCGTGCACGAAGCTGATGTGCGGGATGGGGCGGATGAAGTCGCGCGGCTTGTCGATGAGGCCCTTGGCGAGGGCGTAGGACCAGAATTGTTTGGTGCGCTCGAACTGGGAGAAGATCTTG
>DAIPIP010000168.1:0-5986 GCA_036770725.1 Opitutaceae bacterium
GTGCTGGTGAGCATGGTCGCAATACATCGTCGGCATGACATTTCAGATCGGGTTTGGGCGGTGCTTGAGCCGCTATTGCCCGGGCGAGAGTGCAGTTTGGGCGGCGTGGCTGAAGACAATCGTCGTTTCGTCAACGCTGTTCTGTGGATCTTGCGGACGGTAGCGCCATGGAGGGATTTGCCTGCCGACTACGGCGACTGGAAAAACACGCACCGCCGGTTCTGCAGGTGGCGAGACAAGGGGCAGTGGGAAAAACTTCTCGAACGGTTGATTCAAGAGCCGGACATGGAGTGGCTGCTGATCGACGCCAGTTACGTGAAGGCGCATGCCCACGCCGCCGGCGCGATTGGTGGCAACGAGGAAACCGGCCTCACAAAAGGGAGCGAAACACGAAGATACATTTGGCCGTGGATGCGCATGGTATGCCGCTCAGAGCCATTGTTACTGCGGATCCCGTCGCGGATTGCACTCAAGCTTCGGCACTGACCGAGAATCTTTCCGCCGAGTGCCTCGTCGCCGACAAAGGCTACGACACCGACGCCATCGCCAAACAGGTCGAGGCGGCCGGAATGCAAGTCGTCATCCCTCCAAGCGCCAACCGCAAGCAGCCCCGTCAACACGACAAGCACATCTACTCCCTGCGCCATCTGATCGAGAACGCCTTCCTGCGTCTCAAAGAGTGGCGCGGCATCGCCACCCGCTAAGCCAAACGCTCCTCCTCGTTTCTCGCCGCCGTTCAGTTTCGTTGCGCCTTGCTCCGGGCATTTATCTCGTGACGACACTGTCCAGTGCTTAATTGCAGAAATAAGCGGTATGTTGACGAGTGCTTTTGGCCGGGGCCAGCGTTGTCGAAAAGGGCATGTGACGCTGGCACACCTCCCTTTTCGCCGCCTTGGCCGCAGCCAATAATCACTCCGCCATTTTATCGCTTACCTCTGCAATCAAGCACCGGGTTCAGCAAAGATGCCAGAGCTGAACGAGGGTGGTGGAGCAGGGCGGGGCGATGAACTCGAGTTCCGCGTAGGGCGGAAGCCCGGGAGCCACGAGCGGGCTGTCGTCGGCGGCGGTGAAAATCTGGGCGCACTCACCAGCGGCGTAGCGGGCGCGGTCGCTATCGGACACAAGGGTGTTGATGGAGAGAAGGCCGGCGGGGGTGAGGGCACGCAGCTGGTCGGCATCGAGGCCGATCTTGAGACTTTTGGAGGTGGGACAAGGGTAGGTCCATTCGTGCTTGGCGTGATCCAACGCGGGGGCGGCGGGGGTGACTGCTTTGCTCATGGCAGTCCACTCGGGGTGCGGGCGGGCGGTGGGAATGGCACGGCCTCGGACGTGGGCGGGGCGGGAAATTTGGGCGACGCTCCAAGGTCGGGGGCCGCCTGGACCGATCTCCGTGGTGAAGCGGGCGGGGCTGCCTGGTGAAGCGTCCAGGGTAAAGGTGCGGGTGATGTGGAAGGGGTAGCCGGGCACGGGAGCGAGGCGCCAGCGGAGACCATCGGGCAGGATGGTAACATCGGCCATGGTTCCGACGGGCTCGGGTGGCGGCCAGCCGTGGCCTTGGTGGACACCCCAGTCGGCCTGAGGCCAAAACCAGATTTTTTCGCCGCCCCAGTTGGTCCAGCCTTCGATTGCGTGAGCATCGGCGGCGGGGTCCGTCCAAAGAGCGTTGTGGCCTCCGGGGCGAGCGAAACGCATGACCCGTCCGATCGATGGCACCATGACGATTTCGAGATCGTCGCGAGCAATGACGAAGGCGTCGGGCCAGTGGAGAAAGGGCAGGTTGCGGATGGTCAGCATACGAGAGATCGGCGCGTGCCAGAATCGCGGTGTATTCAGATTTCTGGCACGAAGAAGGCAAGGGGGCGCAAAATAAAATGCCACTCCGGTCGGTTCCAGCAGCCGCTCGGGCGTGCTTGGGTTCATCTCGCGGGTTCACCATCGCACGCCGTGAAGTTTCGCTCTGTTAAATCATGCGGCTTCGCCTGTTCATCGCCCGCGCAAGCGGGATCATCAAATACGCGCTGGCTCGGCGGTCTTTCATGGAAACGATAGATTGTAATCAATTGATGGCAGGAAATATCAATTTCTTGTCACGTCAGGCTTAGCCTTTCTTACCCCTTCTCGTTCGCCCCGTTTGCGCCTTCTTTGTGGCGTATATTCCACTCTTCCTACTCGCCGTTCGCCACGGTAGTTTCCTGTCAGCCCCACCCAGAATGACCATGCCCTTTCACCTGGTGGCGCTTCGCGCGATTATGGTCGGCTTTGATCCAGCAATGAGCGGCCCGAGGTGACGATCTCCGCCACGAAAAATTTCCTCAAAAACCATCCCCCCAAAAAAATATCCCCACGAAATTACGATCCCAGCTCGTCCCCGCCCTCATCACTTTCACCTCCGCGCTCCACGCCTACACGTGGGGGCCGGTGGCCAGCACCGCGCCTGGCAAACTCCACGTGCCGATGGGAGTCGAACTCATCCGTCTCAACCCATGGAACAGCGGCACCTCCGGATACGGCAGCGAGTCGATGTGGGCCAGCTCATCCTTAAACTGGGGCGCGTTGGCCACCCACTCCAACGGCATCGGGCACGTGAAGGGCTACCTAAAGGCCGGGCGCGGTATTCGCTTCACCGAAGACACCCCCGCTCCTTGCTGGGAAGCGGATCCGCATAACCTTGGTAAGCCGCTCTCCACGATCAGCACGTTAAAAACGCGCTGAAGTTTACTTCGCCCAACACCGGACGGCACATCTGTTTGGTGGAAGTATTTCTCGACGACGTGGCGAACCCACCCGCTCAGAACAAGATCAACCTCATGTTCATGCCCTTTCTGCAGGATGACACGGGACAGATGAATCAAGCCTCCGCCCGCGGCGGCCCCCTGGTCGGCAGTGTGACGAGAAACAGCGTGACCTATGATGTGTATTACGCCGGTAAGAAAAACTGGGCGGATCACGTTTATGAAATCATCCCGACCGCCTGGACCAAGGATACCACCATCAATATCAAAGTGGCGATCGACTGGATTCGGACCAACCACTCCGGGACCGCGATCACCAACAGCAAACCACTGACCTCGGTTTACGCCAGCTGGGAGCTGATCGAGGTGGTTTTCGGCAATAAAGCCTTTACCAGCAAGGACTAAAGCATCGTGGATCGGGGGCAAACGCCTTTCGACTTGGGAGACGCGGTCAGGCGGGTTGTTGGCCGAGGGGCTTGAGGACTTTGGCGTCGAAGACGAAGGGGCCGGCGGGGAGGAGACTGGCGATGACGGCGAGGGCGATGGTTTTCCAGCCCAGGCGGTAATCGAGCGCGACGGGCACGAGAGCGAGGAGATAGCCGATCCAGAGGATGCCGTGAGCCATGCCGACGTAGCGAACGGCGAGCGGTTGGTCGGCGAGGTATTTGAGCGGCATGGCGATGCCGAGGAGCAAGAGGAACGAGATGCCTTCGAGAATGCCGATGAGGCGGAGGCGACCGAGGGGAGTGGAGAGCATGGGTGGCGAAAGCAGGTTAAAGGCCGAGCGAGGCGGCTTCGCGTTTGAGGCGGGCGATGGCGCGAGCGGCCTCGGGGTGGTCGATGGAGACGAGACGCCATTCCCAAGGTTTGCTATCGCGGCGCCAGCGGAAGGAGACGGGCTGTTGGTTGTAGCTGGAGGCGTCGATGAGGGTTTTCGCGCCGGGGCCGCCCGCGCCGGTGAGGCGCACGAGGGCGCGGGTGACGGCGCTCTGTTCGTTGGCGTCGAGGATGAGCTCGGATTGATCGTAGCTCACGGAGCAGGCGATGAACTGGCGGCGGACGAGCGCGAAGGTTTCGAGGGCGGCGGCGCGGTCTTGGCCGAAGCCATCCTGGTAGTCGTCGCCGAGGAGGCCGCCGAGGGCGTCCATGTCGTTTTTCTCGATGGCGGTCGCGAGTTTGTCCCACGCGCGGCGCACGCCGCGTTCGGGGCTGAGGTAGGAGAACCCGACGAGGAGGGCGGCGACGAGAACGACGACGCCAGCGACGAGGAGGGTGGAGCGGGAGGGGAGGGGAATGGTCATCGGAGATGAAATCCCAAATCCCAAGCGGCCAAATCCCAAAGAGGAAAATCCTAAATCCTAAGCGGCTAAATCCTAAAGGGGAGCGGCGATCAGGGCGGTATTTCGGGGGGATCGGGACTTTGGGATTTGAGTGGTTGGGATTTGGGATTTTCCGTGCGGAGCGCGGAGTATTATCGGAATGCGGCCCAGACGCGTTGCACGTCGTCGTTGTCTTCTAGTGCGTGCAGGAAATCGCCGACCTCGGCGCGCTGCTCGTCGTTGAGTTCCGGATACTGTTTGGCGAGGTAGCCCATCTCGGAGGTGACGACGGTCCAGCCGTTGGCCTTGAGCCATTCGGCGACGGCGTGGATGGCGGTGAGATCGCAGAGGAAGCGCGCGCCGGTGACGCCTTCCTCGGGGATGTCGTCGTTTTCGGCGTGGGTGAGCGGGGCGAAGTCGTTGGCTCCGGCCTCGATGGCGGCGGCCTCGAGATCGGCGTCGGGGGCGGCGGTGAAGGCCTCGACGATGCCGGAGTGGTCGAAGAGGAACTTGTTGGAGCCGGTGGTGCCGAGGATGCCTTTTTTGAAGAGGACGCGCATCTCGGGTGCGAGGCGCTGGACGTTGTCGGTGTAGCATTCGACGACGACGGGGACCTTGTGCGGGGCGTAGCCCTCGAAGGTGACGGCGGAGAGGTCGGTTTTTTCGCCGCCGGTGCCGGCGCCCTTGTGGACGGCGCGCTCGATGACGTCGCGGGTGACGGAGGCTTTTTTGGCCTTCTCGACGGCGGCGAAGAGGCGGGCGTTGGCGGCGAGGTCGCCGCCGCCGAGTTTGGCGGCGACGGTGATTTCCTTGACCAGTTTGCCGACGAGCTGGCCCTTTTTGTTGTTAACGACGGCGCGTTTCGCGTGAAGCCATTGGCGTCCCATAAAATTGATGTGTGTTGGGGTTAAAAAGGGGATGTGTAACCACGGACGGCGCGCGGGAGCACGGCTAAAATCGCCTGGCGGGGCGGATTGGCCGGGGGCGCTCACACATGCGAGCCGGATGTCGGTGGCGTTTTGCGCGAGGGTGGCTCTGTGTAGGCGGGATGCGCACCTTTTCGGACAAGCTGTTTCGCGGTTTGGCGGTGGCGATTTTGGTCGCGGCGGCGGCGGCGTTTTGGAGTCCGCCGGACGCGCGGGCGGCGACGGGCGACGGGTTTGCGGAACGCATGACGGGCCTGCGGGAGCGGCTGGTGGCGGAGCATGGGGCGGAGGCGCTGGCGCGGTTTTCGCCCGAGGAGATGCTCGCGAGTTTGGGTAAGGCGGAGCGGGCGTTTTTGGGGACGGGGTATATCGGGTTCGAGATCGACGTGCCGGCGCGGGTGCATGTGGTGCTGACGGTGCGGGCGGAAGCGGACCCGTTTTGGTTGCGCGAGCAGGGTTTTGCGCGCGACGAGGCGCTTACGTGGACGGTGGGCGGCAACGTTTGCGCGACTTGGTCGCGGGATTTTGCGGCGGGGCGGGTGGGGCTGGGCGTGCCCTCGCTGGCGGGGAATGTGGACGCGTATTTCGTGGTGGTTTCGCCGCAAGGCGATGGGGCGATGCCCGTGGTTTCGGGCGTGAGCCCGGAGGTGTTGCGGGTGGAGACGGTGGCGGTGGGCGCGCGGTCTTACACGGATAGCGGACGGCGGATCGAGGCGGTGCCGGAGGCCCTGTCTGGGCATATGCTGGTGCGCACGCCGAACGATAGGCGGGGCGACGGGCGCTTGTTTAAGTTTTACCGGCTGACGTCGTTCCCTTCCTCGGTCGCGCCGGATCAGGTGACGCTGACCTACACGGGCGATCCGCGCACGACGCAGACGGTGCGCTGGCGCACGAAGGCGGGCGAGGAGTCGGCGCCGCGCATGGCGTTGGCCTATGCGCCGCGCGGCGGTGGCGGGGAGGGTTTTGATGCGGCGCGGGCGCGGCGGGTCGAGGCGGAGCGGGAGCGGCT
>DAIPIP010000169.1:0-5972 GCA_036770725.1 Opitutaceae bacterium
AAGCCGCGCTCGGTGAAGTTGAGGCCGTTGCGCACGGTGCGGCCAATGCCGTCGTCCTCGCGCCACTTGATGAAGTCGGTGGCGACGCCACCCTGCATGATGAAATCTTCGACGAGGTGGCCGACCTCGTTGTCCACGAAGGCGGTGGCGACGGCGGTTTTGAGGCCGAAGCATTTCCGCAGACCGCGGGAAGTGTTGTATTCGCCGCCGCCTTCCCAGGCGGCGAAGGAACGGGCGGTGCGGATGCGGCCCTCGCCGGGATCGAGGCGGAGCATGACTTCGCCGAGGGAAATTTGATCGAAGGCGCAGGTGGATTTGTCGCGGAGGGGGAGGCTCATGGGAAGAGGAGGGAGTGGGGGAGTGAGGGAATCAGGGAGTAAGGGATGGAGTGGGCGGGCGAAAGCGCGGGGTTTTTCGGGACAGGATGCCGCCGACCAGCGCTAGCACGGAAACGACGGCAACGCATGCCACGCCGCGCGGCAACGGGCCGGGTTCGGAAAACGTATGCAGGCCCGTCCGTCCTGAGGTGTTTTTACGAGTCGGAAAAAGGAGGGTTATACCCCATGGGTGCGTCCGGAATAAGCGTCCATGATAAGCGGGTCTAAATCCGTAACCCGCGAGAACGCACACCCAACACAATGTCCTACGAAATCAATCCGACCACCAATGGTAAGTTCATGTTCAATCTGAAGGCGGAGAACAATCAGGTGATTCTCACCAGCCAAGTTTACGAACAAAAGCAGTCTGCGCTGGCAGGCATCGCGTCTGTGCAGGCGAACGGCGGCGACGCCAAAAATTTCGAACACTTGGTTTCCGTCGCCGGAGAGCCTTACTTCGTGCTGAAGGCGCAGAACGGCGAGATCATCGGCAACAGTCAGATGTATTCTTCGCGCGCGGCCGCCGATGTCGGTGTCGCCTCGGTCCAAGCCAACTCGGGTTCGACGGAAATCGTCACGAAGGAGTAACCGGTCCTCTACAATCGACCAACAACCTCGTTCCCCTAACTTTAAGACCCTTTACTCATGTCCAACATCGCCCTCGCCATTTATCTGCTGCTTGTCGGCATGAACATCCTGTTCGACTTGGATGCGCCCTCCTGGCTTGTGGGCACACTCGCACTGGTTGCCGGCGCGCTTATGCTTTTGGAGCGTTTTGGTTTCGGGTTTGGGACGCGGAAAAAGTAGTAAGCTGAGGAGAATTTCGGGGAGTTTCGCCAACTGCGCCGATCTGTTCGGGCTGCGGCTGTAAAAGCGCTCAGAACATGAGCAGTTTTGATGGATGACCGGTAAATCATTCAGATGTTTTTGTGCCGGTGGCCCCGGTTTGGGCCGGGGAAATGCTGAATCGAAGGGGTTAATCCCATGCCCTTGCCCGCTCTCGATTCCTCCTTGCTCGCTTTTCGCGCATTTGACGGACCCATGACCGCGTTGCTGGAGCGCGCGCCGGCCTTGCCCGAGCTGGGCTTGCCACAGGTGCCTTCCGCCCGCGTGCCGGTTTCCACCACGACGACCGTCTGCGGGTTTTGCGCCACGGGTTGCTCGCTTCAGGTCCACCTCGACGCCGAGGGCCGCGCGGTGAATCTCGCCGCCGATCCCGGTTACCCGGTCAATCTCGGTATGGCTTGCCCGAAGGGCTGGGAGGCGCTCACGCCGCTCGCCGCGGCCGATCGCGCGACCACGCCGTTGCTGCGTGTTTCGTCCGCGCCCGCCGCGCCGCTGGTGCCGACCGATTGGGCCACGGCCGCCAAAACCTTCGCGTCGCGCTTCAAGGCCATCCAGGCCGCGCATGGACCGCACAGCGTCGCGTGTCTTTCGACCGGCCAGATTCCGACCGAGGAGATGTCGTTTCTCGGCGCGTTTTTCAAATTCGGCATGGGCGCGCTGCATCTCGACAGCAACACGCGGCAGTGCATGGCGACCGCGCACGTCGCCTACAAACAGAGTTTCGGCTTCGACGCGCCGCCCTACACCTACGCGGATTTCGAGCACTCGGATTGCATCGTCTTCGTGGGTTCGAATCCCGCCATCGCGCACCCCATCATGTGGCAGCGCGTGATGATGAACAAAAACGCGCCGCGCATCATCGTGCTCGATCCGCGTCGCACCGAGACCGCCGCGCTCGCCACCGATCACGTCGCGCTGCGACCGAAGTCCGACCTGTGGCTGCTCTACGCCATCGCCCATGTGCTCGTCTCCGAGGGGCGCATCAACCACGCCTTCATCGAGGCGCACACGAATGATTTTCCCGAGTTCGCCGCCTTCCTCGTCGCCTATTCGCCGGAGCGCGTCGCGCCCGAGTGCGGC
The DNA here is from genome assembly GCA_036770725.1 of Opitutaceae bacterium. Taxonomy (GTDB): domain Bacteria; phylum Verrucomicrobiota; class Verrucomicrobiia; order Opitutales; family Opitutaceae; genus IMCC26134_A. The sequence continues at coordinate 2,304 of DAIPIP010000169.1, forward strand.
ATCGCGGCGGACGAGATTCGCCGTCTCGCGCGCACAATCGCCGACGCCAAGGCGGCCTCGTTTTGGTGGACCATGGGCGTCAACCAGGGCCACGAGTCCACCCGCACCGCGCAGGCGCTCATCAACCTTGCGCTCATCACCGGCAACATCGGTCGTCCCGGCACCGGGGCCAACTCCATCACCGGCCAGTGCAACGCGATGGGCTCGCGCCTGTTTGCCAACGCCACCTCGCTGCTCGGCGGGCGCGATTTCAAAAACCCGCATCATCGCGAACACGTCGCGGGCATCCTCGGCATTCCGGTCGAGCGTATTCCGGCCGAGCATTCGCTCGCCTACGACCAGATCATCGACGGCATCGAGAGCGGCGCGATCAAGGGCCTGTGGGTCGTCGCGACCAACACCGCCCACTCGTGGATCAACTCCGAGCGTTTCGCCCGGCTGCGCGCGAAACTGGAGTTTCTTGTGGTGCAGGACATGTATGCGACCACGCACACCGCGCGCCTGGCCGACCTCGTTTTGCCGGCGACGGGGTGGGGCGAGAAGGAAGGGTTTTTTATCAATAGCGAACGCCGTCTCGGCCGCATCACCAAGGTCGCGCGCGCGCCCGGCCAGGCGTTGAGCGACTTTGCGATTTTGAAACTGCTCGTGCGTGCCTGGGGCTGCGCGGATCTCTTTGCGGCTTGGGAATCGCCCGCGGCGGTTTTTCAGATTCTCAAAACACTCTCCGCCGGGCAGCCGTGCGATTTCACCGGGGTGCGCGATCATGAACACCTGGCGGCGGCGGGGGGGATTCAGTGGCCTTGGCCGGAGCTGAAGCGATCAGACGGATCGGACGGATCTGGTGGATCGGACGAATCATTTCCCGAGCGGGAGCGGAGGCTGTTTGCGGACGGGCGGTTTTTTACGCCCGATGGTCGCGCGCGCATGTTGTTCGACGCGCCGCGTCCCATGCCGGAGCCGCCGTGCGCGGAGTATCCGTTTTTACTCAACACCGGGCGCGGCACCTCCGCGCAGTGGCACACCGGCACGCGCACCGACAAGAGCGATGTGCTGCGCAAACTCGCGCCGCGCAGTTTAGTGGTCGAAATTCATCCGGACGACGCGGCGCGGTTGGGCATCGCCGACGCCGGCCCGGTGCGCGTGTGGTCGCGACGAGGCGAGGCGCGGGCCACGGCGGTCGTGACGGCGACGGTGCAGCCGGGCATGGTTTTTATGCCGATGCATTTTCCGGCGGTGAACCGGCTGACCTTTCCGGCCTTCGATCCGCATTCGCGCCAGCCGAGCTACAAGGCCTGCGCGGTGGCTGTGGCGGCGGATCTCACGCCAGCAGGCTGCGCAGGTCGGCGAGGGTGAGCTTGGCGTTGACCGCGTCGCTGGCCTCGAAGACGTCGGCGAGCAGGCGGCGTTTTTCTTCCTGCAGCATCATGACCTTCTCCTCGACCGTGCCGGAGCAGATGAGCTTGTAGCTGGTGACGACCTTGGTCTGGCCGATGCGGTGGGCGCGGTCCGTGGCCTGCGCCTCGGCCGCGGGATTCCACCACGGGTCGAAATGCACGACGGTGTCGGCGCCGGTGAGGTTGAGGCCGGTGCCGCCGGCCTTGAGCGAGATGAGGAAGACGGGGATGTCGGGCGAGTTGTTGTAACGATCCACCTCGGCCTGGCGTTGTTTTTGCGGGGTGGAGCCGTCGAGGTAGCAGAAGGGGATTTCCTGTTTGTCGAGTTCGTCGCGCAGCAGGCCGAGCAGGCTGGTGAACTGGGAGAACACGAGCAGGCGATGGCCGTCGTCGATGGCCTCGGAGAGGAGTTCGCGGAAGGTGTCGAGTTTGGCGGACGCGGAGGCTTCGGCCATCTGCTCGACGAGGCGCGGATCGCAGCAGATCTGGCGCAGGCGCAGAAGCTGGGTGAGCGTGGCCATGCGCTGGGCGTTTTCGGAGGCGCCGTCGGCGGCGAGGGCGTTGAGCTGTTCCTCGGACTTGCGCTGGTAGTCGTTGTAGAGCGCGAGCTGCTCGGTGGTCGGCGTGCAGAAAATGACCTGCTCGATCTTGGGCGGAAGCTCGGTGGCGACGACGGCCTTGGTGCGGCGCAGGATGTAGGGCGCGGTTTGTTTGCGCAGGCGTTCGTCCTCCCAGTCGCGGCTCGACGGGGCGACGCCGGAGCCGCGCGCGGCGGGGAGTTTGGCGTCCACGTAGCCGGGCAGCACGATCTCGAAAAGCGTGCGCAAATCTTCGAGGGAGTTTTCCACCGGGGTGCCGGTGAGGAGCAGGCGGCTTTGCGCGTGCAGGGCGCGGAGGGCGCGGGCGTTGAGCGAGCGGCGGTTTTTGGCGTGCTGGGCCTCGTCGGCGATGAGGGTGGCGAGGTCGATGTCGGCGAAGAGTTCGGAGTCGCGACCGAGCGTGCCGTAGGAAGTGATAAAGAGATCGTGTTGCGCGGCGGCCTCGGCGGAGGGCAGGCGGTTGGAGCCGTGGTGGACGAAGACGCGCAGGTTCGGCGCAAAACGCGCGGCCTCGCGGCGCCAGTTTTCCACCAGCGAGGCGGGGCACACGACGAGGGAAGGGCGCGGTTTTTTGCCCGTCGCGTCGTTAACAATGGAGGAGAGCAGGGCGAGGGCCTGGGCGGTTTTGCCGAGACCCATCTCGTCGGCGAGCACGCCGCCGAGATCGTGGCGGTGCAGATGCCAGAGCCAGGCGACGCCGATGTGCTGGTAGGGGCGCAGGGTGGCGGCGAACCAGGGCGGGAGCGGGGCGGGTTCGAGGCGTTCGAGATCGCGCAGGGCCTCGGCGCGGCGACGCCAGGCGGCGGGCGGCTGGTAGCCGGGCGATAGCTCGTCGAGCATGGACTGGAGCTCGGGTATCCGTGCGGCGGATACACGCTGGATCTTGCGCGCGACGACCGGCGCGGCGGTGCCGCCGGCGAGGGCGGCCTGGGCCTTGGCGAGGCGGTCGAGCTGGGCGGGGTTGAGCAGGTAGATTTTTTTGCCGTCCTCGACAAAGCGGCGTCCGGCGGCGAGGGCGGCGCGGAGTTCGTCCTCGCCAACCTTGCCGGCGGAGAGGCCCACGGTGACGGAGAATTCGCCGCCGCCGGCCTCGGTGACCTTGGTCTCGACCTCGGCCTCGGCGAGGGCGGCGGAGTGTTTGTCGAAGTTGGGCGTGAAGTCGGCGTGGAAGCGCGAGCGCAGGGTTTCGCCGTGGGTGGCGAGGAAGTTGAGGACCTTGTGACGGTCGCGCAGCCACCACTTTCTGGTGGAGGGATCCAGGGCGAAGCCTTGGGTGGATATGAGTTCGCGGGCGGCGGCGTAGGCGGGGGCCTCGCGCGAGGGCAGGGTGATGGCGAGGAAGTGTTCGCTTCCATCGACGAGCAGGGGAGTGGCGGGTTCGTCGCGCGGCACGATGCGCGGCGTGCGCATGGAGAGGGAGCGCGCGCCGAAGGGCGGCGGGGTGGGGGCGGGCGCGGCGCCGGGGAGCGGGGTGGCGGGAGCGAGGTGTTCGCTCACGCCGCGCAGGCGGGAGCCGAGCCAGAGGAGGTTTTTTTGCGGCTCGGCGAGGGCGGCGAAAACGGGTTGCCCGGAGAGCGCGGTGACGAGTTCGCGTAGCTGTGCGCGGGTGAGCTGGATAAAAGGCGGAAGGGTTTGCGCGTTGCCGCAGAAACGGGCGAGCGCGGCGAGGGCCGGCA
>DAIPIP010000170.1:0-5915 GCA_036770725.1 Opitutaceae bacterium
GGATAAGCGCTCAGACCATCTTGGGATTTCTCGCCGCCGGCGATTCCATCGAAGACCTGCTCGCCGAATACCCCGCGCTCACCCGTGAAGACGTGCGGGCCTGCATCGACTACGCATCCCGCCTCATGGCGAATCGCTACTCGGTCGTCGCCTCCGCATGACGGGCATCCTGCTGAAAACTACTTTTCCGCGATAAGTTTTTCTGTCACGGAAAAGCGAATACCAGCGGGGCAACCTACGCCTCGCCGCGTTCCATAACCGATCCGCCGCCGTCCACCTCTGTCCTTTTTGCGCTTTCTGCGCATCTTTGCGGCCAAGCCTCCCGCAGCCATGTCCGACATCCTTACCCCGGCCCAACGCTCCGCCCTCATGGCAACCGGATCGAACCCTTCAGGCAGCGCGCGGTGCGCCGGATTGGCGGGTCGCAGTTGAAAACCACGACTCCTTTCAGCCGCCTACCATCACCACTTTTTCTGCGCCGCCTGACGATAAGCGATGGCGGCGTCACGACACGACGCGAACGCCGACCGAGGCCGCGCACTTCGTCAACGTATCATCCACGGTGACAAGCGGCAGGCCCAGCACATCGGCGGTCGCGAGGATGTGACGGTCGCAAGGGTCACGATGCGTGAACGCATAATCGGCGGCGCGGTCGGCAATGGCGGCGGCAACCGGAACGACGGTAAAGCCGCTGGAAAAGGCGGCAAGCCAGGCGAGGCGGTCGGTTTTCACATGCGCGTCTTTCTTCGGATCACGAATGATGCGAGCCAACTCGCTCAGCGTGACATCGGAAATGGCCAGATCGGCGGCTGTCATCCCATGCATTCGCCGAGCGGCGGCGGCACCCACGCGTTGGTCCGAGACCGCTTACCAAAGGGCGGGATGGGTATCGAGGACGAACTTCACTTTTCCCACTCGGCGGCGGTAAAGGCCGGCGCGGCTGGATCAAAATCAGGTCCGACCACCATCGTTCCGGCGAGAAAGCCGGCGGTGGGTTTCCCGGCTGCGAGCGGACGAGGCGCGCGCAAGCCGCGGACGGACTTGACGGTCTTGCGGGCGACTTTCTTGGCGGGCTTTTTAATGACTACCGGCATTTCACCCGACGATGCCCACGCCGGTCGCCTTGACAAGATTGCAGCGGGGGCGATCGGCGCGCGTGATCGGTCGCGTCGCGCGCTTGGCCAAGCTGCATACGCTGAGCACCTCGTCCCGCCGCAATGCCTCGCCGCGTTCCACAACCGATCCGCCGCCGTCCACGTCTGTCCTTTTTGCGGTTTCTGCGCATCTTTGCGGTCAAGCCCACGCAGCCATGTCCGACATCCTCACCCCGGCCCAACGTTCCGCCCTCATGGCCAAGGTGCGCGCCTCGGGAAATGCCTCCACCGAACTGCGGCTCGTCGCCGTCTTTCGCGCCCTCCGTATCACCGGCTGGCGAAGGAGCGCGACGCTCCGGCTTAAGACGGACAAGATGAAGTTTCAGGTCCGGCCCGACTTCGTTTTCCCCACCCGCAAACTCGCCGTCTTCGTGGACGGCTGCTTCTGGCACGGCTGCCCGCTCCACGCCACGCAGCCCAAACAGAACGCGGAATTCTGGCGGACAAAAATCGCCCGCAACCAAGCCCGCGACCGCCTCGTCACCCGCACCCTGCGCCGCGCCGGGTGGCGCGTGCTACGCCTGTGGGAGCATGAGCTGACAAAACGCAATGAGGCGCGCCTCATCGGACGTTTGCGTCGGCTCGGACTACTGGATGTCGCTTCCGGGACGGAGCGCGGCAGAGCGTAGATGGTCGCACGAAGTGCGGCCCTGAAGTGGAACGAAAGGGTGAGCGCAAGCGGGTGCCCATTGGGCGGCTGTGCTCACAACATGAACTCTCACGAAAATACGAAAAACGCCTCCTCGCCCGCCTCCGCCGCGTCGGGTTGCTTCCGTCAATTCCAGATTGACCGCATTAACCATACATTCGTATGCTTTAAGCATACATCATGGATCTTCTCACCATTCTCTTTCCCCAAGTGCGCGCAGAAATCCTGCGCCTGCTCTTCGCGGACGAGTCGCGCGAACTTCACCTGCGCGAACTCGTTCGCCAAAGCGGACTCACCCTCGGCACGGTCCAAACCGAAATGGAAAAATTGCTGTCGGCCGGACTGCTCCTTGACCGCCGTGACGGCAATCGGCGCTACGTCCGCGCCAACTCCGCTCATCCTCTCTTTGCCGACCTTCGGAATCTTGTGCTCAAAACCTCCGGCCTGCGCGACGTCCTCGCCGAGGCCTTGTCCGATCTCGACGGCATCCGCGTCGCCCTTGTCTTCGGCTCGATCGCCGACGGCACCGCCAAGCCGGATAGCGACATCGATCTCCTCGTGATCGGTGAAGTCGGCCTGCGCGCGCTCGCCCCGCGTCTCCGCCCCGCGGCGGAACGGCTGGGGCGCGAGATCAACCCGGTGACGATGAGCGCCGCCGCCTTCGCCCGCGAACGAGGAACCAAACCATTGCTCGTCGATCTGCTCGCCAAACCGAAGCTTTTTATCAAAGGCAACGAGCATGAGCTTGAACGACTGGCATAAGGCCGGGTGGCTTCGCCCCCACCAAACCTCGAAGCGGCAGATCGCCGATTTGTTTGCCATCGTGGACCGCGATCTTGAGGACGCGGCGCGCGGCCTGTCGTCCGACTGGCAGTTTGGCATCGCTTACAACGCCGCGCTGAAACTCTGCACCGTCCTCGTTTATGCGGAAGGCTGGCGACCGGAAAAGAATCTGGCTCACTACCGCACTCTCCAATCTTTGCCGCTGATCCTCGGCGAATCGCGACGCGATGACGCCGACTATCTCGACACCTGCCGCGCTAAACGAAACACCGCCGAATACGACGCCGCCGGCCAGGTGACCGCAATGGAAGCCAAGGAACTCGCCGCCTTCACACGCGAACTACGCGCGGATGTAATCGCATGGCTGGAGAAAACCCACCCCGGCTTGTCCCCCTGGAAATAAAAATCAGCGAGGGACTCGTTTTGACTCCGTCCCGAAGCCTTTTCGCGTGAAACCCGACTTCGTTTTCCCCGCCCGCAAACTCGCCGTCTTCGTGGACGGCTGTTTCTGGCACGGCTGCCCGCTCCACGCCACGCAGCCCAAACAGAACGCGGAATTCTGGCGGACAAAAATCGCCCGCAACCAAGCCCGCGACCGCCTCGTCACCCGCACCCTGCGCCGCGCCGGGTGGCGCGTGCTACGCCTGTGGGAGCATGAGCTGACAAAACGCAATGAGGCGCGCCTCATCGGACGTTTGCGTCGGCTCGGACTACTGGATGTCGCTTCCGGGACGGAGCGCGGCAGAGCGTAGATGGTCGCACGAAGTGCGGCCCTGAAGTGGAACGAAAGGGTGAGCGCAAGCGGGTGCCCATTGGGCGGCTGTGCTCACAACATGAACTCTCACGAAAGCATGAGAAATGCCTCCTCGCTCGTCTGCGTCGCGTCGGCCTCACTCCATAAAGCCTGATTCCGGACGGGGAATTGTTCCTCCTCCGTGACCTCTGTGTCCGCGCTCTGTGTTCTCTGTGGCAAAACATCGTATCCCCTGCAAACAGCGAAGAACCACCTCGCTCATCGGAAACGAGCCGCCCGCCCTCCATTCGCTGCGCCGCTCCCCCTCACCGCCGCGCAGACAACAGCGCGCTCGGCGGCACGCCGTGCACCGCGCGAAACGCCCGCGAAAAGTGAAACGCGTCGTCCATGCCCACCCGCGCCGCAGCGTCCTGCACCCGCCCGCCGCGCTCGATCAACCACGCCGCCGCGATCACCATCTTCCGCCGCCTCAAATACTGGTGCGGACTCACCCCCAGAAACCGCCGGAACAACCGGCACACGCTCGACGCATCCAACCCCGTCGCCGCCGCGATGTCCGCCAACCCTTGCCACTCCGCCGCGTGCCGATCAATCAAGGCCCGGCACCGCTCGAAATTCATCCGCGCCCCGTCCCCCGCCGCGCCTAGACTCGCCGCCCGCGCCGGCTCCTCGCCGATCTTGAGCAACAACACCTCCGCAAGTCGCGCGCACACCGCCGGCGCCGCCGCGCCATGACGCCGCCCGTCGCGCGTGATGTCCTCCGCCAGTTCCCGCAGCTCCCCCAGCGCCGCCACCCGCCGCGCCCGCCCGTGCAGCAAACCCGCCTGCGTCAAAGCCCGCCTCGCCCCCGCCCCCGCCAGCGCGAAAAAGAACTTTTCCAAAGGCGCCCCCGCGTCGGTCTCGATCCGACACGCCGTGCGCGCCCCCGCCGCGAAACACACCCCCGCCTCCAGCCGATGCGTCACCCCGTCCAGCGTCACCCGCCCCATCCCGCCGACCACCAGCTCCAAAACCAGATACGGATAACCCGCGCGCTCCACCCGGTAGTCCGGCCGACACCGCTCCCACCCCCCCAACACCACCGACACCTTTTCCCGCCACGGCCCGGCCAGCTGGAGAAAAAAAGTGCGGTTCTCCGCCACCTGCGAGGCCAGCAGCGAGGGGTCGTCCACCGGGTCGATATTCTCCATGCCATGGTCGCTATCCTCCATTCACAGCTCTGGCAAATCTGTTAAAGTGAAAGAGTCGATATTCGACATCCAAAAACAGCTCCCCCCACCCACCCCACCCCGTCGGCGTCCCTCTCGTCCACCACCATGCCCTCCGTCAAAAAACTCCCGAAAAAGTCCGTCTATCTCGTCGCCAACGGCGACCTTCGCCAGTCCGCCAACGAAAAGTGCTGGCCCGCCCAGGCCGCCATGGAGAAACAGCTCGCCGACGTCGTCGCCTCCTTCGGCTTTAAAGTCGTCCGCGCCCACCCCTACAAGAAGGACGTGAAGCACGGCTTCATCGGCTCCCAAAAAGAAGGCATGGAGGTCTTCGCCAACATCGACCCCACCGCGCCCCTCATCGTCGCCGAGTGCGTCTGGCAGTATTCGCACCACCTTCTCCACGGCCTCATCTCCCATCGCGGCCCCATCCTCAACGTCGCCAACTGGTCCGGCACCTGGCCCGGCCTCGTCGGCATGCTCAACCTCAACGGTTCCCTCACCAAGGCCGGCGTCAAATACTCCACCCTCTGGAGCGAAAACTTCGACGACTCCCTCTTCCTCGGCGGCCTCGAAACCTGGCTCAAGGGCGGCGCGGTCAAACACAAGACCACCCACGTCAAGTCCCTCGCCAAGGCCGCCCTCCCGTCCAAGGCCAAGACCGTCGCCAAAAAGATCGCCGACGATCTGCGCGTGAAAAAATCCATCATGGGCGTCTTCGACGAAGGCTGCATGGGCATGTATAACGCCATCATCCCCGACGAGCTCCTCTTCCCTGTCGGCGTTTACAAGGAGCGCCTCTCCCAATCCGCCCTCTACTACGCCGCCACCCAGGTCTCCGACGCCGAGGCCAAGGCCGTGTTCGATTGGTATAAGAAGAAGGGCCTCAAGTTCCACTTCGGCAAAGACGAGGCCACCGAGCTCACCGAGCGTCAGGTCCTCCTTCAGTGCAAAACCTATATCGCCGCCGTGCGCATCGCCGACGAGTATGGCTGCGAGACCATCGGCATCCAGTATCAGCAGGGCCTCAAGGACCTCCTCCCCGCCTCCGACCTGGTCGAGGGCACGCTCAACTCCACCGAGCGCCCGCCCGTCAAACGCGCCGACGGCTCCGTCATCCGCTCCGGCGAACCCATCCCCCACTTCAACGAGGTGGACGAATGCGCCGGCCTCGACGGCCTCTTCACCGACCGCGTCCACAAGGCCCTCGGCCAGCCCCGCGCCAACACCCTGCACGATCTGCGTTGGGGCGATTGGGACAAATCCGGCACCACCAACGAATACGTCTGGGTGTTCCTCATCTCCGGCAGCGCCCCCGCCGACCACCACATCGGCGGCTGGGCCGGCTCCGATTCGCACCGCCAGCC
>DAIPIP010000171.1:0-5901 GCA_036770725.1 Opitutaceae bacterium
ACACCCACGACCAATGGGGCTACAACGTCGTCATCACCAACCGCAGCGGACCCATGCTGGAAAGTCTTCGCGCCGAATACGTCCTCCTGCTCGAGCCCAATCCCTACCACACCGCGGTCAGCGAACGAAATAAACTCAAACGCACCCGGGGCAACGCGACCCTCGACCCCATCGCCACCGGCGCCCGCACCCAATTTCGCACCAGCACCGTGGAAGCGATCAAGGTCTCGCTAAAGCCGGGCTGGGTCTGGGGAGACGAAGATCGTAAACGCACCACCCGCGACAAACTCTACGGCGTCTGGGTCCGCATCTATCGCGGAGACGAACTCATCGCCGAAGCCGCCACCCCCGCCGGTATCGTCACCCGCGAGACTTGGTAGTCTTCGCGTCCCCCGCCCGCGCATCGGCGTCGCGCCCAATCCTGTTGATTGAGGGCGGAACGCGTTGACCTCGACGCGTTGGGCCAACGCGCTCGACCCGGAGTCTTTGTGATATCAACCGTATCGGGCGTCCGCGCCGCTCACCGCCGCTTCTTCGACCCGCCTTTCGTCGGCTTGGTCCACACCGCCGTCACCACCGAGGTGAAGCCCCCGCGCGCCTTCCAATCCGCCACGATCTCCAGCTTGCGCGGCTGCAAAGCCTCGCCGAGATCGTCGCAGATCTTGTTCGTCACCGCCTCGAAAAAAATCCCCTCGTTGCGAAACGCATGGAAGTAAACCTTCAGCGATTTTAGCTCCACGCAGGTCTTGTCCGGCGTGTAGCGAATCGTGATGTGCGCGAAATCGGGATGCCCCGTCATCGGGCAAAGCGAGGTGAACTCGTGATGCGTGTGCGCGATCACGTAGTCGCGACGCGGCGCGGGATTGGGGAACGTTTCCAGAAGTTTGGGATCGGCCATGGAGCGTCGAACAAAAGCCCCCGGCAACCCGGGGCAATTTCCGTCCGCCAAAACCGCAAAGAAATCCCGGCGTCGCCCAAGGCGCTGTCTTCAAAATAAACCGACGCTTCGTGAGTGGGAAACCATGCTCGGCCTAGGCGACCGAGGCGGAGGTGGCCCAGAGGGCCACGCCGCCGAGGTCAACGCCGGCCCAGATTGGTTTCCTCCCACACCCGTAGGGCGCAAGCAGAGCGTCGGGTTATTTTGAAGACCGCACCTAAACCGCCGTCTCCGTGAACCGCGTCTCCCGGATCACCGTCACCCGGATCGTCGAGGGATATTGCAGCTCCTCCTCGATCTTCTGCCGCAACACCCGGCTGATCTCCCGCGCCTGTTCATCGTTCACTCGCAGAGGATTCACCACCACCCGCACCTCGCGCCCCGCCTGGATGGCGAACGACTGCTGCACGCCCTCGATCGAAAGCGCCAGCTTCTCAAGGCGGTCCAGACGCTGGATGTAAGTGTGCATCGACTCCGCCCGCGCCCCCGGGCGCACCGCCGAAATCGTGTCCGCCAAAATCACCAACCCCGCGTAAACCGTCTCCGGCTTCACCTCCTCGTGATGCGCCGCCACCGCGTTCGCCACGATCGCCGTCTCGCCCTGCCGCTTAACAAAATCCGCCCCGATCGTCGCATGGCTGCCCTCGTAGTCTCCCTCGATCGCCTTGCCGATATCGTGCAACAACCCCGCCCGCTTCGCGATGTTCGGATCCAGCCCCAGCTCGCTCGCCATCAACGAACACAGGAAGCCCACTTCCACCGAGTGGTCCAACACGTTCTGCGAATACGAAAACCGGAATTTCAGTTTGCCCAGCATCGTGATGATTTCCGGTCGCAGCCCGTTGATGCCGAGCCGCTGCACCGCGTCCTCGCCGTCGCGCTGCAAATTAACTTCGAGTTCCGCGTTAGCCGTGCGCACAGCCTCCTCGATGCTCGCCGGATGGATGCGCCCGTCCTTCACCAAAGCCTCCAGCGCGGCCCTCGCCACCTCGCGCCGCACCGGATCAAACGAAGAGATCAACACCATCTGCGGCGACTCGTCGATCAGCAGCGTCACCCCGGTGGACGCCTCGAACGCCTTTATGTTGCGCCCCTCCCGGCCGATGATCCGCCCCTTCATTTCCTCGTTCGGCAGCGCCACGATCGTCGCCGTCACATCGTTGTTGGGCCGCGAAGCCATGCGCTGCATCGTGGCGACCAAGATGCGTTTCGCCTCGGCCTGCAGGTCCTGCTCCGAGCGGTCCAAAATCTGCCGGCGCAAAGCCCGCAACTCGTCCTGACACTCCAGCTGCACCTCCTCGCGCAGCGCCCGCTGAATTTCCTCGGCGTCCATCTGGGCCACGCCCTCGAGTCGTTTGCGCAAAGATTTCGAGAGCGCGCGAATGGCGTCGCGGGCCTGCCGAATCGCGTCGTCCTCGCGCGCCAGCCGGTCCGTCCGCTGCTGCAACTGATGATCCAGCAGCGCCAACGATTCCTCGTGCGAACGAATCTCGCGCAGCCGCAGATCCATCTCGATCTCGCGCCGGTCCAGCTCCCGGTTCAACTCCGCCCGTTTCGCGACCAGCTCCTTTTCCACCTGCTGCCGCATCTCCTCCGCCGCCACCTGCGCCTCGCGCTTCGCGACCTTCAACATCTCCGCCGCCTGCTCGGCCGACGCGCGCCGCAGCGACTTCGTGCTCAACCACGCAACCAAGATTCCCGCCGTCGCGCCCAACAACAACCCGCCCGCCGAAGCCCAATACGGCATGGCGTCTCCCAACGGGGTGGTTTGCGCCAGCGCGCCGGGAAAAAATGCAAAGCTGCCGAGCATGAAAAAAGAGCATGAGGCTGGGTCGCCGACAAAACTCAACCCTACAACGGCTCCTTCCTCCCATCGCCCATAAAATCGGGTAACGTGCGCGGCTTCATTCGGCGCTCCGGGCGCGCCGCTCGACGACCTCCTGCTGCTCGGCAAGGGCCTCGATACGCTCGATGCGCGCGTTGTAGATCGACACCTGAGCATCGCCATCGAAGGCGATGGATTCATCCTCGACCGACCATTTGCCCAGCTGCTCGCGAAGCTGTCCGTAAATGCCGCGCACCTCGGTGTAGAGGCGTGCGTCCAAAGCGCGCACAGCGTGAAATCCTCCCAGACGGCCACCGGGCGAAGCATAAAAGCCCTTCAGAAATTCGGTCCTTTCGGCAGCACTCAAGGTGCTGGTCTTGAGCACGGCCTTGATGTCCGCGTCAAACGAAGCGGTGCGCTTGATCAGGTCAGCATTCATCCGCTCGATCTCCGCAAGCTGCTTCAAACGGTGATCAATTACCTCGGCGCTGCTTGCGGAAGTGAAGTCGTAGCCGCCCGCATCGGTGAATCTCTGCTCGGCTTCATTGTAAGCTAAAATCTTCTCCAAGAAAGGGCCCGTCACTTTCATATAGACTTCCATGGTCGGCCGTGATCGGGGGCTTACCTTGGTCATGACATCGGTGAAAAGGGCCTGCATTTGATTTTGGAGCTTGTTGACACGCTCCACGTCGTCCGAGGCCGCACGGATCTCTTTTCCCAAGCGGACAACCTCCGCCTGCATCTCAGCCATGATCTGCTCGTCAGTCTTCGCCGCCGGTGCCTGAACACCGGCGACAAGACACCCACCGAACAAAAGAAAACCAAGCATCACTCCAACTCGGCGGAGATGTGTCATCCCCCGGATGAAGCCGAGCAACGCACACCGCTCCAAGCCTTATCCCCTGCGCGTGGAGCTACTGGCCAACGAACGGCGCGAGTTCGTCCTGAGTCCAGGGCTTGTTGCGCGCGGCCTCGGCGCTGAGCACCTCGGCGACCTGTTTGATCGTGATCGGACCAACTTGGTTTCCCCATTTTTGGCGGATGAATGATACGAAGTGCCCGAAAAACGCGTCGCGCCACAGCAAGGTCAAAAAGAGCCCCTTTTTCTGGTTGATCCAAGTGCTCCCCGGCAGCGCGGGCAGCACCCGCAGCACCATTCGGCTAAGTGCTATAGGCCGAAACAGCCTTAGCAAAAATCAGCAAAGACGTCGTCTTATTCGACCGTTTCTGGCTCGGTGGCTTTGCGATAAAAAGCGAGCACCGCAAAGAAAAGAACCGTAGATATAGGTAAAACCAGACTTGTGACGAAAAACATCAATGTGCGCCCGACTGACAATTTTTCGGAGATCACATCATTTATCAATCCCCACCTCACCCACAAAGAATGGAAATAATCCGGCACACTTGCGACATTCCGAAACAACAGAAACAAAGCAGCCAGTAGAACAAGCGAAAACAAGATTTTCATAAAAAATGGCCGCAAATATAAAATCAAAATAAATGGAAATACCACAAAAAGAAAAACCGACTGCCAAGCAGATCGCGTATAAAGAGTGTAATCGAAAGCCGATAAACGCTGTTCGCCTACAAGTTCAATCGACGAAACATGCGCCGGATTGGTTTTCCGCTGAATAAACCGCTCAACCTTCTCAATCATATCCACCTCGTTATCAATACGGTAAAGAGGCAGCAACTCGTAGGCGAGACGCAACGCATCCTCCTCCATTCCGAGCCTGTTGCTGATCATAAACTGAAGAAAGAGATTTTTTATCAGCCGATCATCTCTCCCATTTGCACGCGCCTCAATCTCGGCCTCCTTGAGTGTGGCAAGCGCCTCATGATGTTTTCCATCAAGAAACTGAATCTCCCCTCGGTAGGTGCGCGCAAGACCCATGCCCGCGTGTGAACCGTCCATCTCATAGAATTTTATGGCCTGGCTGAAGTGATAGTCAGCAACCATCCGATCCTCACCTCGACTATCAAGACCCAGGTTAAAATGGCAATTAGCCACTCCATGAAAATCGCCTTCTGCCATGTAGGCCTCTATCGCATTGCCCAAGAGCTCCCTGCCACGCTCTTTCCGATCAGGCCCAGTAACTATCGAGGCCTTGATTTTATAATAATCCGCCCTGAACCGACGGGGGCTATTCCTGGCCAGAAACTGATCCGCCTGCTGCATAACACTTTCCGCCTCCCGTTGCTTTCCCACCCGAACAAGCAGATGGGCATGGTTTATAATCGCCATAAAAGCCCACTCGGACCGAGGATCTCTTTGTTCATGAAATTTCCGCGTTTCGCCATACGAATCACCGGCCTGAGACAAGTATCCATATTGCCACAATCGGTGGGATAGAATCCATATCGCATGTCTCTCCCACAGCATCTGATCCGGAGAGGCGAGAGGAGCCGCGCGGAAATGCCTTACGGCAAGCGCACTGTAGTCGATTGCCGACCTACCGATCCTCTGTTTTTCCCGAATCATGGCCAACTCCAGAGCCAATTGCCCCAGACGCATTGCATCCACGCCCTCATGGCTTGATGCCCTTTTATATACCTCTTCCAAAGGGGCCGACAACTTGACATACAATTCATCTCCCCGCAACCGCTTCGCCATATCTAAAGCAATCGAAACCGCCTCTTTAGGTTCCAATTCAGACAAAACTGCCAGACCTTGTTCTTGCCCGAACATAACTTCACGCATTATGGGGCCGGCGCTCCGATTACTATACCATGCCCGATCTGGAATCGGTGGCAATTGGGCACTTGCACTTGTTGCGCAGCCTGCGGCAATCAAAACACCCAACAAAATCCTGATGAATAGTTTTTTGAGTTTCATTTTAAAGGTAAAGCAGACTTATCGCACAATATGTTAGTATTTAAGTTTGCTAAAGTTGAAGGCGAATCCGGGCGAATCAACAAATAAGGTCCGATCCAAGGGAGTGCTCACGACCGACCCTTCGGCTCGACCTTGGTCCGCAGCGTGCCGCAAGTTCACCTACGTTCGCCTTGCGGGTTGCTCGTGTCGGCTTGTGCTTCAGCTTCGGGCGGGCCGGAACTAGGGGGCAGGCCGTTAACTGTTAACGCGTTAATGAATTTTTGCGAAGATGAGGACATGGTCGCGCATTTCTTATATTCATAA
>DAIPIP010000172.1:0-1391 GCA_036770725.1 Opitutaceae bacterium
AATGGCACCATCGCTCTCGCACTCGTTTCCTTCGGCGCTTGGTTGATCCTCATTTTCAAATACGCCGGCCCGAAGCTCATCTGGCACGATCTCTTCGGCAACAAGGCAGGCAAAGGCGAGCTGCACCCCGGAATGTATTATTTCCTTACCGTGGTATTCTTCCTCGTCGGCATTATTGAGCTCGTCTCCATCGGCATGCGCCCCGTCACCCTTTCGGCCCGTCTTTTCGGCAACGTCTTCGGCGGCGAGAACCTGCTCCACGCGACCGGCTTCATCTTCATTTTCTACTTCCTCGAAATCATCGTCGGTCTCGTGCAGGCTTTCGTGTTCACCCTGCTCTCCTCGGTTTACATCGGCTTGATCTGCAACCACGGCGACGACCATGGCGACGATCACGGCCATGGCCACGACCATGCCGCTTCTGACGCTCACGCCGAGCCCGCAAAGCACTGAACTTCCCTCCCCACTTTCCCCGAAAGCCATCGCGGGCCCACGTGCCACACCAAACGCGGGTTTTCGGGTTCAACCAAACAACAACCTAAACACACACGCACATGTCACTCCTCGCCGCCATCACTGGTAACATCGCCACCGGTCTCGCCGTTTTCGGCGCCGCTCTCGCCGTCGGTCTGATCGGCTTCCGCACCGTTGAGGCCGTCGGCCGCAACCCCCAAGCCCAGGGCAAGATCCTCCCCCTCGCCCTCGTTCTCGGCGCCTTCGCCGAAGGTCTCGGCATTCTCGCCATCTTCGTGCTCGGCGGCTCGTAAGCCGTATCCGTTAATCGGATTCATCGCCGGGACGCATTCTCGTCCCGGCGATTCCCCCTTTTTCTCTTTTTCCGTCGTTCGTCCCTAACCCTTCGCCCGCGTCATGTTCGCCCTTCTCGCCGCCTTACCCGAAGCCGCCTCCTCCTCCGGTGCCGCTGACCTCATCCAGCGTTTCGGCATCCAGCCCGGATACGTGGCCATGCAGTTCGTGAGCTTCGCGATCCTCGCCGCCACGCTCTATTTCTTCGGCATCAAGCCGACCCTCGCGGCCATGGACGACCGCAACCGCCAGATCGCCTCCGGCCTCAAAAACGCCGAGGCCACCGCCGCCAAGCTCCAGGAGGCCACCGAACAGGCCGCCGCCCAGCTCAAGGCCGCCCAGGTTGAGGCCAATAAGATCGTGGACGAATCCCGCAAGGCCGCCAAGGAACTCGCCGAGCGCGAAACCGCCGCCGCCACCGAGCGTGCCAACGCCCTCATCGCCAAGGCCCAGCAGGCCATCGAGCTTGAGCACAAAAAGATGCTTGCCGACGCCCAGAAGGAAATCGCCCGCCTCGTGGTCGCCACCACCGAGCGCGTGCTCGCCAAGCAGCTCACCGAAGCCGACCGCGCCGCCTACAACCA
>DAIPIP010000172.1:1491-5890 GCA_036770725.1 Opitutaceae bacterium
CCGCTCCCACCGCCAAGATCCGCGCCTACGCCAAACAACTTCTCCAGATCAGCCTGGAGAACGGTCTGGTGTCGGCCGAGCGCGTCGCCGGCGTGCTCGCCTATCTGGAGAAAAACCCGCCCGCCCGCCCGCAGGCCGTCCTCCAGGCCTACCACAAACTCGTCGCCGCCGAGCTCGCCAAGAGCGAAGCCCGCGTCGAGCACGCCGGCTCCGTCGCCCCCGAAGCGCTCGCGGCCATCGCGGCCGCCCTTGGCAAGCGCTACGGCCGCGCCGTCACCTACGTCACCAAGCCCAACCCCTCCCTCCTCGCCGGCCTCCGCGTGCGCATCGCCGACGATGTTTACGAGTCCTCCGTCGCCGGCCAGCTCGCCGCCCTCTCCGCCGCCTCCTGAGAAAAAGGCTGAAGGACTGAACGGCTGAAAAGCTGAAGGTCCTAAGGCCCTCGACCTCTTCCAAACTAGCCTCCGTAACCCTCCTTCAGCCCTTTAGCCCTTCAGTCTTTCAGCCCTTTCCAAAAAATGAGCACCGTCCTCGCCCAGATCGAACAACAGATCGCCAAGCTCTCGTCCGCCGCCGTGCGCAAGAACACCGGCGTCGTCACCACCGTCGCCGACGGTGTCGCCAAGGTCTCCGGCCTTTCCGAGGTGATGTATAACGAGATGGTCGCCTTCCCCGGCGGCGTCATCGGCATCGCCCTCAACCTCGGCGAAGACGAGGTCGGCTGCGTCGTTCTCGGCGACGTCTCCCAGCTTAAGCAGGGCGACGAGGTCCAGACCACCGGCAAACTCCTCTCCGTGCCCGTCGGCAAAGGCCTCCTCGGTCGCGCCGTGGACGCCCTCGGCAACGCCATCGACGGCAAGGGCCCCATCGCCTCCACCGAGGCCTACCCGGTCGAGAAGATCGCCCCCGGCATCATGGCCCGTAAGTCGGTTTCGCAGCCCCTCTTCACCGGCATCCAAGCCATCGACTCCATGATCCCGATCGGCCGCGGCCAGCGCGAGCTCATCATCGGCGACCGCGGCACCGGCAAGACCACCATCGCGATCGATACGATCATCAACCAGGCCAACATCAACCGCGTCGGCCTCGCCTCCGGCGACGCCAGCTTCCGCCCGGTTTACTCCATCTACGTCGCCATCGGCCAGAAGAACTCCAACATCGTCCGCACCATCGCCGCACTCGAGGCCGCCGGCGCGCTCGAGTTCACCGTCATCGTCGCCGCCCCCGCCGCCGACAACGCCGCCAACCAATACCTCGCCCCCTTCTCCGGCGCCGCCATCGGCGAGTGGTTCATGGAAAACGGCATGGATGCCCTCATCGTTTACGACGATCTCTCCAAGCACGCCGTCGCTTACCGCCAGATCTCGCTCATCCTGAAGCGCCCCTCCGGCCGCGAAGCCTATCCCGGCGACGTGTTCTATCTGCACTCCCGCCTCCTCGAGCGCGCCGCCCGCCTCGACGGCAAGGGCTCGCTCACCGCGCTCCCCATCATCGAGACCCTCGCCGGCGACGTCTCGGCCTACATCCCGACCAACGTGATCTCCATCACCGACGGTCAGATCTTCCTCGAAACCGACCTCTTCAACCAAGGCATCCGCCCCGCCGTCTCCGTCGGTCTCTCCGTCTCGCGCGTCGGTTCCGCCGCCCAGATCAAGGTCACCAAGCAGGTCGGTGGTAAGCTTAAGGGCGAGCTCGCCCAGTTCCGCGAGTTGGCCGCCTTCGCCCAGTTCGGCTCCGACCTCGACGCCAAGACCAAGGCCCAGCTCGACCGCGGTTCCCGCATCGTTGAGCTCTTCAAGCAGCCCGCCTTCAGCCCCATCTCCATCGAGCTTCAGGCCGTCACCATCTTCGCCCTCCAGAAGGGTTACTACGATACGGCCGACCTCAAGAAGGTCACCGCCACCGCCGCCTCCATCCGCGAATTCTTCAAGGCCCGCCAGGACGCCCTCCTCACCGAGATTCGCACCAAGGCCGCCCTAGACAAGGACCTCGAAGCCAAGATCATCGCCGCCCTCGACGCTTGGAAGAGCACGGCGGCTTAAAGCCGCAAAGGGCTGAAAAACTGAAGGGCTGAAAGGCTGAAAATATAAACGAAAATGTCGCCGTGTTTCACGAAGATGGAGACCTCCGCGAACGCACGTTCCAACTGGGACGTCGCGTCGCACGGCTCTATCGCGCCCTCCCGGCCCGTGATCGTCTCGCGCTCATCTACGGCGACCAACTTGTTCGTTCAGCCAATTCAGTCGCTGCGAATTACCGCGAAGCCCAGCGAGGTCGCTCGCTCGCAGAACATCGAGCCAAACTTGGCGATTGCCTGCGTGAGGCCGATGAAACCCACCTCTGGCTCGAATGTCTGGGTGCCGACGGCATCGTTCCCCAGCCGCGCCTCGCGCCCCTCCAAAAAAGAAGTCAGCGAACTCATCGCCATCTTCGTCACTCTCCTCCGCAAACGCTGATTCCGCCTTCAGCCCTTCAGCCCTTTAGTCTTTCAGCCCTTTTCCCCCTCCATGGCCTCAACCCGCGATATTCGCCGACGCATCAAGTCGGTTAAAAACACCCGCCAGATCACCAAGGCGATGGAGTTGGTCGCCGCGTCCAAGATGAAGAAGGCGCAGCAGCTCGCCCTCTCCGGACGCGCCTACGCCCAGCTCCTCGCCAAGATGCTCGCCCGCCTCGCGCCCCGCCTTGAGGAGGTCAAGCACCCCTTCCTCGTGAAGCGCGAGATCAAGACCCGCGGCATCCTCCTCGTCACCACCGACAAGGGCCTCTGCGGACCGCTCAACGCCAACCTCTTCAAGCTCGTCGCCGACGTGAAAACGCCGGCCAAGTATTACTCCATCGGCCGCAAGGGTGCGCAGTTCCTCGCCCGCGTGAAGCGCGACCTCGTCGCCGACTTCCACGTCTCCGACAAGCTCGCCTTCGCCGAGGTGAAGGTCGTCGTCGATCTGATGACCAAGGCCTATCTCGACGGCGAGATCGACACCATCGAGGTCATCTATCCGCGCTTCAAAAACACCCTCGTGCAGGAGCCCACCCTTCGCCCGGTGCTGCCGCTCGACAGTCTTGCCCAGTTCCTCGCCGCCGCGCAGACCGATGCCGGTGCCGCCGCCAACACCGTGGACGACCGCGACATGGTTTTCGAACCCGGCGCCACCGAGGTGCTGGAGGCCCTGATCCCGTTCTACGTCAACCGTCTCATCTACCAGCTCGTGCTCTCGGGTCGCGCTTCCGAGCACTCCGCCCGCATGGTCGCGATGAAGACCGCCAAGGACAACGCCACCGGCCTCCTCGGCGACCTCACTCTCGAATACAACAAGGCCCGTCAGGCCGCCATCACGGCCGAGATTCTCGAAATCGCCGCCGCCCAGTTCGCGACCGGCTGAGCCTGAAACGGCTGAAAGACTGAACGGCTGAAAAGCTAAAGGTCACGAAGCCCCCCCCTTTTTTTACTCAACTCTCCACCCTTTTCCTTCAGCTCTTCAGTCTTTTAGCCCTTCAGACATTTTATCATGAACACCGGCAAAATCGTTCAAGTCATCGGCCCCGTGGTGGACGTTAAGTTCACCGAAGCCACCATCCCGCCCATCTACCAGGCCCTGACCGTGGACTTCACCGTCTCCGGCCGCCAGGAGAAGCTCACCCTCGAGATCCAGCAGCACCTCGGCGACGGCGTCGCCCGCGCCATCGCCATGTCTTCCTCCGAAGGTCTCGCCCGCGGCATGGCCGTCGTCGATACCGGCGCGCCCATCTCGGTGCCCGTCGGCGAGGGCATCCTCGGCCGCATTTTCAACGTCACCGGTGACGTCGTGGACGGCAAAGGCCCGGTCAACTTCGCCAAGAAGTATCCCATCCACCGCGCCGCTCCCGCCCTCGTCGATCAAGACACCAAGGCCGACATCCTCGAGACCGGCATCAAGGTCATCGACCTCATCGCCCCCTTCACCAAGGGCGGCAAGGTCGGCGCCTTCGGCGGCGCCGGCGTGGGCAAGACCGTCGTGATCATGGAGCTCATCAACAACATCGCCAAGGCCCACGGTGGCTACTCCGTGTTCGCCGGCGTCGGTGAGCGCTCCCGCGAAGGCAACGACCTCTACCACGAAATGTCCGAGGCCGGCGTCATCAAGCAGGACAAACTCGAAGAGTCCAAGGTGGCCCTCGTTTACGGCCAGATGAACGAACCCCCGGGCGCCCGTATGCGCGTCGCCCTCTCCGCCCTCGCGATGACCGAGTATTTCCGCGACGAGAAGAACCAGGACGTTCTCCTCTTCGTCGATAATATCTTCCGTTTCTCGCAGGCCGGTTCCGAGGTGTCCGCCCTCCTCGGCCGCTCGCCCTCCGCCGTGGGTTACCAGCCGACCCTCTCCAACGAGATGGGCCAGCTCCAGGAGCGCATCACCTC
>DAIPIP010000173.1:0-5875 GCA_036770725.1 Opitutaceae bacterium
CCGCCCGTCTTCCTCGACCCTCTCCTGGGTCAGGATCTATCTGGACCTCCCGAAAGACGGCTTTGGAGGGCGGCCAGCGCGAGCGCAGGCGGGATAGCTTGCATGCGGCGCGGGTCTTCTGAAAGCTGGCCGCATGTCTGCGGTATGCCCCTCCCGGTCGCAACTTATGCGAGACGGACCATGCCCAACAGCGTTCCTTATCTTCGCTCGTTGAGGATCGCCGGCATAGGCGGCGCGCTTACCGCTGCGGCGGGGTTGCTGGTGCTGATCGGGTGGTTCACGGGAAACGCGTTTTTGCTTCAGGTGCGTTCGAGCTGGACGCCGATGGTGCCGGCGACGGCGGTGACTTTCGTGCTGGCCGGGTCGTCGTTGCTGGCGATCACGCGGGCGATGGCGAGCGGGCGGGTGGGGCAGGATGAGCGGGCGGAGTTTTGGCGTCGCGCGGCGATGGTTTTGGGCGTGCTGGTCGCATTGGTGGGGGTGCGGAGGGTCGTTTATTATTTGGCCGGTTGGCCGACGTCGGCGGACATGCTGGGCTGGGTGCCGCCTACGGGACCGGGGCAGATGGCGTTTTTGACCTCGGCGGCCTTCGCGATCGCCGGGGTGGCGTTGGTGCTGACGGCGCGGCGACATTTTAACCCGATCGCGCAGTGGCTGGCCGCGGTGGTGATCGTGATCGGCTGGTTGAGTGTGACGCGTTATCTTTACGGAGGCGATTTGAGCGGGGTGTTTTTCCTGATGGCGATGCACACGGCGCTGTTGTTCGGGGTGCTGGGGCTGGGGATATTTTTCGCCCGACCGGACGGTGGTTTCATGGTGTTGTGGAACGCGCACACTTCGGGCAGCATGCTGGTGCGACGCTTGTTTCCCACCGCGCTGCTGATGCCCGTGGTCGTAGGATGGTTGAGGCTGATGGGCGAGAGGACGGGCTTGTATGGGCTGGAGACGGGGCTGGCGATTTTCGCTATGTCCAACGTGGTCATTTTCGTCGCGTTATCCTGGCACACGGCGAACAAGGTGCATCGCGAGGATCTGGGCCGTCAGAAGGCGGAGAAAAGACTGCGCGGGGAGAAGGAGTTTTCGGATGCGCTGATCAACAGCCTGCCGGGCGTGTTTTATCTCTACGACCGGCAGGAGCGGTTTCTGCGTTGGAACAAAAACTTCGAGACCGTGACGGGCTACGACGCGGAGGAAATCCCCCGTTTGCGGCCGCTGAACGTGATCGCGGAGGAAGATCACGCGAGTCTGGCCGAGCGGATCGCGGAGGTGTTTGCCAAGGGGCAGTCGGAGTTGCAGGCGCGGGTGAAAACGAAGGACGGCCGGCTGATCCCGTATTATTTCACCGGCATCACGGTGAGGGTGAACGGCGAGACTTGCCTGGCGGGCGTGGGCATCGACATCACCGAGCGGGTGCGGGCGGAGGAGGCGGTGCGGATGCTCAATTCCGAGCTGGAGGAAAGGGTTGAGCAGCGAACCGCGCAGCTGGCGGCGAAGAACCGCGAGCTGGAGACCTTCACGTATTCAGTTTCCCATGACTTGAAGGCTCCATTGCGCGGCATCGACGGTTACAGCCGTCTGCTGTTGGAGGATTACGGGGACAAGCTGGACGAAGAGGGGAAGCGCTTTCTGGGTTCGGTGCGACAGGCGAGCGTTCACATGGGGCAGTTGATCGACGACTTGCTGGCCTATTCGCAGATCGAGCGGCGGGCCTTGCAGCTTACCAGGGTGGATTTGCGCGGTTTGGTGGACGCGTTGCTCGTGCCTTACGCCGATGAGATCGCATCGCGCGAGGTCGCGATACGGGTGGAGGTGCCGCCGCTGACGGTGTGGGCCGACGCGGCGGGGTTGACCCAGGCGCTGCGCAATCTGGTGGACAACGCGCTTAAGTTTTCGCGAGCGGCCGACCGGCCCGAGGTGGTGATCAACGCGCGCGACGAGAAGGGGCGCTGCATCCTGTCGGTGCGCGACAACGGGGTCGGTTTCGAGATGAAGTTCGTGGAGCGAATCTTTGATATTTTTCAGCGTCTGCATCGCGCCGAAGACTACCCGGGCACGGGCATCGGCCTAGCCATCGTGCGCAAGGCGATGGAGCGGCTCGGCGGTCGCGCGTGGGCGCAAAGCAAGCTCGGCGAGGGCGCCACTTTTTTTCTCGAAATACCCATCCAGCCATGAATCCAGTCCCCCCAGTTTGCTGCTCGTCGAAGACAATCCGATGGATATCGATCTCGCCCTGCGCGCGTTCAAACGACGTCGTTTAATCAATCGCATCGACATCGCGCGCGATGGCGAGGAGGCGCTGGCGTGGTTGCCGCGTTGGGAGGCGGGCGAGCCGACGCCGGCGGTTATCCTGCTCGATTTGAAGCTGCCGAAGGTGGACGGGTTGGAGGTGTTGCGCCAACTCAAGGCGCATGCGAGTTTTCGTCGGATACCGGTCGTGGTGCTTACGACTTCGGCGGAGAGCGCGGATGTGCGCAGCGCCTACGAAATCGAGGTGAATTCCTACATCGTAAAACCGGTGGATTTCGACAAGTTCGTCGATGTGGCGACGCATATCGATCTGTATTGGACCGTCATAAACCAGTCCCCGTCCCTGTAACCGTGATGCGCATCCTGCACGTCGAAGACAACGCCCACGACGCCGACCTGACGCATCGGGCCTTGGAGCGGACCATGCCCGGGGTGGTGTTGCGTTCGGTGCCTAGTTTGGCGGAGGCGTGGCGGGTGTTGGCGAGCGACGCGGTGTTTGATTTGTTGCTCGCGGATCTTCATCTGACCGACGGCTCCGGGCTCGAATTGATCGCCGGGGTGCGCGGTCGCGACATGCCGATGGCGGTGGTGATGTTGACCGGCTCCGGGGACGAGCGAAGCGCGGTCGCGGCGCTGAAGGCCGGGGCGGACGATTACATGGTGAAGCGCGGCGACTATCTGCGCGAGCTGCCGGCGGTCATCGAATCGGCGGTCGCCTACAAGGCGGGGCAGGCGCGCCGAAGCCGGCCGATCCGGGTCCTTTACGCGGAGCACAACGTGATGGATGTCGATATAACGCGTCGGCACCTCGGGCGCCATGCGCCGCATATTCGGCTGGAGGCGGTGAGCACGGGCGAGCAGGCCTTGGCAAAACTGCGGCAAGGGGAGCGATACGATGTGTTGCTGCTCGATTATCGTCTCGGCGGGCTCAACGCGCTGGAACTGCTCAAGGCCTTGCGCGACGAGGACGGGCTGCCGCTTTTGCCGGTGGTGCTGGTGACGGGGCATGGCGACGAATTGATCGCGGTGCAGGCGCTGCGTCTGGGCGCGGCCGACTACCTGGTGAAGCGTTCGGGATACCTGCATGAACTGACCTCGGTGCTGGAGAACGCGCACCACCGCGCCGAGCTGGCGCGGGAGCAGCACGCGCATCACCTCAGCGAGAGCGCGCATCGCCTGAGCGAGAAGGCGCTCGCCTCCATTTCCCAGGGCGTGGTGGTGACGGATTCCGCGCGGCGTATCATTTACGCGAATACGGCGTTTTTCCACATAACCGGCTACGCGGAGTCGGAGGTGTTGGGGAACAACTGCTCGTTTATGCAGGGCGAATTGACCGACGCCGAGACGGTGCGGCAGATGCGCATCGCGCTGGATGCGGGAAACGCGTTTTCCGCCACGCTCGCCAACTACCGCAGGGATGGCGCGCTGTTTTGGAATAATCTTTCACTGGCGCCGGTGCTGGACGCGAGCGGGGCGTTGACCCACTACGTTGGCGTCATCAACGACGTGACGGCTCAGCGGCAGTTGGAGGAACAGTTTCGGCAGGCGCAAAAAATGGAGGCCATCGGCCAGCTTTCCGGCGGCGTGGCGCACGACTTTAATAATTTGCTGACGGTGATCCACGGACACCTCGGGCTGTTGGAGGCGACCGGCCGAATCGTTCCCGAAATCGTGGACTCGATTCATGAGATTTCCCAGGCGGCTACGCGGGCGGCGAATCTGACGCGGCAGTTGCTCACGTTCAGCCGCAAGCAGGTGATGCAGTCGCGGGATTTGGATCTGCGCGAGGTGGTGGACAACATGGCGCGCATGCTCACGCGCATCGTGGGCGAGCACATCAGAATGGTGGTCGAGAAGTGCGACGCGCCGGCCTGGGTGCGGGCCGATCAAGGCATGATGGAACAGGTTTTGATGAACCTGAGCATAAACGCCCGCGATGCGATGCCCGACGGCGGGCGCTTGTTGATCAAGGTGGATCATGTCGCGCCGGAGGAGTGTCCCGTGGCTCATTTCGAATCGAACGGTGAAGGCGGCAAGGCGAAGCCGACCGCCTATGTGCGATTGACGGTGGCGGACACCGGTTGCGGTATTTCGCCGGAGATCCGCGACAAGATTTTCGAACCCTTTTTCACCACGAAGGAAGTGGGCAAGGGGACCGGCCTGGGGCTTGCGACCGTTTATGGCATAGCGCGCCAGCACGGCGGGATATGCGCGCTGGATAGCGAGGTCGGGCACGGGACGCGTTTTTTTGTCGTGCTGCCCGCTCTGGATTCGCCCGAGGCGGACGCCGGGACGGCGGCGGGGCCGGGGGGCGGGATGCGTGGCGGCGGTGAGACCATCTTGTTGGTGGAGGACGATCCGAGTGTCGCCTCGCTGGTGCGCATGGCGTTGGAGATGGTCGGCTATCGCGTGCTCGAAGCTTCGTCGGGGGTGCGAGCCTTGGAGTTGTGGCGGTCGCACGCGGCGGAGGTGCAGTTGTTGTTCACGGATTTCGTGATGCCCGACGGCATGACCGGTCGCGAGCTGGCCAATCGTCTGCTGGCGGAGAGGCCCGATCTGCCGGTGATCTTCACCAGCGGTTACACTCCGGATATGGCGGGCAAGGAACTCAATGACGGCAGCGCGGTGCGCAGTCATTTTCTCGCGAAACCTTTTTCCTGTTCCAGCCTGCTGGAGATGGTTCGGCAGGTGTTGGACGCGGGGGCGACCGCTAAGCGTTTACCGTGACGAGTCGGGGGCCGGTGTGGGTGGTGGTGAAGACGAGGTGGGCGGTGATGGCGGTCTCGGGGAGACCGACGAGGCGGGCGAGGGCTTCGCGGTAGGTGGCGAGTTGGGGGCGGTGGCGGGCGGTGGCGGCGGCGAGCGACTCGGGGGAGGCGATGCGGTCGGTTTTGAAATCGATGATCTCGGCGCGGAGGGGGCGGCCGGCGGCGTCGCGGTGGAGGTGGACGCGGTCGAATTGACCGCTGATCCAACGGTCGCCGAGGACGAGTTCGAAGGGAGTCTCGCGCCAGAGGTCGCAGGGATTGGAGGGGAGAGTGAGGAGGGAGCGGATGGGGGGCGAGGAGAGGAGGGCGCGAATGGTGGCGGCGATTTCGGGGGGAGCGTCGCGGAGGTCGAGGGCGGAGGAGGCGGGCGCGGAGGAATCGAGCCAGGCGAGGCGTTGTAGGGTTTTGTGGATACGTGAGCCGAAGTCGGCGCGGTCGGCTTCGGCGCGGAAGAGAGCGCGGGCGGGGAGGCGGGTGTCGGAGTGGCCGGAGGGACGCAGGGCGCGGGGTTCGGGGCGGGTGGTGCGGGCGGCGGGCGGGAGGACGGGAGGCGGCGCGGGTGGCGCGGGAGGAGTGTTGAGCGAGGGCGTTTTTTCGAACCAGGCGGGGTCGCCGGATTGCCAGGCGCAATCGAAGGTGGCGGAGCCGATGCGGAGGGGCTCGGGGGTGTCGCCGAGGGTGTCGCGGAGGAGGCGGGGGAGGTTGGCGGAGGTGCTCCTCTCTTTGACCGGGTGGGTGAGGAGGTAGAGGGCGCGTTTGGCGCGGGTGAGGCCGACGTAGAGGTTGCAGAGGTTTTCGTAGCCGGACTCGTTGCGGGCGTCTTCGACGAGGGCGGCGAGGGTGGGGTCGGCGGAGGAAAT
>DAIPIP010000174.1:0-5846 GCA_036770725.1 Opitutaceae bacterium
GCCGAGCCAGAGGAGGTTTTTTTGCGGCTCGGCGAGGGCGGCGAAAACGGGTTGTCCGGAGAGCGCGGTGACGAGTTCGCGTAGCTGGGCGCGGGTGAGCTGGATAAAGGGCGGAAGGGTTTGCGCGTTGCCGCAGAAACGGGCGAGCGCGGCGAGGGCCGGCATCTGCGCGGCTGGGGGCGGGGTGGCGGAGTCAAACTGGATTTTTATCGGGATGGCGTCGCGTCGGGCGGCGTCGGGGAGATTGGGCGGGAGCAGGAGGCGCAGCATACGGAACGCGCCAGCTTGATGTCAGAGTGGGGAGTCGAAAGAAAAAACCGAGCGGCGACCTCGGCTGAACGTTGCGCTCGGGTAAATACCTCCCCAACGGTAACGGCGCTTGCCTGTCGCCATATTTCATCTTTACTCAAAGTTGATCACCGCACTTTCTATCGCCATAATTTTTCCTTAATCCCCTATGAACACTATGATTCGCTCTACACTCAGTATTGCAGCCGCATTCCTCATCTCCGTCGCAGTTCAAGCGGCGGAACTCGGAAGTGGTGCTTATTCCATCGGCGTCTCCAATGGTGACGTGTCTTTCCGTCTTTCGGGTTCCGAAGATTTTCGTCCCGCCCCTGCCGGCACCGCGCTACCTCAAGGAGCGGTGGTGAAGACAGGCGAAAAATCCTCTGCCACGATCGTATTTTCGTCGGGTTCGGTTGCCGGTATCGGTGCCAATTCGGTCGTTGAGGTCTCCAAATTTCTTCAGGAACCCTTCAAGGGTGCGTTGACCGCCGGCGCGGAGCCTTCCGTTTCGGACACGGAGATTGTTCTCGTGGAGGGCGAGTTGATCTCGAACGTCGCGAAGCTCCGCAAGGGGTCGAAGTATTCGGTTACGTCCCCGGTTGGCGCGGCCGGCGTGCGCGGAACGATTTTCTTTGCGAGCTACAACTCCAAGACGGGTGAAGGCGTTTTTGAAGTCGCCGAGGGAAGCATCGTCATTCTGCTCGACGGTGGTGAAACGGTGACTCTCGGCGCTGGCCAAGGGTGGAGTTCCGCGACCGGTATTTACACGCTGACTCCCGGACGCATTGCCCAGATTCAAGATGCAGTCGGGGAGAGCGGTTCGGTTTATGACCTGACCAATGTGCAGACCGGTCAGATCATTCCGCTGACTGATTTGATTGGCGTGAGCGTAAACTGATTTTCCAGATCGCGCTCAATTTGTAGCCAACCGGGCAACCGGTTGGTTTTTTTGTGCCTGGTTTGGCCGGTTACGTCCTCGTGGCCGGCAGGAATGCTGGTCCGCCAAGTGATACCGATCACCCAAAGCTTTCGGACTTATGATGGGGTGGGACCGCCGGGCACGCCGTGATCAGCGAGAGGAATTCGCAACCGAACCGGCGTGCCCGGCGGTCACGCCCTACCTGTAATCCAGAGTCCAACAGCTTTGGGTGATCGGTATGACGTTGCCGGTGGGCGCGCTGACGCGCGCCCGGCGGCGGGGGCCGCCGCCGCTCCTTGCGGCTATTTTAGCCGGTGAGGCGGGCGAATATCTCGTGGCGGATGTTTTCCACGAGGGACGGACCCGGGAGGTGACCGGCAAAACGCTCCTCGAAGCTCGGGGCGGCGGCGAGGCGGTTCTGGAGTTCTGGCTGCTCGGTGGCGGCGGCACGCGCCAGGCGATGACGAAGCTTGCGCGTGGCGAAGGGCTCGCGGGGATGGGCGGCGGCGGACTGCCGGCCTACGGGGCGGCCGACGAGCACGAGGCGGTGGTATTGGTGGGCTCCGACGGAGATTGATGGTTCGATGCGGATATCGGCCACGTCGGCGAGGGGCAGGCGGGTTTGGCGAGGGCGAAACCAGACGGAGCGCGTGAGCACGAGTTGGTCGCCGACGAGGCGGATTTCGCTGCGGGCGTGCCAGAAATCGTAGGCGAAAAAGGAAACGACCAACAGGCTGAAGCCCGTCATGCCGAAGGCTACGGGGTGGGCGGCTAGTGCCACAAGGACGCCGAACAGAGCGAGCAAGCCGACGAAAATCAGGGTGGTGACCAGGCGGGCGGTGCGCAGATGGGGGGCGGTGAAGCCCCAGCCGTCGGCGAGGCGGGCCACGCCGTGGCGGGCGAGTTCGGCCTCGTGGAGCGGAGCGGGGGCGGGCGCGGCGGACGAGGCGGCTGGCAGCGGGGCGGCGAGGCCCGGGCCGCCGGCGGGGAAGACGGGAACGTGGAAGCGCGCGAGGAAATCGACGCCGGGCGTCTCGGCCTCGGCGGAGAGTCGCCAGAGTATTTGGTTGCTGGATACGTCGAGGTCTGTGGCGGGCTGGCCGGCGGGTATCTCGAAGAGCACTGGCACGGTGGTGAGGTTGATGGTGGCGGCGAGTTTTTCGGGCGGGATGCGCTGTTCGCTTTCCCAAAGCGTCGATTCGGAGACGCGGCGGTTTTTGCCGGAGCCTGTAATGGTCCTACGGATACAGCGCAGGGAGAGGCGGAGGTCGCCAAGCGGGACGACGCGCGCGGGGATTTCGACCACGCCGCCGAGGTGGCCGCCGACGAGGCCGGGCAGGGAGACCGCGGTGAAGCGCACGCGGCCGTATTTGTGGCGGCGGAGGGTTTGGTAGGCGGCGGAGGCGAGCAGGCCGATGCCGACGACGGGGAAGAGAAGGATTAGGAGGGCGGCGGGCTCGCGGTCGTGGTCGGAGACGATGTGGATGAGGCCGGGCAGGCTGAGCGCGTTCCAGAAAATGGCGAAAAACCAGAGCGTGCCGGCGCCTTTGGAGGCCTCGCAGGCGATGCGCGGACCGCGCCATTCGTGTTGCCAGAGCCACGGGGCGTCGGGGTTTTCGGCGCGGATGCGTTCCTCGTCGGCGTGGGCGCGCACGGTGCGGCGGGCGAAGCCCAGGTAGGCGCGGGCGGCGACGAGCAGGGCGATGCCGATGGCGGCGGGCACCCAGACGGCGGGCGGAATTCCGGTGGCGTCGGCGTGGTCGCGGTGGTTTTGCGCGGCGGCGAGAAGGGCGACGCCGCCTAGAAGCGCGATGAAAACGGTGACCGCGTAGCCGCAACCTAGACTGGGTTTTACGGGGCGGCTCATGGCGGAGGGCAGTGGATATCAGATTTTAGGAATCTGAATTTTTGACCACAGATTTCACAGATGAGCGCAAATACCGAGCCCACGCTCCGTGGCCGCTGATTTCATCTGTGTTCATCGGTGAAATCTGTGGTCAAAATGATTGGGATTACTCGGTGGCGGCGGGGGCGGGTTCGGCGGGTTTGTCGGTGTTTACGTTGCCGAAGGCGAAGCGGCTGATGAGGGACTCGAGATCGACGGCGCTTTCGGTGTCCACGATGAGGTCGCCGGGGGCGAGGAACTCCTCGTCGGCGCCGGGGATGAGGGCGACGTGTTTGTCGCCGATCAGGCCGCTGCTGCGGATGGCGGCGAAGGTGTCGGTCGGGAGGTCGAGGTCTTTGCGCACACGGAGGGTGACGATGGCGGCGTAGGTGGCGTCGAGCTCGACCCGTTCGACCTTCCCGACGGCCACGCCGGAGACGAGCACGCTCGCGCCGGGGGCGAGGCCGCCGAGGTTGGCGAAGCGGGCGCGCACGGTGGTGGTGTCGCCGCCGACGAGCGCGCCGCCGCCGATCTTGATCGCGAGGTAGGCGAGGGCGAGCAGGCCGACGAGGACGAATGCGCCGACGGCTAGATCGAGGCGGGTGTATTTGACGGGAGCTGAGGACATGGTTGGGCGGCTTGGGCGGGAGTTGTTTTGGAAAGGGATGAAAGACGGGTCAGGCGCGCAGGGCGGCGATGTCGCGGGCGAGGTCGGCGGTGCTGTCGCGAAAGGCGACGACGGCCTCGTCGTCGGTGGTGGTGAAGGCGGAGGCGGGGCCGGCGAAGCGGATGCGGCCCTCGTCGAGGAAGGCGATGCGGTCGCAGGCGGCGAGGGCCTCGGGCAGGTCGTGGGTGACGACGACGGCGGTGAAGTTGAAATCACGGCGGGCCTTGGCGATGAGGGTGAAGACGGCGTTGCGGCGGATGGGGTCGAGGCCGGCGGTGGGCTCGTCGAAAAGCACAAGCTCGGGGCGGGTGACGATGGCGCGGGCGAGGGCGAGGCGTTTTTGCATGCCGCCCGACATCTGCGAGGGGTAGCTGCGGGCGTCGTCCTCAAGTTCGAGGCGGGCGAGGGCGTCGGCGACGCGGGCGCGGATTTCGGACTTGAGGAGGAGGGTGGTTTGCTCGAGGGGCAGGGCGACGTTTTCCCAGGCGGTGAGGGAGTCGAGCAGGGCGTTGCCTTGAAACAGGTAGGAGCAACGGGCGCGGAAGGCGGCGAGGGCGGCGGGGTCCTGGCCGGAGAGCGGGGCGCCGTCGAAGCAGACCTCGCCGGAGGTGGGGGTCATGACGCCGGCGAGGCATTTGAGGAGGACGGATTTTCCGGTGCCGGATTTGCCCACGATGGCGAGCAGGCGGCCGCGGGGGACGTCGAGGGTGACGCCTTCGAGGACGAGGTTGTCGCCGAAGTGTTTTTTGAGATCGTGGACGGCGAGGAAGGGCGGGGCGTCGTCGGCGGGGGCGGACGAGGCGGTGCGGGCGGGGGCGTTCATGGGCGAGGGAGGCGGCGTATCCATGAAACTCATACAAAGAGGGAGGTGACGAGGTAGTCGGCGGCGAGCACGGCGACGCTGGAGGCGACGACGGCGCGGGTGGTGGAGGCGGAGACGGCGCGGGCGCCGGTGGCGCCGCTGCGGCGGTGGGCGTTGAAGCCGTTGTGGCAGCAGAGGGCGATGGTGACGGCGCCGAAGACTAGGGCCTTGACCATGCATTGGCCGATGTCGCCGAGGTCGATGGCGGATTCGACCGAGGACCAGTAAACGCTGCTTTGGAGGGGAAGGAGGACGGAGCCGGAGAGCCAACCGCCGACGAGGCCGATGAGGGCGAAGAGGCCGGCCATGATGGGGTAAACGATGAGGGCGGCGAGGAGGCGGGGGGCGACGAGGAAGCCGTAGGGGTCGATGCCCATGGTTTCGAGGGCGTCGATCTGCTCGGAGTTGCGCTGGATGCCGAGTTCGGCGGTGAGGGCGGAGCCGGCTTGGCCGACCAGCATGAGCGCGGCGAGCACGGGCGCGAGTTCGCGCACGAGGCTGTTGGCCACGAGCGGGCCGAGGAGGGCGGTGGAGCCGAAGCCGCTGAGGGTGTGGTAGCCCTGGAGGCCGAGAACGAGGCCGGTGAAAAGGCCGACGAATAGAATGACGGGCAGGCAGCGCACGCCTTGTTCGTAAACGGCGCGCACGAGGCGGCGACCGAGGCGACGCGAGCCGAGGGCGGAGGCGAATCCACGCGCGGTGAAGCGGGCGAGGTCGCCGGCTTCGGCGACGAAGCGCAGGGTGGAATGGCCGAGGGCGGAAATCATGGTCGGGCGGGATATGAACCGGGGATGCGGCGGATGTCGAATGGCCAATGCGGAGGACGGCGGGCCTTGAAGGAGAACGGACATTCTTGTCCGTTTGCCGCAGGGTTCGATGTATCCATGTATATTACCAAACGGACAAGGAATGTCCGTTCTCCTTCTGAGGGGGCTTTTCGCGGTTGCGGGCGTGGCGGGGGCGGGTTGCGGTGGCGCACATATGCGAATCAGCGGTGGAACGGCTCGGGGAGCGGTGTTGACGGTGCCGAAGGGCGACGCGGTGCGGCCGGCCACGGACGGCATGCGTCAGGCCGTGTTTTCCTCGCTGGCGCCGCGACTGGCGGGCGCGCGTTTCGCGGATCTGTTCGCGGGGAGCGGCGGCTACGGGCTGGAGGCGTGGAGCCGGGGCGCGGCGGGCGGGGTGTTCGTGGAGCAAAACGCCAAGGCGGCGGCGTGTATCCGGC
>DAIPIP010000175.1:0-5841 GCA_036770725.1 Opitutaceae bacterium
TATCCATAAAATGGATACTTTTTATGCGCTCTGCAATTTGAAGACAGCGCCTAGGGCCCGCGCGCACCTGCGTCGCCATTCGCGCACCAAAACTCGTCAGCCAAACACACCCATACCATGTCCACTTTCCTTCCACGTTCCCTGCTTCTTCCTCTCTGCGTCGCGGTTGCTGCGCCGGCAGCCTACGCTCAATCCGCGCAACCCGCGCCCCAAACGCCCACGCACTCGCACGACCACGCCGGCGAGCCCATCCAGCTCGAAAACCTCGTCGTCACCGCCTCGCCCGTCCCGCGCAGCCAAGCGGATATCCTCAGCTCCGCCAACGTCCTCGCCGGCTCCGCGCTCCAAGAGGCCCGCCAACCCACCCTCGGGGTGAAACCCTCGCCAACCTCCCCGGCGTTTCTTCCACCTACTTCGGCCCCGGCTCCAGCCGCCCCGTCATCCGCGGCCTCTCCGCCAACCGCGTGCGCGTGCTCGCCAACTCCACCGACACTCTCGACGCCTCCAACACTTCGCCCGACCACGCCGTCTCCGTCGAACCCTTCCTCGTGAAACGCATCGAGGTCGTGCGCGGCCCCGCCGCCCTCCTCTACGGCTCCGGCGCCGTCGGCGGCGTCGTCAACGTCATCGACCACCGCATCGAGTCCGCCCTCCCCGAGCGCGACATCTCCGGCGTCTTCGACTCCACCTTCACCGACAACGGTCGCGGCTACGCCGTCGGCGGCGCCATCGACATCGCCCTCGCCCCGAATCGGGACAACAACTCCGGCTTCATCCTCCACCTCGACGGCTTCCGCCGCGAGGCCGACGATCTCGATATCCCCGGTTTCTCCGGCCAGGAAGACGACATGGGCAACCCCATGCCCCGCGGTCGCCTCTTCAACTCCGCCCTCGATACCGAAGGCGGCTCAGTCGGCATCAGCTACGTCTCCGAGCACCTCGACGTCGGCGTTAATTTCAACGGCTTCGACACCACCTACGGCATCCCCTTCGAAGAGGACCCGGCCGACGCCATCACCATCGACCTCCGCCAGCGCCGCATCGACGCCGCCCTCACCTACAAACGCGATTTCGGCATCTTCGAGGAAGCTCGTTTCAAAGTCGGTTACGCCGATTACCAGCACCAGGAATTCGAGGGCGGCGCGCCCGAGACCCTCTTCGAGATCGAGGGCTTCGACTCCCGCCTCGAACTCATCAACGGCGAGGTCGCCGGCTGGACCGGCGCGCTCGGCCTCCAACTCGGCACCAACGAAACCTCCGCCAACGGAGCCGAGGCCTTCCTCCCCACCCACACCACCGACAACGGCGCGCTCTTCCTCTTTCAGGAACTCGCCCGCGGCTCCACCACCTGGCAAGTCGGCGCGCGCCTCGAACACCGCCGCATCGACGCCGACCCCTTCGTCACCAGCGAACCCGGCGTAACCTTCGGCTCCCGTTCCGACACCCGCACCACGCTCTCCGGTTCCCTCGGCGCGATCTACAACCTCGATGAAACCTACAAGCTCGCCTGGAACGCCAGCTACACCGAGCGCTCCCCCAACGGCCAGGAACTCTACGCCTACGGCCCCCACCACGGCACCGAGGCCTACGAGATCGGCGACGAAAACCTCTCCACCGAGCGCAGCATCGGCTACGAACTCAGCCTGCGCAAAACCGCCGGCCTCGTCACCGGCTCGCTCACCGGCTTCGTGCAATACTTCGACGGCTACATTTTCGAAGAAGGCACCGGCATCCTCGTGGACGACGAAAACACGCCCGACCCCACCGAGCACCTTGAGCGCACCTTCTTCGTGCAACGCAACGCCCTCTTCTACGGCTTCGAAGCCGAGGCCATCTGGCACCTCCACAAAGAGGCCAGCCACACCCTCGACCTCGCCACCGCCGTGGACTACGTGCGCGCCGAGCAGACCAATGGAGACAACCTGCCCCGCATCCCGTCGCTTAAAACCCGCATCGCGCTCGATTGGCGCAAGGACGGCTGGCACATCGGCCCCGACCTTGTGCTCGTCGCCAAGCAAACCGCCTCCGCCCCCGGCGAGAGCGACACCGACGGCTACGCCCTGCTCGGCCTCACCCTCGGGTATTGCTTGGAAACCCGCCACGCGACCTACGATTTCTTCGTGCGCGGCAGCAACCTCACCGACGAAGAAGCCCGCCCGCACACGAGTTTTCTGAAAGACATCTCGCCGCTCCCCGGTCGCTCCTTCACCGCCGGCATCCGCGCCAGCTTTTAAATCCGGTCGCCCCTCCACATCCCCGGCCCGCGCCCGCCCACCCGGCGTCGCGGGTTTTTTTGTCCCTGTTTTCCCCTGCGAAATTTCCCCGCCGCCCAGCTTCCCGGCGCCTCGACCAATAAACAAAACGCTGCCCGCTCGACGCCGGCGCGGGCGATGGTTTGCTTGCCTTTCCATCACCGCATGCCCTCCGACGACCAAGCCGATTTCTTCGCCACCGAATCGTCCGCCAGCCACGGCTTCGCGGCGGGCGCGTCGTCGGCCGCGGGTCCGGCCGGCGCCCACCAACCCCTCGCCGCGCGCATGCGCCCGCGCACGCTGGAGGAAATCGCCGGCCAGGAACACCTCACCAAGCCGGACGGACTGCTCGCGCGACTCATCACCGCCAACCGCTTCGGCAGCCTCGTGTTTTACGGCCCGCCCGGTTGCGGAAAAACCAGCTTCGCCGAGGTGATCGCCCGCGTGACGGGCAGCCGTTTCGTGCGGGTCAACGCCGTCATGAGCAACGTCGGCGAACTGCGCGAGATCCTCGCCGCCGCGCGCCGCCGCCCGAGCGAACCCACCCTGCTCTTCATCGACGAACTCCACCGCTTCAACAAATCCCAGCAGGACCTTCTGCTGCCCGACGTCGAGGAGGGCCACATCCGCCTCATCGGGGCGACGACCCACAACCCCGGATTCTACGTCAACCCGCCGCTGCTCTCGCGCAGCCACCTCTTCCGGCTCGAACCGCTCGCGCCCGCCGCCGTGGCCGCCGTGCTGCGTAGGGCTATGGTGGATACGGAGCGCGGCCTCGGCGCCACCGGCTGCACGGCGACCGACGAAGTGCTGCTCGATCTCGCCAACCTCTGCGAGGGCGACCTGCGCCGCGCGCTAAACGCCCTTGAGGTCGTCGTGGCCGGCCTGCCCGCCGGCGCGCCCGTGACCGCGCGCGAGCTGGAGGTTTTCGCGCGCGAGCGGCGCATCCGTTACGACGCCGACGAGGACGAACACTACGACACGATCTCCGCCTTCATCAAAAGCTGCCGCGGCTCCGATCCAGACGCCGCGCTCTACTGGCTGGCCAAGATGCTCGCCGGCGGCGAAGACGCGCGCTTCATCGCGCGCCGTCTCGTCATATTGGCCAGCGAGGATGTGGGCCTGGCCGACGCGCTCGCCCTCCCGCTCGCCGTCGCCGCGCATCAAGCATGCGAATTCGTGGGCCTGCCCGAGGCCGAATACGCGCTCGCCCACGCCACCCTGCACATCGCCTGCGCGCCCAAAAGCAACTCCGTCACCCTGGCGCTCGCCGCCGCCAAGGCCGCTCTGCAGCACGAGCCGGTGCAGGCGGTGCCGACCCACCTGCGCGACAAGGGCGGCAAGGCCAACAAGCTCCTCGGTCACGGCAAAGGCTACCTCTACGCCCACGATTTCCCGGAGAACATCGCCCCGCAGGCGCATCTGGAAAAATCCAAAACCTTCTTCACCCCCAAGACCAACGGCATCGAGGCCAAGCTCGCCGAACGCCTCGCCCGCTGGCGTGCGGTGCGTGCCGAAGCCTTGCGCGCCCGCAAATCGTGACCCGGCACCGCGCCTTCCCGGTTAGGTTCAGGGCACGTCTTGGTCGG
This sequence comes from Opitutaceae bacterium, assembly GCA_036770725.1. GTDB lineage: Bacteria > Verrucomicrobiota > Verrucomicrobiia > Opitutales > Opitutaceae > IMCC26134_A. The sequence continues at coordinate 3,842 of DAIPIP010000175.1, forward strand.
CTCGACATTCACCCACGGGCAAACGGTAATGCTTCCTTTCGCACCCTGACGGTCGCCGCTTCCGGTCGTCGCTTGATCCCCAAAACCTCCGCCGCCCCCATTTACTTATGTTCAACCGTATCAACGAATTTCTGGTCCGGAACAACCTGCGCATCGCCACCAATCCCTGCGTAAGCCCGGACTTCTGTCTGGACTGGCCCGGATTCGCCGCCCGTCTCGGTGAAGGCGTGAAAATCTGGGCGCGAAGCGGTTTCGCGACGGAGCACGGGGAGTGGACCTTGGCGGAGGATGTTTCCACCGGTGATTGCGCCTGGCGGCTGCAGCCGCGCGGTGGGATCTCGCGCGGCCAGGCCCGGACCGTGCTCGAAGACGGCCGCGGCTGCGGCGACGCAGGCGAGGTGTTTTTTCCGGCGACCTGGGCGAATCTGCTACGCCTCAAAAATCACGTTCTGCGTCACGATTCGGGCTCGACGATTTTCCCCTCGGCGGGCGGCACGCTCGGACGTGGCACGCTGGGCGTCGGCGCGCGCTTCACCACCCTGCACTGGCCGGCGGTGGAGTGGGTGATGGCGCAGCTTGGGCTGGGGTTGACCGCCAACCAAAACTCCATCCCGCGCGAACTGGTCTATGATGTGAACGCGATGCTGGACGATCGTCTGGACTCGGTGCCGTTCCCCTTTATCGGCGCGAACGTGCCCGAGGGGCACCAGGGGCAGAGTGTGCAGGGCATGAGCCACGGCTGCGTGTTGTCCAAGCTGAAGAACGGGTTTCACGGGCACCGGGTGGCGTGGAGTTTCAACGCCGATCACCAGCCCATCGGCGGCAAATTCGACTCGCGAGAAGATGCGCTGGTCGAGGGCTGCCTCCTGGCCAGCTACATCACCTTCGACCTCTCGCCGGAACTCGCCGCCGGGTCGAAGGCCGACATCTCGAGCATCGAGCCCGCCTTGGTCTCGCGCGTGCGCGAGCGGGTGGCCTCCGCCGGAATCGCGCTCGATGAAAACGCCTTCGTCGCCCTCTTGCAGCAGGTGTGGCCCGCCATGGCCAAGATGAAGTCTCGCGACGTCAAATACGCGGCGGTGCGGGCGGCGGCCTTCGACACCGCGGGGGGACGTGCCTACCTGAGGGAATTGTCGATCGACGAACTGCCCGGACTGACCACGCCGGAAACGACGGCGGTGATGCTGGCGCTCTGCGAGGCGCTCGACATGAAGATCCATTTCATCGCGCCCGCCTTTGGTTTTCAAAAAAACATGCCGTATCCGGACAACGAGGCGTTGCGCGAGTTGATCGCCCTCCAGTGGCGGGTCTGCCGCGTCTTCGATGTCGGGATCGGTTTCCATTCCGGGTCCGGAAAATCGGCGGAGAACTATCGGGTCATGGGCGAAGTCACCGGTGCGCGGCTGGAGATAAAAACCAGCGGACGCTACACCTACGAGATGGGCCGCGCGCTCTTCGCCTCCTCAAACGCGCACGACCAGGCTCTGTGGCGCGACTGGTATCTGTTCACGGTGGAGCTGGCGCTGACCGGTTCCTTTTCCGCGAACGCGACCGAGCGGCGCATGGCCCGTTCATTCGTGGCGGACGCCCTGGCCAAGAGCGGCGAGCCCAGCGATGAAGCCACGGTTTTCGCGAGCAAGACGGCCGCGCGGCGAGCCCTCGAAAAACTTACGCCGAGCCCGGAACACATGTTTTGGTTCGAGTATAATTTTCTCTTCGTGCTCGCGGCGGAAGGGAAGGCCGTGAAGGCGGCGCTGGGCGATCATACCGTGTCTGGCTACCGCCAGCGCGCGCGCTTTTACGCCATCAGCGCCGAGGGTCGTTTGCGCTTCGCCAAGAACATCGCGGACTACCTGCTCTTCCTCGCGGAAAACACCGGACTGGCTCCCGCGAGCAGGGTGGTCGCCGCCCGGGAAAAGTTGATGAATACGTCGAGCATGGACGATTTCGTGCAGATGATAGCCAGCCAGTGACACGGGGTCGGATTTGCGCGGACGACT
>DAIPIP010000176.1:0-5812 GCA_036770725.1 Opitutaceae bacterium
ACCCAACACGAAATGGTGGACCTCGTCGTCGTGGACGGCCACGCCCGCGGCGTCATCACCCGCGACCTCGTCACCGGTAGATTCCACCGCCACTCCGGCGAGGCCGTCATCCTCGCCACCGGCGGCTACGGCAACGTCTTCAACCTCTCCACCTACGCCCGCGGCTCCAACGCCACCGCCATCTGGCGCGCCTACAAACGCGGCGCCTGCTTCGCCAACCCCTGCTTCACCCAGATCCACCCCACCTGCATCCCCGTCTCAGGCGACTACCAGTCCAAGCTCACCCTCATGTCCGAGTCGCTTCGCAACGACGGCCGCATCTGGGTTCCCAAAAACGCCGCCGACTGCAAAAAAGCCCCCGCCGACATCCCCGAGGAAGCCCGCGACTACTTCCTCGAACGCATCTACCCCAGCTTCGGCAACCTCGCCCCCCGCGACGTCTCCTCCCGCGCCGCCAAACGCATGTGCGACGAAGGCCGCGGCGTCGGCGCCACCGGCCTCGGCGTTTACCTCGATTTCGCCGAAGCCATCCAACGCTACGGCAAACAAGTCGCCGCCCGCGCCAACCTGCAAAACCCCTCCAAGGAAAAGATCCTCGAACTCGGCGAAGCCGCCGTGAAGGAACGCTACGGCAACCTCTTCGACATCTACCACGAGATCACCGCCGAGAGCGCCTACAAGCAGCCCATGCGCATCTACCCCGCCGTCCACTACACCATGGGCGGCCTCTGGGTGGACTATAACCTGATGTCCAACATCCCCGGCCTCTTCGTGCTCGGCGAAGCCAACTTCTCCGACCACGGCGCCAACCGCCTCGGCGCGTCCGCCCTCATGCAAGGCCTCGCCGACGGCTACTTCGTCGTCCCCTTCACCATCGGCAACTACCTCGCCACCGTGAAGCCCAACTCCCGCCCCTCCACCGAGGCCCCCGAGTTCAAGGCCGCCGAGGAAAACGCCGCCTCCCTCGTCAGCCGCCTCCTCGCCGCCAAAGGCAAGGAACCGGTAAACCACTACCACAAACGCCTCGGCAAACTCATGTGGGACTACTGCGGCATGTCCCGCACCAAGGAAGGCCTCGAAACCGCCATCACCGAGATCGGCAAACTCCGCGAAGAATTCTGGGCCAACGTCAACGTCCCCGGCTCCGGCGACAACATGAACCAAGCCCTCGAACGCGCCAACCGCGTCGCCGACTTCATCGAACTCGGCGAGCTCATGTGCCGCGACGCCCTCGCCCGCGAAGAAAGCTGCGGCGGCCACTTCCGCGAGGAATACCAATACCCCGACGGCGAGTGCAAACGAGACGACGAAAACTTCGCCCACGTCGCCGCCTGGGAATTCCAAGGCGAAGGCAAGGTTCCCCTCCGCAACATCGAGCCCCTCAACTACGAATTCACCAAGATGAGCGTGCGTTCCTACAAGTAAGCCCCGCGACCCAACCCAACGTCACCCGAAACCCTCCAACGCCCACCCACCATGGTCGCCCAATCTTCCAAAAACATCTCCGTCACCATCCGCGTCTGGCGCCAGGCCGCCACCGACCAACCCGGCAAGTTCGTGGATTATCCCGCCAAGGATCTAAACCCCAACATGTCGCTCCTCGAGATGCTCGACGTCGTAAACGACCAGCTCGAACGCATCGGCGAAGACCCCATCGCCTTCGCCCACGACTGCCGCGAAGGCATCTGCGGCACCTGCTCCCTCGTCATCGACGGCAAGCCCCACGGCCCCCACCACGGCATCGCCTCCTGCCAGACCTACATGCGCAGCTTCGAAGACGGCTCCGTCATCACCCTCGAGCCCTTCCGCGCCAAACCCTTCCCCGTCGTCAAAGACCTCATCTCCGACCGCTCCGCCTTTGATAAAATCCAGCAAGCCGGCGGCTTCATCACCATCCGCACCGGCTCCGCCCAAGACGCCAACGCGACCCCGATTCCCAAAGACGTGGCCGACCTCGCCATGGACGCCGCCCAATGCATCGGCTGCGGCGCCTGCGTGGCCGCCTGCAAAAACGCCTCCGCCATGCTCTTCGTCTCCGCGAAAGTCTCCCAGCTCGGCCTCCTGCCCCAAGGCCAGCCCGAGCGCGACACCCGCGTGCTCAACATGGTGTCGAAGATGGACGAACTCGGCTTCGGCAACTGCACCAACCAATACGAGTGCAGCGCGGCCTGCCCGAAGTTGATCAGCCACGATTTCATCGCCCGCATGAACCGCGACTACATCGCCGCCAGTTTCCGCTCCGCCTTCCGCCCCGCCCCCGCCGGCGGCTCCGGCGGCGGCGCGTAAAGCGCGCATCCGGCGAACCCTGTTTCGCCTCCCCGCGCCTCTCGCGCCCGACGCCATTCTGCGTCGGGCGTTTTTGCGTCCCTCCCCCTGCACACCGCCGCCTCTTGCGCCGATCACCGCTCGCCCGGCAATCATGTTCGTATTACGAACATCACTCCCGGGCGGTCTCCGGTTTGTTTTTCTCTTGGTTTGCGAGGCGACCGAGGAGGGCCAGCAGGCGCAAGGTTCGCTCGGCGTCGGGCATCGCCGACTGCTTGTCGAAATACTCCCCGATGCGGGCGCGGTGCACGCCCAGTTCACGCGCGAGCAAAGCGCGGGCTCCGCGTCGTTTCAGGCTGGGTTTGATGACCGCGATCAGCGCGTTCCACAGAAGCGTATCCTTGCCTGGTCGCAGGGTTGAACCGCGCTTTTTCCGCGGACGTCTGGCTTCGACGCGCTTGTTCGCCTCTTGGGCGAGTTCACGGGCCGCGAGCTCCAGCAGCTCCGTGACCGCAAGGATGGGGCCTAAAGGTGAAGGAATATCGGAGGGCATCCAATGTTCGTATTACGAACATGTGGCTCGGGCAAGATTATGGTGTGGTCGTGGGGGAGGGATGGGGTAGTTCATGCAAATGAAACTCGTCCCAGTGATCTGGCCGCGGCGCAGGGCATCGCGTGGATTGCTGGTGGCGGTCATGGTGTTTGCCGTGCTACAGGCCGCGCGTCCGGGCTACTATTTTCAGCACGTCGCGACGGTGGTTCTCGAGGAGGTCGATCCGGCTGGTTTTGAGAAAAGCGGCGTGCTGGTGGGCGGCTTCGGAAGCGCGCGCATGTCTCCGCTTTTGGCCGCCGAAATCCTCCAGCGCGCCACGCCCGAAGCCATCGAAACGCTGCGGGGGCAATCCGCCATTTGGGGAGGTATTAGTGCAGGTTCGGCGGATGCGGTTTTAATTCGCGAGTGCCGTATGCGCGTCGGGGACAATGGCAGATATGGTCGGCGCACGCTTGCCGTTACGGTCGGCGCGAGCGATGCGCAGCAGGCGGAATACTGGGGACGTGCGGCATTGAATGGGATACTTGTATTCCGCGCATTTAGACTGATGGAAACGGAAGCTGAAAAAACGCGGGCTTTGAGCGCGGAGATCGAGATGCTGGGGGATCAGGCGACCGAGGAAATGCGACAACATCTGCGCAACGTGAACATGGGAGGAGGCTTAGGGCGGATCGCTTCGATGGTCATACCCATTTCCCCTTATCGTCCGCAGATCTCCGACACCAAGCACTTCGTCCTCGGTCGTTTCCTCCGCTTGGCGGCGTTTAACGGCGCTATTGCCGCGCTGGCCGGATCTATCGTTTTCGCGGCTCTTGGCCTGCGTCCGCGCAGCGCCGCCTGACTTAGACCTCAGAACATCGCTATCGCGCGCGCGCTTTCGAGCGCGACCCAGCCGAGGCCGCCCGCGCCGGCCAGCGTGGCGATGGCCTTGAGCAGCTTTTGGCGACGAAGTTTGCGGTCGTAACGGTCCGGACGGCGAGCGTCGAAACAGCCGCTGGCATCGATAAAACTCACAAACTGCGCGTTCCGAATGGGCGTGCGACGAATCCGCGCGTTGTCCACCCGACCCATTTGGATCGGCGGACGGCGGAAGAAATTCATCAAAATGCGCAACATTTGGGGCAGGTCTTTATACGCGTGAATTTTGGTTGGTCTTCGCAAGGGAAAACCCGCCAAGTTGCACCTTTTCTTCCTGCCTTTACCGTTCGCGCCTTTCCGCCATGCATCACTTCCGCTTCGCCGGCCAAAACTTGCACTGTGAAAACGTCGATCTCGCCGAGATCGCCCGCCTCTACGGCACACCCACCTACGTTTACAGCGCGGCCACCATGGCCGACAACTACACCCGCCTCGCCGACGGCCTGAAAGGGCTCGACCTCCAAATCTGCTACGCGATGAAGGCCAACTCGAACCTGGCCATTCTGCGCCACTTTTCGAACCTCGGCGCCGGCTTCGACCTCGTGAGCGGTGGCGAAGTGCGCCGTGTGCTCGCGGCCGGCGGCGACGTGAAGCGCTCCGTGTTCGCCGGCGTCGGCAAGACCGAGGGCGAGATCGAGCTCGCGCTCAAGCACGGCATCTTCGCCTTCCATGTGGAGAGCGAACCCGAGATCGCCCGCATCAACCACGTCGCCGGCAAGCTCGGCGTGAAGGCCCCCATCGCCATCCGCATCAACCCCGACGTGGACGCCCACACCCACGCCAAGATCACCACCGGCAAATCCGACAACAAGTTCGGCATCCCGCTCGCCCACGCCGCCGCCGCCTACGAGATCGCGGCGCGTTTCCCGCACATCCAGATCAAGGGCGCGCAGATGCACATCGGCTCGCAGCTCACCAGCCTCGCGCCCTTCGTCGAGGCGGTGAAGAAGGTCGCGCCCTTCGTGGCCGAGTTGAAGGCCAAGTATGGCATCAGCTACTGGTCCATCGGCGGCGGCATCGGCATCATCTACAAGGACGCCCTCGCCAGCGGCGATCCCGCCTGGTGGAGCGCGCAGCCGCCCGAGAGCCGTCCGCTCACGCCCGAGGCCTACGGCGAGGCGCTCACGCCGCTGCTGGCCTCGCTCGGCCTCAAGATCCTGCTCGAACCGGGTCGCTACCTCGTGGGCAACGCCGGCGTGCTGCTCTCGCGCGTCGAGTATCTGAAGCGCGGCAAGGGGAAGAACTTCCTCATCGTGGACGCCGCGATGAACGACCTCGTGCGTCCCGCGATGTATGAGAGTTTTCACGAGATCGTGCCCCTGCGCCGCGACAGCACGCGCGCCGCGCTCACCGCCGACATCGTCGGCCCGATCTGCGAGAGCGGCGACTGCTTCGCGAAGGACCGCCCGATCCAGGAAGTGGGCGAAGGCGAGTATATCGCCTTCCTCAGCGCGGGCGCGTATGGCTTCACGATGGCTAGCCGCTACAACACCCGCAGCCTCGCCGCCGAGGTCTTGGTGCAAGGTGCCGCGAGCGACCTCATCCACGCCCGCGAGACTTTCGAGCAACAGATCCAGAACGAGAAGCTGCCGGCCTTCCTAACGAAGTAAGGCCTTAAACCTTGGAGTGCGACGGCTTGACGCCGCTTTCGACGGGTCGGCTTGACGGCCCGCCCAGAAAGCATTGCCGCGCGCCAAGCCACCCCCTTTCCAAAGCCAAAACGAAGTAAGGCAAAACAACGGGACCAAAAAGAAATTCAATTCGGCCTCCCGACAAACGATTCCGAAGGTGGCGCACTTTGCCCCCAACGAGCCCGTCGGGAAGCGAGAGGAGCCACGTCAGCGTGTTGGGAACAATACATTACACTCGAAACAGCGAGGAACCAAGGGGCCCTTAAACCTAGAAACGGCAATCGAGCGTCGGAGTATCGCGCAAGATGCAGAGTCGTATGGCGCTCGGGAAACCCCGACGTGACGCGAGCGCAAGGCGGCCAGCAGGTTGTGCGAGAAGACCCGATTCGACTGCCGTTTCCAGGTTTAATTTCAAGACCGCATTTGTTTCCGGTGATTACGCAAA
>DAIPIP010000021.1:0-24359 GCA_036770725.1 Opitutaceae bacterium
TTGGCGAGGGCGCGAGCGGAGTGTTTGGGGCCGAGCTGGCGCATCTGCGCGGCGCAGGGGCCGATGAAGGCGATGCCGGCGGCTTCGCAGGCTTCGACGAAGGCTGCGTTTTCGGAGAGGAAGCCGTAGCCGGGGTGGATGGCTTGGGCGCCGGTCTGTTTCGCGGCGGCGAGGATTTTGTCGGCGTCGAGGTAGCTTTGCGCGGCGGGGGACGGGCCGATGTGGATGGATTCGTCGGCTTGGGAGACGTGGAGGCTGTGGCGGTCGGCGTCGGAATAGACGGCGACGGATTTGATGCCCATGCGGCGGAGCGTGCGGATGATGCGGCAAGCGATGGCTCCGCGGTTGGCGATGAGGACTTTTGAAAACATGGGACGATTTTTTAACCGCAGATTACGCAGATAGACGCAGATATCGGAAACGGAGAGGCTGAGTTTTTAACCACTGATGAACACTTATGGGCACTAATGCTGAGATACGGATTAGTTCCAGATAAGGACTTCGACGGGGGTGGGGTTCCAGCCGTTGCAGGGGTTGTTGAGCTGGGGGCAGTTGCTGATGAGGCAGACGAGGTCCATGCGGGCGGTGAGTTCGACGTATTTGCCGGGGGAGGACACGCCGTCGGCGAATTGGAGGCCGCCTTCGGGCGTCACGGGGACGTTCATGAAGAAGTTTATGTTGGGCGGGATGTCGCGCTTGTTGAGGTCGTAGCGGGAGTTTGGCCAGGTCATGAGGCCTAGGAGAAAACTTTGGCGGCAGGAGTGCATGTGGCGGGTGCCGTGGCCGTAGCGGAGGGTGTTGGCTTCGCAGGAGCAGGCGCCGCCGAGGGTGTCGTGGCGGCCGCAGGTGTCGGCGGTGATCTCGGCGAGGACGCGGAGTTCGTTGGAGTAGAGCTTCGTTCCGGTGGTGAGGTAGATGGAGGCGTTTTCGCGGATGGTGTCCTGCGCGCTGTAGCGTTCGCGGAAGTCGGCGGCGTTATAGAAAAGGGTGTCGGCGGCTTGGTTGCCTTCGAGGTCGAGGATGCGGAGGACCTGGCCGGCTTTGATTTCGTGCATCCAGAAGTCGCCGGCGGGGATGACGTGGCGGTAGGACGCGTCGGCGGGGGCGAGGGGGGATTCGGTGTAGTTTAGGACGGACATGGCGGATGACGGAATTTATTTAACCACGGAGAGCACGGAGGACACGGAGGGAGGAAGACGGAGAATATTAACCACAGATTATACGGATGGGCACAGATGTCGGAGGATACGGGCTTAGAGGGTGAAGCGTTCGGAGTTGTAGAGGGCGCGCTCGTTTTCAGGGCGGTGGATGCGGCAGTAGTCGTCGGGCGGTGGAGGTGGGGTTGCTTGGAGCTGGAGGAGGACGGGGGCGGGGCCGTAGGCGGGGCGGTTGTCGAGGGGGTGGTGGCAAGTGGTGAGAATCACGAGGACGTCGAGCTCGGCGCGGAGGTCGAGGTGGTCGCCGGGTTTGGAGTGGGCGGGGACGAAGGAGAGTTCGCCGGAGGGGGACGTCGCGAGCTTGCTGAAGAAATTGATGTTGGGGACCAGGTCGCGGGTGTTGAGGCCGTGTTTGGCGAGCTCGATGAGGAAGTGGTCGCGGGAGTTTTGGTGCCAGTCGTTGCGGGCGGTCTGGTAGTTTTTTTGTCCCCACTTTTTGGATACGTGGGCGGCGGTGTCGTGGCCGCCGAGGGGGTCGTGCCAGCCGAGGGTGTCGCCGGTGATGGAGAAGAGGGCGCGGCCCATGTCGGAGTAGAGCATGCAGCCGGTGGTGAGCTTGGCGGTGTGCTGGCCCTTGAGGGTGTCGGCCATGTTGTAGCGGTCGGTGGGCTCGGCGCGGTTGAAGCAGAGAAACGAGACGTTGGCGCCGGCGGCGAGGGCGGTGAGGCGGAGGGTGTGGTGGCGGCGGACGACGAAGGAGAGGGCGCAGCCGCCGGGGACGGTTTCCTCGTGGAGGAGGCGCTCGGGCGGGATGGGCGCGGGGGACGGGATAGGGCCGGTGGGACGCCGGGTGGTGAAGGAGGTGCCGGTGGGGGCGGGTGGGACGAGAAATGGCATGGCGATGGCGGCGCGGAGCGGCGCCGGGTTAAGACGGAAGGTGGAGATTAGGTATGAAGAATTCGCTTTTTCGTAATACTGCAAGAATTGAGCCAGCGGCCGGGGCGGATGTCGGAGCGGCGGTCCCAGCGGTCCCGCCCCACCTCAGAGGAGGGGGGGCATGGCGGCGGCGGTGAGGGTGAGTTTGCCCTGTTTTACGCCGCGGACGGTGATGAGTTCGTCGGCGAGTTTGCGGAGTTTGGCGGCCGGGCCCTGGACGAGGAGGACTTCCATGTAGTGGTGATGCTCGAGGTGGACGTGCATGGAAGTGACGACCATGAGGTAATACTTGTGCTGGATGGCGGCGAGGCGGGCTTGGAGGCCTTTTTGGGTGTGATCGTAAACGAGGTTGATGGTGCCGGCGACCGAAGTGGCGCCGTCGCGGGCGGCGTGCTCGAGGAGGCCGTCGCGGGCGAGGGCGGCGACGGCCTGGGAACGGCTGGCGTAGCCGCGGCGGGCGACCATGACGTCGAGTTCGTCGAGCAGGCTCTCGGGAAGGGAGACGGTGAAGCGGGCGAGCTTGTCGGACTTGGGGCGGGGCATTGCGAGGGAGTGGGGGAGTGAGCGGGGGCAATCACTCCACGTCGTCGCCGACGGCGGTGAGGCGGACGATGGGGAGGTGGTCGGGCTCGGAGGAGTGGGAGGCGGGGTGGACGAGGGCGTCGATGTGGCGGCGAATGGCCTGGAACTCGGGCAGGGTGGATTGGGAGGGCTGGCGGGGGCGGGGGACGGGGACTTCGATAAACTCCTGGACTTCGCCGGGGTTGGCTTTGAGGACGAGGATGCGGTCGGCGAGGAGGATGGCTTCGTCCATGTCGTGGGTGATGAATACGATGGTGATGTCCACGTTGCGCCAGATTTCCATGAGGTGGGTCTGCATCTGGGCGCGGGTGTTGGGGTCGAGGGCGCCGAAGGGTTCGTCCATGAGGAGGATCTTGGGGCCGGCGGCGAGGGCGCGGGCGATGGCGACGCGTTGTTTCATGCCGCCGGAGAGTTGGTGGGGGTAGGCGTCGTGGAATTTGGCGAGGCCGACGAGGTCGAGCCATTGGCGGGCTTCGGATTCGGCGGCGGCGGTGGCGCGGCCCTGCATTTCGAGGCCGAACATGACGTTTCGGACGAGGCTGAGCCAGGGGAAAAGGGTGTAGCCTTGGAAGACCATGCCGCGGTCGGGGCCGGGGGCGGTGACGGGGACGCCGTCAACGAGGACGCGGCCGGAGGTGATGGGTTGGAGGCCGGCGATGACGCGGGCGATGGTGGATTTGCCGCAGCCGGAGGGGCCGATGACGCAGACGATTTCGCGCCGGTGGATGCGGAGGCTGATGTCGCGGAGGACGGTGATGCGGCCACGTTCGCTATCGAATTCGCAGGTGAGGTTTTCGATCTCGAGCGCGACGGGCCGGGCGTGGAGGCGGGCGAAGCGCGCGGCGACGGCGGGGGATTGGGCGAGGGCCGGGGCGGTGGCGGAGAGAGTGTCGGAGTTTTTAACCACGGAGAGGACAGAGGACAGGGAGGAGCAGGGTCAGGTTGTTTTGGTCGGGAAATAGACCTGGTCGCGGGGGGAGAAGATCCAGCCGAGGAAGGTGCGGGTGCGGCTGCGGCGGGTGAGTTTCCAACCGAAGAGGCGGGCGCCGACGAAGGAGAGGAGCTGGTCGGTGACGAGGCCGATGAAGCCGATGATGAGGATGGCGGCGTAAACGTTGTCGAAGTTGCGGTATTTGGCCTGTTGGTTGATGAAGAAGGTGATGCCGCTGCTGACGCCGACGACTTCGGCGACGACGAGGTAGGTCCAGGCGCAGCCGAGGAGGATGCGGGTGTCGTTGTAGAGTTCGGGGAGGCTGGCGGGGAGGATGATGCGCCGGACGAGGAGGGAGCGTTTGGCGCCGAGGGTTTGGGCGGCTTCGATGAGGGCGGCGTCCACGCGGCGGACGGTGCCGGCGGTGACGAGGACCTGGGTGAAGAAGGTGCCGAGGAAAACGATGGCGATCTTGGGTTCGAGGTGGATGCCGAAGATGGCGACCATGAGGGCGCCGAAGGCGGGGGCGGGCATGTAGCGCACGAAGTCCACGAAGGGTTCGGTCATGCGGGAGAGGGTGGGAAAGGAACCGCAGATGATACCGAGGGGGATGGCGAAAACGGAAGAGAGGATGAAGCCGTAGAAGATGGTTTTTATGGAAACGACGATACTTTCGTGGAGCCACTTGTCGCCGCGAAGGCGCGGGGGTGTGGTGAAGGCACCGTAGAGGGCGCGGCCGACCTCGTGGGGTGCGGGCAGGTAGAGCGGGTTGGCGGGTTGGCCGGTGGGCGGGACGAGGCCGGCGGATTGGGCGGTGGCGACCTCGGTGGCGAAGTCGGCGCGTTCGATGCGGAGGCCGGGCTGCATCCAGGAAACGGAGCCCGGGTTGGTGACGATGACCTGCGGGTGCCAGAGCCACGGGATGTAACTGATGGCGCTCCAGACCCCGAGCGGGAGGCTGAAGGCGAGGACCCAGAGGAGCCAGCGGTAGCAGGCGGGCGGGTCGCGGCGGACGGCGAGGAGCGACATGCGGGAAAGGGCTGGAGGACTGAAGGGCTGAAGGGGTGGAGCTGGAGGGGTGAAGGGGGCAAAGAGAACGAGCAGGCTTTGGTTGCCTGCTCGTTTTTTTGGTGGGTGGCGCGGTGTGCGGCGGGCCCAGCGGTCCCGCCCTGCCTTGCGAAAGGGTTACTTTTTGAGGGCGTCGGCGGTGATGGACGCGTCGATATAGTCGGAGATTTTTTGTTTCTCGGTATAGACCTCGTTGGTGACGTTGAACTCGTCGGCGATCGCGGAGGAGCCGGCGAGGGAGTCGAAGCCGGTGCTGGTGGAGGCGAAGATCTTGGCTCCTTCGGCGAGGGTGAGGAGCTTGGTGCCACCGATGAAGGCGGCGTAGTCTTCGGGGTCCACGCCGGCGCGGGCGGCCATGATCTTGATGCCGTCGTCCTTGGTGGCGGGGTCGGCGAGGTAGGCGACGATCTTGTCCCAGACGGAGACGAACTTCACCCAGTCGGCGCGGCGTTGGGCGAGGCTTTGGGGGGAGACGGAGACGGTGTCGTAGATGAGGCCGGGTTGGTCGGCGCTGGTGTAGATGGCGGTCGAGCCGGGGAGGGCGGAGAGGGCTTGGCCGGAGTTGGGTTGCCAGGCGGCGATGGCATCGACCTGGCCGGAGGCGAGGACCTGCGGGGTCTGGCTGGTGGGGGTGGGGACGAGCTCGACGTCGGATTCCTGGAGGCCGGCTTTTTTGAGGCCGTTGAGGAGGAGGAGGTGGGGAACGAAGCCGATTTCGAGGCCGATTTTTTTGCCCTTGAGGTCTTTGACGGAGCGGATGCCGGGGCGGGCGACGACCATGTCGTTGCCGTTGGAGAAATCGGTGATGAGGATGGCGATGTTTTTGGCGCCGCCGGCGCCGGTGACGAGGCCGTCGCCGTTGGTGACCATGACGGCGTCCACTTTGCCGGCGGTGAAGGCTTCCATGGAGGGGCCGTATTCGAACCAGAGGAGCTCGACCTCGACGCCGGCGTCCTTGAACCAGCCTTTTTGCTCGGCGATGGCGAAGGCGGTCCAGCCCGGCCAGTCGGAGTAGGCGACTTTGAGGGGGGCGGCGAGGGAGACGGTGGCGGCGAGGCCGGCGGCGAGGGTGGCGAGGGTGGCGAGGGCTTGGCGGAGGATGCGCATGGCGGTGGGTGTTTGCGGTTGGTTGCGAGAAGGCGGACGGAGGGCGGGTTGGTATTACGTTTCCGTAAAAAAGTATGAAAGCAGGGTTTGTGCCACTGGGGTGGGAGTGGTTGAAAACGTGCGGAGGGAATCGCGGAATCACGGAATCATGGGCGGGATGCCCATGCCATTTTTGGGGATTGGATTCGACCTTGAGCCGGGCGGTTGGGGGCGGGACGATGGCGGCACATTTATTGTTATGAAAACCAAGGTCTTTGTTGATGGGCAGGAGGGCACCACGGGGTTGCAGATTTTTGAACGTCTCGCGGCGCGGGCGGACATTGAGGTGATCGAGATCGATCCGGCCCTGCGGAAGGACGCGGCGGCGCGGGCGGCGTGTTTGAACGCGGCGGACGTCGCGTTCCTTTGTTTGCCGGACGGCGCGGCGAAGGAGTCGGCGGCCTTGGTGACGAATGCGAACACCTGCGTGATCGACGCCTCGACGGCGCATCGGGTGGCGGAGGGCTGGACCTATGGCGTGCCGGAGCTGGGCGCGGCGTATCGCGAGGCGATTCGCGGGAGCAAGCGGATCGCGAATCCGGGGTGTCATGCGACGGCGTTTGCGCTGGCGGTGCGACCGCTGGTGCAGCGCGGGCTGGTGCCGAGCGACTTCGCGTTGTCGTGTTTTTCCATCACGGGCTACAGCGGCGGCGGGAAAAAGATGATCGCGGACTATGAGCAGAATCCGCCCGCGACTTTGCAGAGTCCGCGGCCGTATGCGCTGGCCTTGATGCACAAGCATCTGCCGGAGATGCGGGTTCACACGGGGTTGGCGCGCGCGCCGATTTTCAATCCGGTGGTGGCGGCGTTTTATCAGGGGTTGGCGGTGACGGTGCCGTTGCCCTTGTCGGCTTTGCCGGCGGGGCCGACGCCGGAGGCGCTGCACCATGCGTTGAGCGAGACGTATGCGCAGGAGGCGTTTGTGCGGGTGCTGCCGTTTGGCGACGAGTCGGTGTTGGACGGCGGTTTTTTTGACGTGCAGGCGTGCAACGGCACGAACCGCTGCGACCTGGCGGTGTTTGGCCACGCGGAGCAGGCGGTGGTGATGGCGCGGCTGGACAATCTAGGCAAAGGCGCGTCGGGCGCGGCGATCCAGTGCATGAACCTGCACCTCGGGTTGGACGAGGGGTTGGGGTTGGCGGGGTAGGGCGGACGGCGGTGGACGCGAAATCGGCGACGGGAGTGTCGCCGCTCCTTGGCGGGGGCTCTGGGAGCGGCTGAGGCGCCGTCTTGAAAATAAACCGACGCTGTGCTTACGCCCCTGGGTGAGAGGGAAACCAAGCCGGGCCGGTGTTGCCTTCGGCGGCACGACCCGCCGGGTCGCCTCCGCGTCAGCCGCCTTGGCCGAGTTTGGTTTTCCTCCCGCGGAGGATCGGCCTATTTTGACGACAGCGCCTGGCGGGCAGCGTTACTTTTTCAGCGCGTCGGCGATGCGGTCGAGAGCGGTCTCGACGTTGGCGCGGCTGTTGAAGGCGCTGATGCGCACGTGGCCTTCGCCGCACTTGCCGAAGCCCGCGCCAGGGGTGCAGACGACTTGGGCCTCGTTGAGCAGCTTGTCGAAAAACGCCCACGAATCGGTGCCGGTGTTGATCCAGATGTAGGGCGCGTTGTCGCCGCCGATGCAGCTGAAGCCGAGCTTGGTCATGGCCTCGCGGATAAGGGCGGCGTTACCCAGATAGTAGGCGACTTTTTCCTTCACCTGGGCTTTGCCCTCGGGGGTGAAGATGGCGGCGGCGGCTTTTTGCACGGGGTAGGAGACGCCGTTGAATTTGGTGGTGTGGCGGCGGTTCCAGAGCGCATGCACGCCGTGGGCGTTGCCGGCCGCGTCGTAGGCGTGTAGTTTCCTGGGCACTACGGTGTAGGCGCAGCGGGTGCCGGTGAAGCCGGCGGTCTTGGAGAAGCTGCGGAACTCGATGGCGACCTCGTCGGCGCCGGGGATTTCGTAGATGGAGCGCGGGATGGACGGGTCCTGGATGAAGGCCTCGTAGGCGGAGTCGAAGAGGATGATGGCCTGGTTGGCCTTGGCGTAGGCGACCCAGGCGGTGAGCTGCTCGCGGGTGGCGACCGCGCCGGTGGGGTTGTTGGGGAAGCAGAGGTAGATGAGATCGGTGGCCTCGGAGGGGATGGCGGGCACGTAGCCGTTGGCGGGGGTGGATTCGAGGTAGGTGATGCCGGAGTAACGGCCGTCGAGGTTGGCGCCGGTGCGGCCGGCCATGACGTTGGTGTCCACGTAAACCGGGTAAACGGGATCGGGGATGGCGAGTTTGAGACCTTCGGTGGCGAAAATTTCCTGGATGTTGCCGCAGTCGCATTTCGAGCCGTCCGAGACGAAAATCTCGTCGGCCGAGATGGGGCAGCCGCGGGAGGCGTAGTCGTGTTGCGCGATGGCCTCGCGGAGGAAGGCGTAGCCCTGTTCGGGGCCGTAGCCTTTGAAGGTGGCGCGGTTGGCGAGCTCTTCGGCGCCGGCTTTGAGGGCGTCGATGCAGACCTGGGGGAGGGGCTCGGTGACGTCGCCGATGCCGAGGCGGATGACGGGTTTGTCGGGGTGGGCGGTGGTGTAGGCCGTCACGCGCTTGGCGATGTCGGAAAAGAGGTAGCTGGCTTTGAGCTTAAGGTAGTTCTCGTTGATGCGGATCATGGTCGTATGAAATGGGTGAAACGCTTGAACAAGAGCCGCGCCCCGCCTTTGTTCAAGCCCGGCGTCGCCTTCGCGACCCGCGCCCACCCCGATGCAAATCATCCGCTCCGTATCCGACATGCAGGCCCTCGCCGAGGAACTGCGCTCCAAGGGTCAGCTCATCGGTCTCGTGCCAACGATGGGCGCGTTGCACGAGGGACACCTGAGTCTGGTGCGCACGGCGGCGGAGCGGGCGGACGCGGTGGTGGTGTCGATTTTCGTGAACCCGACGCAGTTCGCGCCGAACGAGGATTTTAACAAGTATCCGCGCGAGTTTGAGGCGGATGTGGCGAAGTGCGAGGCGGCCGGGGCGACGCATGTTTTTGCGCCGACCAACGAGGATGTTTATCCGAAGGGGTTCTCGACCTACATCACCGAGGAGCATGTGGCGAAGCCGCTCGAGGGCCAATCGCGTCCATCGCATTTTCGCGGTGTGACGACGGTGGTGGCGAAGTTGTTCAACATCTGTCGGCCCGATCTGGCGGTGTTTGGCCAGAAGGACGCGCAGCAGGTGGCGGTGATCAAGAAGATGGTGGTGGATCTGAATTTCCCCGTGGACGTGGTGGTGGCGGAAACCTTGCGGGAGCCGGACGGGTTGGCGATGAGTTCGCGCAATCGCTATCTGACGACGACGCAGCGGCAGGAGGCGCTGGCGATCAGCAAGGCCTTGTTCAAGGCGCGCGACATGGTGGCGGCGGGCGAGCGCCGGGCGGACCGGTTGGTGGCGGAGGCGACGCACATCCTGGCGGAGTTTCGCCGCGTCCGGGTGATCTACGTCTCGTTGGTGAACCGCGACACGATGGAGCCCGCGAAGGAGGCGGAGCCCGGCCGCGCGTTGTTGGCGATCGCGGCGTGGGTCGATGAAGTGCGGCTGATCGACAACATCCTTTTGTGAGCATACCCGCCGCCTCTCTCCCCGCACTCGCGGCCTCGCCCGCGCGAGCTTACGACGTGCTTGTCATCGGTTCCGGCATCGCCGGTCTCAGCTTCGCGTTGAAGGTCGCGCGGCAGGGACGATCCGTCGCGATCCTGACCAAGAAAACGAAAGCCGATTCCAACACCAACTGGGCGCAGGGCGGCATCGCGGTGGTGACGGCCGAGACGGACGATTTCGCCAAGCACGTGGCCGACACGCTCACCGCCGGCGACGGGCTTTGCGACCGGAAGGTGGTGAAACAAATCATCACCGACGGCCCCGCGCGGGTGCGCGAGCTGATCGAACTGGGTCTCAAGTTTTCCCGCGCGGACGACGGCGACTACGATCTCGGGCGCGAGGGCGGGCACAGTGAGCGGCGCATCCTGCATGTGAAGGACATGACGGGGAAGGCCATCGAGTCCGCGCTGATCAAGGCCATCGGGCGCGAGCCCCGGGTGGCGTTGTTCGAGCATTTTTTCGCCATCGACGTGATCACGACGGGCAAGATCGCGGGCAAAAAACGCGGCGGCGCGAAGGCCCGCGCGGCGGCCGCCAAGGGCGAGGGCGGCGACGATGCGAATCGCGTGGCCGGCGTGTATGCGCTCGATGTGCGCGACGGACGGGTGGCGACGTTTCACGCGCCGGTGGTCATGCTCAGTTCGGGCGGGGCGGGGCAGGTTTATCTATACACGACGAATCCCGACATCGCGACGGGGGACGGCATCGCGATGGCGTATCGCGCGGGGGTCGAGGTGAGGAACATGGAGTTCATCCAGTTTCATCCGACGGCGCTGTATTCGGTCTCGGGGAAACGCTTCCTCGTGAGCGAGGCGGTGCGCGGGGAGGGCGCGATTCTGCGCAACGGGGAGGGCGAGGCCTTCATGCCGCGCTACCACAAGCTGGCCGACCTCGCCCCGCGCGACATCGTGGCGCGGGCGATCGACGCGGAGATGAAGCGCACGGGCGCGCCGCATGTGTGGCTGGACATCACGCACCGCAACGCGGCGTTTCTGCGTTCGCGGTTTCCGGCGATATACAAGTTTTGCAAGGCGGAGGGGATCGACATCGCGAACGACATGATCCCGGTGGTGCCGGCGGCGCACTACACCTGCGGAGGCGTGGCGACGACGCTGGCGGCGGAGACGACGCTGCCGGGACTCTACGCTTGCGGCGAGGTGGCATGCACGGGCCTGCACGGTGCGAACCGGCTGGCGTCGAACTCGCTGCTTGAAGCGGTGGTGATGGCGCATCGGGGGGCGGCCTCGGTGGACGCGTATTTGAAGCGTATTCAAAAAATGGATGCGAGTGCGCCGGTGATTCCGGATTGGCGGGATCTCGGCGGCGGCGACCAGGATGAGCGCGTGGTGGTGGCGCACAATTGGGACGAGTTGCGCCGCACGATGTGGGACTACGTGAGCATCCAGCGGACGACAAAGCGGCTGGAGCGTGCGCGGACTCGCATCGCTACGCTGGCGCGGGAGACGCAGGAGTATTACTGGAATTTTTCGGTGGATGCGCGGTTGCTGGAGTTGAGGAATCTTATCCAGGTGGCGGAGCTCGTGGTGACGTGCGCGTTGCAGCGCAAAGAAAGCCGCGGGCTGCACTCGATCGCGGACCATCCGAAAAAATTGCGGCGCGCGGTGGACACCTCGGTGCGGCGGACGGGGTAGGCCGGCACGGAGCGGAGGGCTGGGTGGGGCGGACAGGCGTGGCCGCTTTTTGGCGCCGCGCAGGTGGTTTGCGGCGGGGACGGAGCCCCGCCCTCCCTATCAGATTTTGACGGGTTTACCGGAGGCGTCGGATTCGAAGCAGGCGTCGAGCACGCGTTGGATTTCGCTGCCGCGGGCGAAGTCGGGTTGTTCGGTCTGGCCGGTGCGGATGGCGGTGATGAAGCGTTGGTAGTTGTTGGGGGTGGGCTTGGCCTTGTGCTCCTGCCAGGTGGCGGTGGCGACGTCCTTGCCGAGGCAGGCGCGGTAGGTGTCGTTGCCGAGGTCGGAATCGAAGGAGAGGGCACCCTCTGTGCCGTGGAGTTTGAGGGCGAGGCGGTTGGCGTGGCCGGTGGCGAAGCGGGTGGTGTGGATGACGCCGAGGGCGCCGTTGGCGAACTCGACTTGCATGAGGGCGGAGTCGTTGGCGTCGAGGGGGTATTCGCCGATGCGATTCTTGGGGGCTTTGGGGAAGGTTTTGAGTTGGGCGAAGACTTTTTTGATCGGGCCGGCGGGGTAGGTGGCGAAGTCCACGATGTGAACGCCGACATCGCCGAGCACGCCTTTGGAGCCGTGTTTGGTGGAGAGGCGCCAGAGCCAGGCGGGGGTGGTGGACCATTCGCCCCAGATGGGCGAGGTGAGCCAGGTCTGGAGGTAGCTGGCCTCGACGTGGCGGAGTTCGCCGATCTCGCCGGCGTGGACGCGGGCGGCGACGGCCTGGAGGGCGGACCAGTCGCGGTAGGAGAAGTTAACCATGGCGACGGTGCCGGCTTTTTTGGCGGCGGCGACCATGCGCTTGGTCTCGGTGTGGTCGAGACCGAGGGGTTTTTCGCAGAGGACGTGTTTGCCGGCTTTCAAGGCTTGGATGGAGAGGGAGGCGTGGAAGGCGTCGGGGGTGACGATGGTGACGGCGTCGCAAGCGGCCTGCTTCAGCATCGTGGCGACGTCGGTGTAGGCGGCGGGGATGCCGTGGGCGGCGCAGAAGGCGTCCACGCGGGTTTTATCGACGTCGCAGGCGGCGACGAGTTGCACGCCGGGAATGGCGGCGAAGCGTTTGGCGTGGTTGTTGGCCATGCCGCCGGTGCCGATGATGGCGAGGCGGACGGGGGCGGGTTTGGCGGACTTGGCGGGGGATTTTTTGTTGGGGGTGGGCATGGGAGCGGGACGGAGGGAGTGAGTGAGTGAAGGGGGAGTGAAGGACGGAGGAGGGAGGCGTGAGGGGGCGCGGGGGTTTTTCCCTTAATCCCTTTCACTTACTCCCTCATAACTCTTTACCGGTGGCCTTCGGTGGGGCGGGTGGCGGCTTCGGGGTCGGCGGGGAGGGGTTCGAGGGGTTTCATGTTGGGGGCGGAGTCTTTGATGCGGAGGCCGGAGTGGGCCCAGCGGACGCCGTTGGCGATGACCTGCTGGATCTGGGGGTTGTGGTAGGTGGGGTAGGTTTCGTGGCCGGGACGGAAATAGAAGATGTTGCCGTTGCCGCGTCGCCAGGTGGCACCGGAGCGGAAGACTTCGCCGCCGGTGAACCAGCTGATGAAGATCAACTCGTCGGGGGTGGGAATGCCGAAGGGCTCGCCATACATTTCCTCGGCCGGGAGCTCGATGTAGGGTGGAAGGCCGCGAACAATGGGGTGGGCGGGGTTGGTGACCCAGAGGCGCTCTTTATCGGTGGCTTCGCGCCAGGTGAGGGAACAGGTGTCGCCCATGAGGGTTTTGAAAATCTTCGAGTAGTGGCCGCTGTGGAGGACGATGAGGCCCATGCCTTCGAGGACGCGGGCGCGGACCTTGGCGACGATGGCGTCGGAGACGTCGGCGTGGGCCATGTGGCCCCACCAGGTGAGGACGTCGGTCTGGTCGAGGACGGCGTCGGTGAGGCCGTGCTCGGGCTCGTCGAGGGTGGCGGTGCGGACGGTGAAGTCGGCGTGTCGGCCGAGGGCATCGGCGATGGTCTGGTGCATGCCGTTGGGGTAAATGGCGGCAACCTTGGGGTTCTTTTTTTCGTGGCGGTATTCGCCCCAGACGGTGACGCGGATGGGAGAGGGGGTGGTGGACATGGAGGTGCGGGATGGGTGGCGGGTAGGGTCGAGGGAATTAAAAAGTAGAACAAACGCGCGACTTGCTCCAAGCGGTTCGAGTGTCAGTTTTCGGATAAAGTATTAAAAAACCGATGTGCGCTGATCTGATAAAAACAGGTGCGGAGGGGTTGGCGGCTACTTTGGAGGCGGCGGCGGAGGGGTTGGCGCAGGAGTCGGAGAGGTTGAGGCGGGCGCGGTCGGTGGGGCTGCATCGGCGGTGGCCGAGGGCGCACTTTCATCCGACGCCGGAGTTGTTCGTGCAGACGGGCGGGGCGACGCGGTTCGAGGGGCCGGAGCAGCGGTGGGAGTTGCCGGCGGGTGCGGTGGGGTTGATGCCGCGCGGGGTGCCGCATGCGGAGACGCCGCTGGATCGGGCGACGCCTTACGGTATCGTGGTGGCTTGTCACGCGCGGGCGGGGTTTACGTTGATCCGGGCGCATGCGCCGAAGGAGTCCGGGGCGGGTGGGGGACGGCGGATTATTCCGTTGGAGGTTATGACGGTGGCGAGTGTGCGCGGGCGGGAGGCGTTTCGTTATTTGGACGAGGCGGGGGAAGCCTGGGCTGCGGGCGGGGTGGGGGAGGTGGCGGTGGATTTGACGCGGGTATTTTTGCGCGTTTTGGCGGAGGAGGCGCGGCGGGCGGAGCCGGGGGTGCGGCGGTATTCGCCGTTGGTGGAAGCAGCGCGGGCGGTGGCGCGTTCGCATTTGGCGGATCCGCGGCTTTCGGTGGAATGGCTGGCGCGGGCGGCGGGGTGTTCGCCGGATCATCTGGCGCGGTGTTTTCGGGCCGAGACGGGCGGGACGGTGGTGGCGTGGCTGACGGGCGAGCGGGTGGCGCTGGCGCAGCGGCTCTTGGAGGAGGGGAAATACCAGGTGGCCGAGGTGGGTTGGGCGTGCGGGTTTGCGCAGCCCTCGTATTTTATCCGGGTTTTTCGGGCGCGGACCGGGCTGACGCCTCTGGCGTGGCGGCGGTCGCGAGCGGGCGGGGTGGCGGCGACCGGATTGGAAAAAAATTAGGGCCCGCCGATTACCCCTAAACGGCGGGCCCTTTGCTATTCTTGTCCGGCTCTCGGCCGGACATCCATGTTACCCCTAAACCCTGCGCGAGCAGGGAAGTGTTTGTAAGAACACTAAACACTGTGCATCGCGCGTGCCAACTTGGGGGCGAGGTGCGCGGGTTTTTTTAGGAATCACGCAACGTCGTGGAAGGGAGCGTATTTTCGGAGTTCGTCGGCGATCTGGCGATCGCTTCGGCAGCGGGGCATTTTATTTTGGCCGCCCCAGCGACCGGCCTGGCGCTGCCACTGTTCAAAAACGCCCGGCATCACGAGTCGCACGGTGGGCGCGAGCATGCCGCCGCCTTTGCGTTTGGCCTCGTAATCGTCGTTGAGGCGTTGGAGTTCGGCGTCGAGTTGTTCGGCGAGGATGGGGCCGGTGGGCGTGGCGACGGTGCCGGAGCGCAGCTCGATCCACCATTCGTGGCTGCCGCGTTTTTGGCCGGTGAGGGAGTTGATAAAGATGGGGGCGACGTGGAAGTTGACCACTTGCCAGTCGTGACGGTTGCAGACGGCGGTGAGGGCGTCGGTGAGTTCTTTCTCGATGACGTGCTCGCCGAAGGCGCTGAGCTGGAGCTTGGTGCGGCCGGCGTAAAAGAGGCGGGCGGGCTCGGTGGAGCTGAAGCGCACGACATCGCCGATGACGTAGCGGGTAAGCCCGGCGGGGGTGCTCATGATGAGCGCGTAATCCACGCCGGTTTTTACTCCGGCGAGGGGGACGGCGCGCGCGCCGAGGCGAGGCAAGTTGGCTTCGTCGAAATCGGAGAGCGGGAGGAATTCGTAATAAATTCCCGCGTCGGCAAAAAGGCGCAGGCCGGACTGGGCTTCGGCGTCCTGGGCGGCGATGAAGCCCTCGGAAGCGGGGTAAACCTCGTGGAAGTTCACGCCTTCGCCGCAGACGGCGTGGAGTTCCTGGGCGAAGGGACCGATGGGCACGCCGCCATGCACGAGGCATTCGAAATTCGGCCAGACTTCGCGCAAGTTTTGGTAACGGTAGGCGCCTCCGGTGGCCTGATGGGCCTCCTCGAGAACGGCGGCGGCGAGGATGAGCACCCAGCTGGGTATGCCGGCGAGCATGCGGATATCGCGCGAGGTGCAGCGGGCGGCGATGGCGGCGATCTTGGCGGGCCAGTCGTTCATCTGGGCGATTTCGGCGCCGGGCTCGTAGAGGTTTTTCTCGACCCAGCCGGGGAGGTTGAGGGCGGTGATGCCGCTGAGGTCGCCGGCGAAGGCGGCGCGGTCCTTGGCTTCGTCGAGCTGGGTCAGCGCAGTCGCGCCGCCGAGGAAAAGGTGTTTGCCGCCGAAAATATCGGCGCGTCCGACGCGGTTGGAATAGAGGTGGAGCGAGTCGAGTCCGGCGGCGCGGAAGTGGTCGAGCATGCCGGGCGTGATGGGCAGGTATTTGGTGCGGCCGGCGGTGGTGCCGGAGGAGATGGCGAAGTAATCGCAGCGTCCGGGCCAGAGGATGTCGGCCTCGCCGCGTTTCATGCGTTCGACGTGCGGGGCGAAGTTTTCGTAGGTGCCCAGCGGGACGCGCTCGCGCCAGGCCTGCTCGCTCATGCCGGGTTCGATGCCATGGGCGCAACCGTAGGCGGTGGTGGAGAGTGCGGCGCGAAGACTTCGGATGCACTTCTGTTGGGCGGCGAGGGCCCAGCCGCGCTCGTTCATGCGGCGTGCGGTCCGGGCGCCCATCAGGCGAGCACCCAGTTTCAGCAGGGTTTGGGGCGGTTTGAGCATCGGCGCAGGCTTGCGAGGGGCGGCTACGAGCAAGTCCGGACCGGGGGGCGTCGCAAGTGAATTCATTGCATCATCAATGTCTTACGAGCTTTAGGGTTTTGTAAAAACCCGCGATAACAGGCAGGAAATTGCCGATGTGAAAAATCAGGGATGCGTGTTGCACGGCGGTGCCGCGCGGGTTGGCGACGAGGCGGCAGGAGCCACGCGGGAAGAACGCGGTGCAGGCGTTTTCGAGGGCGTGGCGACCGGGGGCGTGGTCATGCAGGACGGAGTCTTCCTTTTCGGCGTAAAGCACGAGGGTGGGTGCGTGGTGGAGCGGGAGCAGCTCGGGCGTGAGGTAGCTGGCGGGCGAGGCCATGGCCTGCATGGCGCGCACGCGGGCCATGGCGCCGGCGGGGGTGATGTTGGCGATGGTCGCCATCACGCCCGCGCGCAGCTCGGCGAGTTCTTTGCGCATGAGCAGGGTGGCAAGGGCGGCCTTGTTTTGCGCGCCGGCTTCGAACATGCGGGCGAAAATGGCGCGCGCCTTGGCGACGGTGGTCTCGGCCGGCGCGGTGTCGTCGGGCGCGTCGAGCAGTGGCTTGAGCGCGCGACCGAGCAGGGTGGAGGGTTTGATTTCGCCGGGGGCGACGATATCTTCGGCCGAACACACCGGACTGACGAGCACGATTCCGGCGAGGCGCGGCGGGGTGCGCCCGGCGAGGCGGGCGCGGCGCAGCCAGTCGAGCGCCACGCCGGCGCCGAAGCTAACCGCGAGCAAAACGGGCGCGGCGCGCTCGCGACGGGCAATCTCGGCCACGAGGTCGTCGAGTTGCGCGCAAAGCAGCTCGTTGGAGAAGGCGCCCGCCGCGTAGTTGACGTAGTAAACGCTGCCGCGGCGCGAGAGGTATCCACGAAGCAAATACACCTGCTCGGCCGCGTCGGGCACGAAGCCGCCCAGCACGATGGTGGGCCTCGCGCCGCCGCGCCGTTCGCGGCGGATGGTGGCGAGCGCGTCGAGACCGCCCGCGCCCCGGGCGAGGGCGGCGGCCACGGCGGGGCCGGCGGCGGAGGAGAGCGTTTCCATGCGAGGCGGGTTGAAACGCTTGCCGGTGGTGCGCATCAGCGTGCGCAGGGGCTGGGCGGGGGAGACTTGGCCGAAGGCGGCCAGCAGGTTGAGCGCGGGGGCGAGGTTAAGCGCGGGCATGGCGAACCAATCGAGGGAGGGTTTTGGGCACGGACGGCGAAAAGGCTGGAGCGAGCACGCGCGCGCCACCGCATGGACGGCAAGCCCGGCGCGGAGGCGTCACCTCGTGTTCACGCGGGCGTGACGGATTCGTGGCAAACGGCGTCGGCGGTGCGGGGCCAAGCTTGGGCTTCCGCTTTGGCGCGCGCGTGTTTCACTCCCCGAGCCCGCATGCTTCCGCCCATTCTCCACGAAGACGACTCGCTCATCGCTTTTGACAAACCCAGCGGCCTGCTGATCGCGCCTGATCGCTGGGATAAAAAGCGCGCCAATCTCATGGCCATCGTGCACGAGAAATTCGGTCATCACGTGGCCAATGTTCACCGTCTCGATGCCGACACCTCGGGCGTGTTGCTCTGCACCAAGGACAAGGTCGCGCTGGATTTTATGTCGGGACAGTTTCAATCGAAGACCGCGCGGAAAACCTATCTGGCGCTGTGCAACGTGCCGCCCGCCGCCGAGGCGATGAAGGTGGTGAAGCCCGCGCGCGATGAGACCGACCAGCTCCCCGCCGCGTTCACCATCGACCTCGCGCTGGGCGAGGACGAAGAGCAGCCGGGGCGCATGCGCGTGTTTAAGCGGCGCGGCGGCAAACCCTCGGTGACGGAGTTTCGCACGATTGAGCGTTATCATGATCGGCGCGGGCGCGTTTTCGCGTGGGTGGAGTGTTCGCCGCTCACCGGGCGCACGCATCAGCTGCGGGTGCATCTGATGGCGGCGGGCGCGCCGATCTTGAACGATCCCTTTTATGGCGCGCCGGACGTGACGCTGAAGCTCTCGGATTTGAAGCGCGGCTACAAAGGCCGCGAGGAAGAGAGGCCGTTGCTCGCGCGGCTGGCGCTGCATGCGAGCGCGCTCACGGTCACGCATCCGGTGACGCGCGAGCCGGTGACGATCACCGCGCCCTTGCCGAAGGAGTTCGAGGTCGCGCTCAAGAACCTGCGGCGCTTCGGCGGACCGGGCGGCGGCGCGATCACGCGGGCCGATGCGTGATGTTTTCGTGTTTCGTTTCCCGTCTCGTCATCTCCCCGGCCATCTGTGTCTGATTTCCCGTATTCCTGAATGAACTACGACCTCGCCATTTTCGCATCCGAGTTTCCCTGGTTTTTCCCGATCTGCGCGGCGGTGTTCGGGGCGATTGTCGGGAGTTTTTTGAACGTGGTCATCTACCGGCTGCCGCTGGAAAAATCCATCGTCACGCCCGGTTCGCACTGCGCGTGCGGCAAGCCCATCGCGTGGTTCGACAACATCCCGGTGATCTCGTGGTTCGTGTTGCGCGGCAAGGCGCGGTGTTGCGGGCGGCCCTACTCGTTTCGGTATGCGTTCGTGGAGTTGTTGACAGCGGGATTATTCCTGACGTGCGCGCTGCAATTCGGGCCGGAAAAGGCGCTCATCGGCATGTTGTTCATGGCGTGTCTGGTGTGCGCGACCTTCATCGATCTCGACCACATGATCATCCCGGATCCGTTCACGATTTGGCTGGCGGTGGCGGGTGTGATCGCGGCGTTCGCGTTTCCGGCGATGCATGGGGTGGAGGCGGAGTTGCCCCTGCTGGCGCATCTGCGCTCGGGCGGGATTTCCGTGGTGGGGGTGCTGGTGGGCTCGGGGGTGATTCTGTGGATAAAGCTGCTGGCCGAGACCTTGCTGCGGAAGGAGGCGATGGGTTTTGGCGACGTGACGTTCATGGGCGGCATCGGGGCGTTCTGCGGGTGGCAAGGGGCGCTGTTCGCGGTGTTTGGCGGGGCGATCGTGGGCACGATCTGGATCGGGCTCGCGTGGATTTGGCAGAAGGTGTCCGGCAGCAAAGCCCCCATCGCGCCGCGCGCGGAGATTTCCGAAGGCGAGGAGGCGGAGGAGTTGGCGATGGGCGTGCAGGTGCCCTTCGGTCCGATGCTGGCGGTGGCGGCGGCGATCTATTTTTTGGGGGTGGACACGTTCTTCGACGCCTACATGGCGGAGCTGAGCGGTTTGTTTTAAAATCGGAGTTCGCGGGAGATGACTTAAAATCACCCTTGATTCGCGGCGCGCCGCTGGGCACGTTCCGCGTCCTTCTTTTGGTTCCGGACGCCTAGCTCAGTTGGTTAGAGCACATCCTTCACACGGATGGGGTCACAGGTTCGAGTCCTGTGGCGTCCACCAGATTTATTTCCCTATATCCTAAAGTGATTTAGGGATTTTTTATGTCCGAAGAAATCCTCAACCGACAACGCTAACCGACAACACATGCGTCGAAGTTCATGCGTATCGTGGAACGCGAAAATCGCGTCAGTCAGCCGAGCGCAGCTGGCGGCAGGCCCTCGGGCGTGACGACCAAGGTGACGAGGACTTGCACGCTGTCGCCGTGGTGATCGGCCCGCTGCTGCGGGACAGCCGAAGCGCCGGGGATCGGCGGGGGCGTCCGACGCGTCGCACTCGAAGCAGGTGTTGGTCAGTTCGTGGAGTAGCACCTGGTAACGCGCGCCGAAGCGGTCGTCCCAGCGTTCGCGCAGGTGGACAAAGAGCGCGTCTTTGTGCGCGAGCAGCAGATCGTGGCAGCGGTAGAGCGTATCATCCTAAAAACCGCAGATAAATAACCGCTAAGTTTCGCCAAGATACGCTAAGTCAGAAAATAAGACATGCATTCTGTATAAAATCATCTTCGCCCCGCAGGTGAAAGCCCGGCCGGGATTATTAGACGGTTTACAGTGTATGATTTAGCGACACTTAGCGCGTGCGCGGAGGAGGCGCTTACCCGGTTTGACCTCGTGAGGTGTGTCGGGGTTCGGGTGGGGCGAGGTTGGCTTGGATGGCCTGATTTTCTGCCTCGGCGCGTTTTTTCCGCTCTTCTTCGTCCTCGTCTTCATCCGTGCCTCCGCCGAAACCGAGGATTTCAACGCTGAACACGGAGGGGAGAATCTGGGCGGTTGTGGTGCCGCCGGATTCGGTCGGGGAGGAGGTTCCTGAACTGTCGGACGAGACGGAGGCGGCGGAGGCGGCGGCGAGGCCGCCGGTGTTGATGGGGGGCGGGGAGGCGGGAGGAACGCCGGCCGAGGCGCCGCCGGTCTGGATGTTGGCGGCGTTGAGGACCTGGGCGGCGGCGAGGCTGAGATTGCCGGAGGAGCGGATGCCGGCGTCGCCGGCGTCGATGGCTCCTTCGGGGGCGACCAGGGTGATGTTGCTCGGAGGCAGGCCGGGCACGGTGGCGAGGGCACCGATGCCGCCGCCGGTGGCGAGGCCGGAGAGGTCGGTCTCGACGGCGGCGCTTTGCGGGTCGATGAGGACGCGGGTGGGCGGAGCGGAGCGCACGGTCTTGGCGGCGGAGCCGGCGGCGATGTCGCCGCCGCTCGACCAGATGGAGATGTCGCCGCCGCGCAGGGTGAAAATACGCGAGGTGCCGACATCCACCGAGCCGTCGGTGAAGATATAAATGTTTCCGCCGGCCTCGGTGAGGATGCCTTGGTCGGCGCGTGCGCCGGCGACGGGCAGGCCGACCGCCACGCCGCCGCCCGGCACGAGGATGGAGATGTCGCCGCCGGCGGCGGTTTTGACCTGGCGCGCGGTGAGGGCGAGTTCGCCGGCCCAGGTGTCGCCCGGGAAGAGCGCCTCGACGGCCTCGAAGCCGAGGGTGTAGGAGCCGAAATTGGGCGATTCGGGATTGCCGAAGTCGCGGCCGACGTCGCGCAGGACGAGGTGGAAAAGCTCGGTGGCGTATTGCGCCTGGCGCTCGGATGAGAGGGCTTGGAACTCGGTCCAGGCGGCTTCCGGGGTGGTTTGTTCGCCGGGGAGCAGGTCGGCGAGTTCCTTGAGATAGCGCTCGGCGACGGGGCCGGCGGCGGGGTCGAGGTAGGCGGCGATGAAGGCGGGGAAATCGAGTTCGGATTGATCGAGGCCGAGGCCCGGGCCGAGGCCGGCGGCGAGCAGGAGGTCGGCGCCCTGTTGGGGGAGGAAGGGATTGCGGGCGTTGCCGACGGAGGTGACGCCGGAGAAAGTGCCGTCGGAGCCGGAGGGCCCGACGCCGAGGTCGAGGTTGCGCCCGGCGAGGACTTGGAGGGAACCGGGGCCGGAGATCTGGATGTCGCCGGAGAGAACCGCCTCGCCGAAGTTGAGGGCGTTGCCCTCGGAGCGCGCTTCAACACGCAGAGCAGAATTAGGGGCGTAAGCGACGAGGTCGCGTCCGGCGGAGACGAGGCTGAATTGGTCGTCGCGGTTGTTTTGGATGTAAAACGCGATGTCGGTGATGTCGCGTGCGGCGGCAATTCTAGCCGGTTTGGCGGAGAAGAGGGCGAGGCCGGAGATGTCGCCACCGAGGGCGTAGAGATAGAGCGGTAAGGGATCGTCGCGATGGAGAAGGCCGGCGGCGTGAAGGGTCTGCCGGGTCTGGAGAACGGTGTTGGTGGCGCCGGTTTCTTGGAAGGAGCGGTTGACGGTTTGGAGGAAGCCGGCGCGGGTCGCGTTGTTTTGGCCGACGGCGGAGGAGCCCACGATATTGAAGTAGGCCAAGGGCGAGGTGATTCCAGGCAGGTTGGACGGTGCGGCGTCGGAAAGATTTATGCGCGAGGCACCCCAAGCGGCGACGGTGCGACCGGGAATTATCCGGGGGGTTTGGCCGGTGACGGAAAGACCGTCGAGGGCTCCGGCAGCGAGCAACTCAAGGGTGCCGGAAGCGGATGGGAAGAGGTTAAAGTCGCCAGCGAGGCGCAGGTCTCCCGAGAACGCCGTGGCACGAAATTCAGGGGGCAGGACGGTTACGAGCGTGCCGAAAGGCTCCACGCTTGTCTCGGCGAGGCGGAGCCAAGGCTGGAAGAAGGCGGCGGAGTTGTTTCCAGATAGCAGGTTTTGGCGGGCGAGCCACGTGGATAAAAAGGGCTGGGCTGCGGTGGTGTCGGGCAATGTAACCTCGCCGCGTAGAGTAAGGTCGCCCGCAAGGGATGAAGCGTTGACCCCGGCTTTGGCCCCGTAGGTGGAAAAGTAGGTTTTATACCAGAAGCGATTGCCGTTGCCTTGGGGGAGGAGGTGGGGGTTGGCGATGGGCCCGAGCAGGACGTCGCCTCGCGCGGAGACATCGAAGGTGGCGTTGCCCAAAAAGAGCGTGGTGGGCATCCAGGATTCCTTCGGTAACCGCTGGGGATTGGCCAGACTGGAGAGGATGCCGAGATTGATGGAACGGGTCGCGTTGGTGGTGACCTCGCCGCCGGCACGGAGGACGCCTTCCCCGCGTTGCACGTAATAGACGCCTCCATCTATGTTGCGAGCGGCGGTCACGGTGATATCACCGCCACCGAGCTCGACCAGGGAAGTCGGGTCGGGGCGACCGGATTTGGCGCGTGCGTTGGTCGGTGAGACGGCGTCCACATTGGCCACATCCCGCCCGGCGCGCAGCGTGACGTCGCCGCCACCAAGCGCTCCTACGCCTTGGAAGAAATTGGTGAAGTCCACCCACCAACTGGTGGAGGCTGAGGGGTCGTTGATGTTGGAGATGGCGTTGCCGACGAAGACGGATCCGTATTCGCCCGCCGAATTGATCGCCCCGCGGCGATATAGCCAGTTGTTGGGTAGTTGGCGAGATGAGTCGGGGATGAGATTTCCCGATGAATCGCGGGTGTAGCGGGCAATGTCGCTACCGGCTTGTAGGGTGACGTCGCCTCCCGCGAAGGAATACTGGGCGGTGGTGATCTGGGGAGCGGAACCGAGCGAGCCTTGAGAGAGCGCGGAGCCGGTGTTGGTCAGGCGCGGAAGGGAAAAGTCGCCGGGCTCAAAAAGAGTCGTGGCGTCGGGCACGGCGGTGCCGGCGGTGTAGATGGAGGCGAAGGGGTTGAGCAGGCGGATGTCGCGTCCGGCGGCGATGTCGATGTCGCCCGAGCCGGTGCGTATGACCTGGAAGTTGTTGGCGATCAGGCTGGCGGTGGTGGCGTTGTTGCCTCCGGAGGCGACGGCCGCCCCCATGTTTTTACCGAGGAGGACGTGCCCCTTGTTGGCGGCGAGCTGGTCGGCCGGGCGGACGGTCCTAAAATCGGCGGCGGACAAATCGGCTCCAGCGGCGAGACGCAAGTCCCAAGATTGCAGATTGGCGGGAAGATCCGGATTGTAGGCGAGGAGGGGCGAGAGCCAGAGGCTGGCGCCGCCGTTAAAGCCATCGCTGAGGGCGTTAAAGAACACGAGGTCGCCGGCGGCGCGCAAAGTGAGCGCGCCGGGAGCGGAGTCGGGACCGAAACGGAAGGTGGCGAGGTTCCAGTCGGCGGTGGCGGTGGAGTTGGTGGCGCCGAGCACGAGGTCGCCGGTGCGGTGGATGATCTCGGCACCGGGGCGGAGCACGAGCGTATCGGCGAGGTCGGTGCGGCCACCGAGCAGGCGCTCGCGCATGGCGGTGTAGCCCGCAGTGGTGGCACCGGCCGCGCCGAGGAAGGCGTTGGCGTCGGTGCGCACCTGGTTTTGAATGGCGGCGGTGATGACGCCGTTGGTGGCGGTAAGGTCGTAGAGGCGGAAGCCTTCGACCGAGACGTGCGACGCGTCGATGATGGTGGACTCGAGGTGGTCGATACGGACGTCGGCTTGGTTGTCGGTGAGCGGAGCGCGCAGCGCGAGGGTGCCGGTCAGGCGACCGCGCGAGGCGTCGGTCGCGGTGCGGGAAGCGACGGAAAGGTCGATGGTCGAGCCGGCATTTAGGGAGAGGCGCGCGGTCGGGGAGACGACGCCATTGATCTGTGCGCCGGCCTCGAGGGTTACGGAACCGCCTTTGCCCGCGTTGGAGAAGGTCAGGCCTGAGACGTCGAGAAGCGCTCCCGAGGCGATGGTGAGGTTTTCCGCGGCGCGGAGGGAAATGGCCCCGCCGGTCGGGCCGGAGGCGTCGATTTCGCCGGTGACGGTGACGGAGCCGGCGTCGGCCGAGAGCGTGTAATCCGAGGCGGTGGCGGAGCCGTCGATCACGACGTCGCCGGTGCGCACGCGGTAGTCTCGGGCGAGGGCGAAGCCGGCCGCGTCGAGCCGTGCGTCGAGGGCGGCGGTGGAGAGCAGGGCGGCGGTGTCGAGCGCGAAGGCTCCGGCGGCTCCCGCGGCACGCAGGGTGCCGTCGGCGATGAAAGCACCTTCCGGCGTGGAGACGACGAGGGAGCCGGCGCGGCCTCCGGCGGGAGCGGCGGAGACGTCGAGCGTGGAGCCGTCTGCGAGCACCACGTC
>DAIPIP010000022.1:0-24067 GCA_036770725.1 Opitutaceae bacterium
AGCCGCCGCATCTGTGGCTAGCTCTTCCTTACCCACTGAAAACAGCGAAGAGCCTTGTATTTATTGATAAGAGCATACAAGAGAAGGCACTTATGCCGACTTGATCGAAGCCGCTAAAAGCGGCGTGGAACTCAACCTCTCCGACGCAGTCGGCCAACTTAAACTGTGAAGCCTGCCCTAGCCCTCTCAACTTGTTGGAACTCCTACCGTCATCGTGACGGCTACGCGATGCTGTGCGAAATCGCGGAGTTGGGTTTCTCGCACGTCGAACTTAGCCACGGCATTCGCATCATGCTGGTGCCTGGAGTGCTGAAAGCGGTCGAGCAGGGAGTGATCAAAATCAGCTCCACCCACAATTTTTGCCCCTTGCCGGCGGGTGTCGGGCAATCGGCTCCAAATCTGTTCGAACCTTCGGCGACGGACAAACGGGAGCATGATCAATGGTTGCGACATACCCGACGCAGCTTGGATTTCTCTGCACAAGTGAAAGCACGGGCGTGCGTTCTTCATCTGGGAAGCGTGAGATTTTGGTTTTTCCCACCTTCGCGTCGGGTTCACAGGTATCTGCGGGAAAATCCGGGAGCGGAAACCGTATCTTCTCCTCAATACCAGACCCTGTTGAGCAAAGCTGGAGCAAAGTTACGAAAGCGCATGAGCGGGCCTTGGGCGCAGACGCTAGCGAGCCTGCGAGAAATCGACGTCTACGCGAGCGCGCGCGGTCTGGCGCTGGGCTGCGAAAATCGGGAAAAATTCGAGGAACTCCCCTTCGACGACGATTTTGAAGCTCTTTTTGCAGCGCTGACGGCAGTCGAAACCGCTACCCCTGCGGGAGTCGGTGCCGATACCCCAGCCACCGCTAAGACGGCGTGCGGCTATTGGCACGACACCGGCCATGCGCGAATAAAGGAAACCATGGGCGCGCTCAATCATCGCGAACATCTACAAAAAAACGCTGCCCGGTTGATCGGGTTTCATCTTCACGATGTGAACGCAAAAGGGAAAGATCACCAACCGGTCGGCAGCGGCGAGATCGACTTCGAAATGGTAAGCGAATTCTGGCGACCGGAACATTTGCTGACGCTGGAACTGAGTCCGCGCGTAACGGCCAATGATGTGACCAACTCCAAACGCAGAGTGGAGGAGTTGATTACGCGACGCTTCGGTTGACTTCGCGCCCGCGAAAAACTCATCCGTTTTTTCGGTTTTGCGCCGTGATCATCGCGTATTTCAAAAATCCAGCTCCGCTTTGCCATGTTCCCGCTAACTGATCGCAATCTGCTCTGGTTGGCTGCCGCGTGTTACCTGGCCGGAGCCGTCATGGGCTTGGTGTCGATCGTGCGCGAACGCCGCCATTCCCGCGCCGCGATCTACGTCGTTCTCGCCTCCGGCTACACCTTCCAGACCGTCGGCCTCTATGTGCGGGGCATGGAGGTAGGCGGCTGCCCGCTGGGTAATACCTTTGAATTGGTGCAATTCACCGCATGGTCCGCAGCCACGCTCTACTTGGTCATCGGCCCTGCCTTTCGCCTTAGTTTGCTCGGGTTTGGAACGGCCTGTTTGGCGGCCGGTCTCAGCCTGACCGCCCTGCTTCACCCCACTTGGGACGACGCGCTCAGATCCAATATTTTTGGCGGCAACGCATGGATCGAGTTTCATGCCGCGCTCGCTCTCTTCAGCTACGGGGTCTTTGGACTGCTCGCCCTCGTTTCCATCCTGTATTGGCTGCGCGACTACAGCCTGAAGCGAAAACGGGTCGGTGGCGCCTTCGCACTTCTTCCCGCGATACGCGATCTCGACCACATGGGCTTGCGTCTGCTCGCGACCGGCGTCGCGCTGCTCGCCGCCTCCCTTTCCGTGGGCTCGGCTTGGTGGCTTCGCGAACCCGCGTCGGTCGATTTGCCAAAACTCGTCGCCACCGTGAGTGTGTTTGCCGCCTACGTGCTAGCACTATGTCTGCGCCTGCGCGGGAGCCTGGTCGGCCGTCGACTGGCCGTCGCTTGCATGGGGCTTTTCGCCGCGGCGCTGTTCTCCATCGCCCCGGTCGATGCCAGCCGGACTACGGCTCCGCTGCCGCCCGCGACTGCGGAGGACGAATCAAAATGAGCCCGAGCGGCCCCCTCTTCTTTCATTTTGGAGCCAGCCACCAATCCGCCCCGCTGGCTCTTCGGGAAAAAATAGCCCTGCCTCCGGAGCGTGCCGCAGAGCTGGACTCCCAGCTCGCCTCCGCCGCCCTGCCCGAACTCGCCTTGCTCAACACCTGCAACCGCGTCGAGTTTTACGGCGTCGCCGCCACACCCGCCGACCTCGCCGCGCTTGAGCACGCCTTCTGCGACGTCACCGGACTCACCGCCGCCGAGTTCGCCGCCATGCGCTCAGGCAACACCGGCGCAGCCGCCGTCGCTCATCTCGCCGCCGTCGCCGCCGGACTCGAATCCCAGCTTCTCGGCGAAAACGAAATCTTCGGCCAGGTGAAAGACGCCTACGCCGCCGCCCAAAACGCCGGTCGCGCCGGCCCCGTGCTCAACCGCGTTTTCCAAAAAGCCTTCCAAACCGCCAAACACGTGCGCACCCACACCGCCATAAGCGAGGGCCAGGTCAGCGTGGCCAACGTCGCGGTCGAACTCGCGTTGACCATTTTCGGAGATCTTAAGACCGCCCGCGTCCTGCTCGTGGGCGCAGGCGACATCGGCGAAAAATCGGCCAAGGCCTTTCAGTCGCGAGGGACCGCCGCGCTCACTGTTTCCAGCCGCACTCCCGAGCACGCACTCGCGCTCGCCACCGCGCTCGACGCCACCGCCCTCCCCTTCGAGTATTTCACGCGCCACCTCGGCGACTACGACATCGTGGTCTGCGCCACCGCCGCTCCCGGCTCCATCATCACCGCCGCCGACATCTCCGCTGCTCTGGCAAAACGCCGCGGCTCGCCACTTCTCCTGCTTGATCTCGCCCTCCCGCGCGACATCGACGCCGAGGCCGCCGCGCAGGAAAACGTCTATCTCTACAACCTCGACGACCTCGCCAAAATAGCCGCGCAAAACCTCGCCGCCCGCGAGGCCGAGGTTGCCCGCGCCCGCGCCCTCATCGCCGAAAAGGCCGACGCCATCTGGCACCAGGTCGTCGCCCGCGCCAAGTAGCGCAGGCGTCTCGCCTGCATTCGTTCCCCGGCCGGCTCCCGCAGCACTTCACCACGCGTAAGTAGCGCTCACGCTCCACTCGCGTTTCGCGCCCGGCACCTGCGGGACCTCCTCGAAGTAGGTATTCCAAAGATTATCCACTTGTGCGCCAAGCGTCAGCCCGTCCACCCCCGGCACGGCATAACTCACCCCAAGCGAACTCAACAGCTTGTCGTCTCCGCCACTGCGCAACGCATTCTCCGCCTGAAAGCGCGCCTCGTTGTCCATCCGCACTTCCAAACCCTTCGCCACTCGCCATACAAACGCCGCCGTGACGCGATGCTCCGCATAGTTGAGCGCATAAAAGCTGCCGTTGTTTGGCGCGGTGTAGTCCTCGTCCTTGTCCAAGAACGTATAACCGAAGATCACATCCGCCGCCGTCCACGAACGCCGCGTCACCAGCTCAAATCCATACGTGTCGATATCCACCGCCACCGCGCTTCTCGCCGTCAGCGGCGTCGCAAACACGTAATCGAGCATATCCTTGTCGCGGCGGTAAAACACCGCGGCCCGCGTGGTCCAACCTGCGATCAACGCCTCCGCGCCCAGCTCGAAATTCTGCGCCGTCGCACGCGGCAGATTCGGGTTGCCCCGGAAAAGCCCGCTTCCCGTCGGCGAGTTCAACGCCGTGTAAGTCGCCACTTGCGAGCTCTCGCCGTAGCTTGCGTAAACCCGGCGCACCACGCCCGCCTCCTGCCTCGCCTCTAACATCGCCACCGGCGATATCTCCGCCCCCTCGCGATTGCTCTCGTCGTAACGCGCACCCGCCGTCGCCACCAAATCGCGTCCCTCCGCCACCGGGAAGGTCTGCTCCGCAAACAACCCCGCGTAAAACTGCGTGCGACTGGTGAACGGCCCTGCCGTTAGAATCGTGGACTGAATCGTATCATCAACCACGCCGGCGTTGTAGCTCAGGGCCGTGTTTTCCGCCACCGAAGTCCGCCCCGCCAGCGCTGCGCTGCGCACCCGGGTAGTGTGTTCGAATGGATTGATCGCCCCGGGCGTCAACCGATTGAACTCGTAGTCGTCAACGTTGCGCCGATACGAACCCGCTACCTCGAAAAAATCGCCCTCCGTGTCGAACAAGACCCGATGGCTCGCGGCGAAAAGCGTGGTCTTGAGATTCTCCGTCTCCGGCGTCCCGAAGGGCGCGTAGAGGCTCGGCCAGCCGAAAAACTTGCTCTGATACCCCGCGAAAAAATCCGTCTGCGAGCGCTCGTCCGCCAGCTGCACGCGCCCCGCGTAACGCGCGAAATCATGATCGCCAAACGGCCGCGATCCATCCCCCTGCGAAGCCGCCGCCGACACGTCGAAACCCAGCGTGCGCCCGCCCAAAAATTTTTCCGGTGTAGTAAAAGATGAATACACCTCGCCCCCCGCGAGCGAGTTCCCGCCCCCCGTCCCGGTCACGAATCCGTGCGCGCCTTCGCGAATTCGACTCCAACCGTAGGCTACGCCGCCGGCCGTCGCGTTCCAGCCCGAGGCCGCCTGCTCCGCGCCGACCCGGATAACCGGCGCGCCCAGCATCGCCGGCGCGATCGGCAGCTCCGCGAAATAATGCCCGGTCTGCGGATCATAAATCGGCAGCGCCCCGATGCTGAAACCCGTGTTTTCAAATGTGCCTCCACGAATCGATACATCCGCCTGCGCCTCCGCCATGCCGCGCCCCTGCACATCCACCAGCGGCTCGAAACGCAGCAAAGTCACCGGCATCGCGAAGGTCGTCGCCGGCTGCTGCAACGCCACGGCTTCCGAATAAACCGTCAACGGGTCCAAATCCACCACCTCTTCGGCGGCGACCTCCGCACCTCGCACCGACGACACGGATGCCGCGGCCACGGCCAAAATCGAAAAACGAAAAGAAAGCGCGGAATTTTTCACGCCGCGCACCAAGCCGATCTTGTTAATCGAAATCAATAATTAAATTAACAAGAATATCCACCCCACCCACCCTCCCGCCTCAAGGTCTCACTCACAAAAAAACCGCGTCACAATGGACGCGGTCTAAGATCAAAGCGCATGTCGCTCTTTCAAAAGTTCGCTGCGAAAATTTCGCTGCGCGCTTACTCGTCGCCGTCGTTGCCGATCGCCTCGACCGGACATCCCTCAAGCGCTTCCATACAAAGCGCCACTTCCTCTTCGGTCGTGGGCTGCTTGTGCACATACGAATAGCCGCCTTCGTCGTGACGCGTGAAGAAATCGGGAGCGGTCTCGCGGCAGAGATCACAGTCGATGCATTGCTGATCGACGAAGAATTTACCACCAACGTTGTTTTCCCACTTGTCGGATTTGTTTGCCATGTCGGCGCAAAAAAGAGACTCGCGCCGCGCCCTGTCAAGCGACCAAAACGCGCGCCCCCGCGGTGAATGCGCGCATAATCCCGACGCGCCCTTGAGTTCCCCCTCTCACTCGCCTACTCTGAATATGTCATGTTGTCCGACCGGTCCTACATGCGCGGCGACTACGCCCGCAACCCACCCTCCGTGCTCGCCTGGTTTCTCGGCCTGCTGGTCGGTGTCTTTGTGACTGAACAAATCCTTCGCGTCTGGATCGGCTCCGAAGCCCTGCTCGATTACGGAGCCCTCTCCAGTATAGGAATTCGCACCGGACAAGTCTGGACCGTGCTCACCTACGCCCTGTTGCACGGAGGCATAGGCCACCTGCTGATGAACGGCCTCGGCCTCTATTTTATCGGCCGCGAGTTGCAAACCCGCCTCGGCCCGACCCGCTTCCTCCAACTCATCTTGTTCGCCGCCCTCGGTGGCGCCCTAGTATGGCTCGGCGTCCACCTAAACCGTCCCGGCTCGGTCATCGGAGCTTCCGGCGTGTTGATGGCCTTCCTGGCCGTCTTCGCCTGCTACGAGCCCCGCCGCCCCATTCAACTTCTGCTCTTTTTCGTGCTCCCCATCACCGTGCAGCCGATCTGGGTCGTCGGCGTCCTCGGCTCGATCGATTTATTGGGCTTCCTCTTCTACGAACTTCCCAAAAGCCAGAGCCTCTACGGCGTCGCCCACTCCGCCCACCTCGGCGGACTCGCGGCCGGTTGGTTGTTCTACCAATTCTTCGTGGCTCGTTCGTCCTTATCGCTACCCGGCACCGACATGGAGCCGCTAGCCTGGTTCAGGCGCAAAGACTCCCGCCCCGCCGTCTCCTCCCGCGTAAACCTCGATCCGCGCGGCCCCGTCGCTTCCTCCGCCTTGGCTCCGCCCCCCCCCGCCACCGCCCGCCGCGACGCGCTTCGCGTCGAGGTGGACCGCATTCTCGACAAGATCAACCTCCACGGCTTCGGCTCCCTCACCGCCGACGAAAAACGCGTCCTCGACGAAGCTCGCAACCACTTAAACCCACGCTAAACCGGCGGCGCGCTCCCCTGATCGCCGCCGCTCGCCCGGCCCGGTGGAGCCATGCAACATTTTCGCCATTCGCCTTTCCCATATTCCATGCCGTTTCGTCGCCGCCCGTTCCTGCTTTTGCCCTTCCTTGCCCTCGCGTTGATCGTCTCCGCCCGGTCGGAGACACCCGCCACCGCGACCACCTCAACCGCCGAGGCGAGCCCCGCCACCCAGGCCGCGCCCACTCCCCGCGCCCCCCTTGTCCCCACCCGAAACCTCCAACTCGAACTCCAAGGTCTCATCGGCCTGCTCGAACAAATCCACTTCAACCGAGACCAAGTCACCCCCGCCAGCTACGCCGAGGTCATCCCCAACGCCCTCAAATCGCTCGACGGCCAACGCCTGTTCCTCCTCTCCACCGACCTGGACGCCCTCCAAGCCCGTTATCGCCCCGAGTCCCTCTACTGGAACCTCGCCAAACTCGGCCGCCTCGAACCCGCCTTCGCCCTTTACGCCATCTACGAACAACGCGTCCGCGACCGCGTTTCCTGGATACAAAACCGCCTCACCGGCGACTTCGACTTCACCACCGACTCCACCTACGAACTCGACCGCTCCAAGCTCGATTGGCCCAAAACCACCGCGGAGGCCGACTCCCTCTGGGAAAACCGCCTGCGCTTCGAACTCCTCCAAGAACTCCTCAACGACGACTCCCTGGACGAGGCCCGCACCAAGGTCGCCAAGCGCTACGACCGCCTGCTCAAAAACCTCGACGACTTCCAAGCCGGCGACGTCGTCGAAGTTTTCCTCACCGCCATTGGCTCCCTCTACGATCCGCACTCCACCTATTTCTCCCCCGACGCCTACGACGAATTTAGCATCAACATGCGCCTCCAGCTCTTCGGCATCGGCGCGCTCCTCAGCGTCGAGGAGGACGTCTGCACCATCAAGGAGATCATCCCCGGCGGCCCCGCCGACCTCTCCCGCCTGCTCAAACCCAACGACAAGATCCTCGCCGTCGCCCAGGAAACCGGCGACTACGTCGAAGTGGTCGGCATGAAACTCCGTCGCATCGTGCAGATGATCCGCGGCGAAAAAGGCACCAAAGTTCGCCTCCTCATCCAGCCCGCCGACGCCGCCGACGCCGCCGTCCGCAAGGAAATCGCCCTCTTGCGCGACCTCATCAACCTCGACTCAGCCCGCGCCCACGGAGCCATTTTCCAACTGCCCGATGCCCAGGGCAAGCTCCAGCCCTACGGCGTCATCACCCTGCCCACCTTCTACGGACGCGACAGCCGCGATTCCAAAGATCAAAACTCCGCCACCGACGACATCGCCATCCTCATCGAACGCCTCCAAGAACAAGGCATCAAAGGCCTCGTCCTCGACCTCCGGCGCAACGGCGGCGGCCTACTCGGCGAAGCCGTTTCCCTCACCGGCCTTTTCATCTCCTCCGGCCCCGTCGTCCAGATCAAGAGCTACGCCGGCGAAGTGAAAATCGACGAAGATGAAGACACCGACATCGCCTACGATGGCCCGCTCGTCGTCCTCACCTCCCGCTACAGCGCCTCCGCCTCGGAAATCGTCGCCGGCGCCCTGCAAAACTACGGCCGCGCCGTCGTCGTCGGCGACTCCTCCACCCACGGCAAAGGCACCGTCCAAACCGTCATCGAAATGGGCAACGTCGTCACCCAGCTAGCCGACTCCGGCGAACCCTCCGGAGCCTCCAAGGTTACCGTCCAAAAATTTTATCTCCCCAACGGCGCTTCCACCCAGCTCAAGGGCGTCGTCCCCGACATCACCATCCCCTCCATCGAGGAATTCCTCCCCATCGGCGAACAAGACCTCCCTCACGCCCTCCCTTGGGACGAGATTTCCCCCAGCTTCTTCGACGGCCAACCCTTGCCCGAAGCCAAGCTCGCCGCGCTCCGCACCCACAGCGAGAAACGCATGGCCACCCTGCCCGAATTCGACCTGCTTCGGCGCAACATCGCCCGCTTCGAGGAACGCCAGAACGAGAAAGCCGTCTCGCTAAACATCGAGACCCGCAGGACCGGCAAGGCGGACGACAAGGCATTCCGCGAACAACTCGTCGCCGACCGCAAAGCCCTCGAGGAGAAATACGCGTATTCATTCACCGAATACTTCGTCGCACCCCCTCCCCCGCCCCGCATCAAGGCCGAGGAGCCCGCGGACCCCGACGACGGTGAATTCGAGGAGGACGACGAATCCGACAACCGCTACAAGCGCATGGACATTTACCTCCGCGAAGGCCTCCGCGTCCTCGCCGACCTCGTCGATGCCTCCAATCCAACCGCCGACCCCCGCGTAAACGTCGCCCAGACGACCCCCTGATCCCCGCCGGCTCCGACCACCCCGCGGCTCATGGCTCCATAGCGGGAAGGACGCCCCCCGTGTCATCCGCGCCTGTGGGATGGACGATCTCTGTGTCGTCCTCTCCTGCGGGAGGGACGACCTCTGTGTCGTCCTCGCCCGAAAAGCCTGCGGGAGTAGATATCAACCACTCACTTCGCCGGCTCGGCCGCTGGCGCCGCATCCGGCTTATCCGACCCGACTGTTTTAATCGGCTCGACCGCTTCCGCCGCCGACTCCGCCTTCGCCGCCGCACGATCACGCGAAATCCGGCGCACATCGAAGAAACTCACATAGATCATCATCGTGAAAAGCAGCGCCACGAACACCGTCTGCGCGGTCTGGATAAATCCCACCGGCAACGCCCGCCCGCGCAGCTTTCCGATCGTGGCGAACAACATATGCCCGCCATCCAACACCGGCAGCGGCAGCAGATTGAAAATCGCCAGATTCACATTCACCAAAATCGTGAACCAAAGCACCAGCCGGATATCCATCTGGGACAGGATGTGGAAGACACGCGCTATCCCGATCGGACCGCTCAAATCGGAGATGCCCACGTCGCTTCCGCGATGCACCAAACTCCACAGTGTGCGAAAGGTCGTCTTCACGTTGCCGCTTATCTGACGCCACGGCGTCGGATTTATCAGGACGATCTGCGGATCGAATTCAACGCCCGGACGCCTCGCCTCGGCGGCCGATTGGCGCGCCGGCACCGTGACTGAAACACGGCCACCATCCCGCTCGACCTCCAGATTCACCGGCCGCGAAAGATCCGCCTGCAAGGCGATTGCCAGAGTGGAGATGCTCGTCGCCGGAGTGCCGTCCGCCCGAAGAATTTTATCGCCAACTCGAATGCCCGTCCGCTCGGCCAAAGAATTTGGCTCGACGTTGATGACATTCAACTCCTGCCAAGGCGCGATCCCCAGCATCCGCATCTCCTCCTCGCCCGCGAGCGTCGGCTTGGCGGTGAGGATCAAGGTCTCCTCGCCACGCTTCACCGTGAGCAGGGCCTGCGGACGCCCGTCCGGCGTGCGCCCCACGCCGGTGAACAACATCTGCCTCATATCGTCCCACGTCACCACCCGGTTGCCGTCGATCGCCGTGATCGTGTCGCCGGCCAACAGCCCCGCCTCCGAAGCCGGGCTCCGCACCGAAGTGCCGTCGGGCAATTCGAGCGTCTCCGAAACATGCCCCACGCGCGCCACCTGCGTGTATGCGTTGGCCGGCATGCCCGCTTTCCAGAGAATCGTCGCGAGCGCGAAAGCGAAGACGATGTTCATGAACGCTCCCGCGCCGAAGACCAACATCCGCGTCGTGTAGTTGGGCGATGGCAACGCGTCCGTCTCGGCCGAAGGTTCGCCCTCCAACCCGCGCATGTCGGCCAATTGCGGCAACGCCACGTAGCCGCCCAGCGGCAACCACGAAAGCCGGTATTCCACGCCATCCTTGCCCTTCCACTTAAAAATCGCCGGACCGAAGCCGATCGAGAAACGCTCCACTTTCACGCCGCGCTTTTTCGCGACCCAGAAGTGCCCGAGCTCATGCACGAAAATCGAGCCGCCGAAAAAGACGGCGATCATGAGGATAGACCAGGCGCTGGAGGTGAGAATTTGAAAGATATCCATGAAAGGGAAAGGTGGAGTCGGAAAGTTAAACCACAGATAACACAGATTCGCACAGATGAACGGAGGTTTTATCCATCTGTGTTTATCTGTGTTATCTG
The DNA here is from genome assembly GCA_036770725.1 of Opitutaceae bacterium. Taxonomy (GTDB): domain Bacteria; phylum Verrucomicrobiota; class Verrucomicrobiia; order Opitutales; family Opitutaceae; genus IMCC26134_A. Next base: position 10,605 of record DAIPIP010000022.1, read on the forward strand.
TGGTTAAAAAATCTGTCGGGCCGCAACCGCCCGGGCTTCGGCATCGACCGCGAGAATAGCGGAAAGTTCACCCGCCGGCCCTGCATTCGTCGAGCCGCCACCCGCGCCGGCCAGCGCCGCCAGCGTCGCCTCGGTCACGCGCGGGATGCCCAAAAACGGCAGCCGCCCCGCCAAAAACGCCGCCACCGCCACCTCGTTTGCCGCGTTGTAAACCGCCGGGGCCGCCCCGCCGCGCTCCATCGCCTCGCGCGCCAGCCGCAACATCGGGAACCGCCCCTCGTCCGCCGGCCGAAACTCCAGGCTCAGCAACCGGTCGAGCGGCAGCGCCGCATCCGTGCCGCTCGCCCCGCGCGCCGGATGCAACAACGCGTGCTGGATCGGAAACGTCATCGAGGGCGGGCAAAGCTGCGCCAGCATCGCCCCGTCGGTAAACTCCACCAGACAATGCACGATGCTCTGCGGATGAATGATCGCCGCGCATTGCGCCGGACGCAGATCGAAGAGCACCGCCGCCTCGATCAACTCGAGCCCCTTGTTCGCCAGCGTCGCGCTATCCACCGTGATCTTCGGCCCCATCGCCCAGTTCGGATGCTTAAGCGCGTCCGCCACCGTCGCCTCGCCCAACCGCTCCGCCGGCCAGTCGCGAAACGCCCCGCCCGAAGCCGTGAGCAACACCCGCCGGATCTCGGCGTGCTCGTGCCCCCGCAGGCATTGATAAACCGCGTTGTGCTCCGAATCCACCGGCAGCAGCCGAGCGCCGGATTTTTTCGCCGCCGCCAACACATGCGCCCCCGCCAGCACCAAAATTTCCTTCGAGGCCAGCGCCAGGTCCTTGCCCGCCGCCAACGCCGCCAACGCCGGCCGCAGCCCCGCCGTTCCCACCACCGCCACCAACACCACGTCCACCTCCGGCAGCGTGGCGAGCGCCTCCAACCCCTCCGCTCCCGGCGCATGCACCGTCACCCCGGCCGGCGCGGCGGCGCGGGCGTTTTTCGCCGCCGCCTCGTCGAACAAGGCCACGTGCCTCACCCCAAATTCCCGCGCCATGCCGAGCAGTTTTTCGGTGTTCGCGTGCGCCGCCACCGCCACCAGCTCGAGCGCGTCCGCGTGCGTGCGCAACACCCGCGCGGTGTTCTCGCCGATGCTTCCGGTCGCCCCCAGCAGGGCCACGCGTTTACGCCGGGAAAATATCGCGGAAGCCGTCGTGCTCACAGCGTGGAAAAAACGAGATAACCCAGCGGCGCGGTCAGAATCAGGCTGTCCGAAAGATCGAACATGCCGCCGATGCCGGGAATGGTCGCGCCCGAGTCCTTCGTGTTGGCCCGACGCTTGATCACGGATTCCACCAGATCCGAAACGATGCCGAGCCCCGCCACCGGCAACGCGAAAGCCGCCGCCAGCGACGGCGAGAACGAGTCCGGAAAGTATTCACCAAACCAATACGCGATGCCCGCGCCCAGCGCCGCCGAGGTCAACAGCCCGCCGATCGCGCCCTCCCAGGTTTTCTTCGGGCTGATGACCGGGGCCATCTTGTGCTTGCCGAAGGCCATGCCGGAAAGCAGCGCCCCCACGTCGCAAAATTTCGAGACCGCGATCAACCAGAGCGCCAGCGCCAGACCCGACGCCGCATGCGGCCCGTCGATCAACAAAATGCGCACGAGGAACTGCAACATGAACGGCACGTAAACCAGCCCGAACAACGTCCACCCCAGCGACTCCACCCGGTTCTCGGGATTGCGCTCACCCACGATGCGAATCGCGAAAACGATCGCCGACACCGCCAACAAATTCTCCGGCGTGATCAGCGGATGCACCCGCTCGGCCAGCACCGGCGCGAGCGTGATGGCCCCGCCAAACAACAACCCGATCCGACGAAAGGGCGCATGGTTCATCCGCGCCACCATCTGGTAAAACTCCCGCTGCGTGAAGACCGACACCAACACCACCAACACGATGCCGCCATTCGCCTTGAAAAAATACATCGTCGCCAAAATCACGAGCCACAGGACGATGGTGCTGAAGATACGTTTGCCCACGGGTAAAAAAGAAGGGGTTGTCGGGTTGCTCTTTAAAAAAGGAGGGGAAGTCCTGGCGCGTAACGTCAGACAACGGCGCGCGCCGGTTCCCTGATCACGGGTGCAATTTGCTCACCGGTCAGCCCGTAGCGCCGTTCACGACGACGGTATTCGTTCACCGCCGCCTCGAAATCCTCCCGCCCGAAATCCGGCCACCGCACCGGAGAAAACACGAACTCCGCATACGCCGACTGCACCAGCAGGAAGTTGCTCAACCTGTATTCGCCCGAAGTGCGGATCACCAGGTCGGGGTCGGGCAGATCCACCGTGTAAAGATGCCGCGCAAACCCCTCCCAGCTCGAAACCTCGTCGAGCGAAGCCGTGCCCGCCGCCACCGCCGCCGCGAAAGACCGCGCCGCGTCCAAGACCTCCGTGCGCGCGCCGTAGTTCAACGCCAGCACCAAGGTGTGCTCGGTAAACTGCGCCGTCGCCGCCATCGCGTCCTCGAGTTCCGCGCGCGCCTTGGCCGGCAGCGCGTCCAGTCGCCCGATCGCGCGCAACCGAATCTGGTTTTTGATCAGTGTCGCCTTTTCCCGGCGTAAAAATGTCTCGAGCAGGTTCATCAAACCCCCGACCTCGTCCTCCGGCCTACGCCAGTTCTCCACCGAAAACGTGTAAAGAGTCAGCACCCGCACCCCCAACGCCTTCGCGGAGTTGATCGCGGCCCGCACCGCCTCCGCCCCGCGCCGATGCCCCTCAAGCCGCGGAAGCCCCCGCTGCCGCGCCCAACGACCATTGCCATCCATGATGATGGCGACATGCGTGGGCACTGGGTTCAGAGCGGCCGAAATAGACATCGTTGGTTTATAAAAGGGTGTGAGGACGATTCGCTAAAAACGGTCGATTACTCACGCGCCGCCCGTCGGGGCAATGCTGAACACGGTTTGACCACCCCCGCTCCAACTTGGAAAATATCCACCATGAAACCCTCGCGCCCCACCCCGCTCGCCGAACTGGAAATCGCCCGCGCGCTCGTGCCCCTCGCGGGTTGGCGCCACGACAACGACACCCTGGTCAAAGACTTCGTTTTCGACGACTTCCGCCGCGCCCTCGCCTGGATGGTCCTCGCCGGCTTCGAAGCCGAAGCGCTCAACCACCACCCCGAATGGACCAACATCTACCGCACCGTCACCGTCCGCCTGCGCACCCACGACGCAGAGAACCGCGTCACCGCCCTCGACGTCGAACTCGCCACCCGCCTCGAGAAAATCACAGCCCGAGCATAAAATTAAACGTCCGGTCGTTCTCACCCGGCAGGTTCTCGTGGCCGAAGTCGGGATAAATCACCACGTCCTTCTTGCACGTCATCTTGTTAAACGCGGCGAACTGCGTGCTCGGCGGACAAATCGTGTCCATCAGCCCCGTGAACATCAGCACCTCCGCCCGGATGCGCGGCGCCAGATGCTGCAAATCCACATAACCCAGCTTGGTAAACACCTCCGCCTCGCGCTCGTGGCGCGGATCAAACAACCGGAAATACGCCTTCAACTCGTCGTAGGCGTCCTTCGCCTGGTCCATCTCCCACACCCGCTGATAATCGCACAAAAACGGAAACACCGGCGCCGCCCGCTTGATCCGCGGCTCCAGCGCCGCGCACGCGATCGTCAAGGCCCCGCCCTGCGAGCCGCCCATCGCGCCCACCCGCTCCGCATCCACCTCGGGTAACGCCATCACCGCGCGCGCAAGTTGCGCCGTATCCAGAAAAACACTACGAAACAACAGATTGTGCGGATTCGGATCGTCCAACCCGCGAATGATGTGCCCGCGCAGGGTGTTGCCCAACACCCCTCCCTTGTCCTGCGATTTGCCGCCCTGCCCGCGGCAATCCATCGCCGCCACGCAGAAGCCCTGGCCGGCGTAGCCAAGCTTGCTTGCCCAGTCCCCGCCGTTGCCCGAATACCCGTGAAACTGCAGCACTGCCGGGGCGTTTTTAGCCCCCGCCGGCCGCAGATACTTCGCATAAATGCGCGCCCCGCCCACGCCGGTGAACCAGAGGTCTAAACACTCGATCCCCTTCGGCGCGATCTCGTTACTTGGCACCAATTCGGGATTCGGCGGCGTCGCATCGAGCTCACGCAGGGCCTCGGCCCAGTAGGCGTCGAAGTCGGCGGGACGCGGGTTGCGACCTTGATAGGTGCGGAGTTCCGAGAGCGGTTTATCAACGAGTGGCATGGCGAAAACGCGATGAAGACACTATGAAATGCGCAGTCCAGCCACGAAGCCGCGAACGCGATAAGTATTCATCTATTCCGCTCATGCGGGGGCGGCACTGGCACAATATCTGCGACCCCCAACACATAACGTAACTCATCCGCGTCTCTCTTCTTGTGCCGCCCGCCGCGCGCCCGTATTCACCCAACATCATGCGTCCCCGCTCCCACCGCCCCACCCTCCGCGCGCTCGCCCTGTTGGCTCTTGTTCCCGTGTTCACGACCCTCGCCTCCGCCGCCGAGGCGGACGTTAAAATCGTCCGCATCTGGCCCGAATACCGCGAAGCCGATTCCTTCACCCGCATCGCCGAGTATTTCGGCGGCAAAGAAAAATCCCGCGAACTCCTCGTCCGCAGCCAACCCGCCTCCCGCGAGGGCTTTTATTTTCTCTCCCGCTTCGAGACCCCCGTCCCCCGCCCCGGCGCCATCCTCACCCTCGAATACATCCTCCCCGGCGAAGAACTCGCCCGTCTCCAGTTCTTCACCGTCGATCTACCCGCCGGCTCCCGCGCCGTGCTCGCCGGCCTGACCGGCAGCGACTGGCCCTCCGCCTCCACCGAGCCCACCGCCTGGCGCCTGCGCCTGCTCGCCGCCGACGGCTCCGAACTCGCCCGCCAACAAAGTTTCCTCTGGTCCCTCCCGCCGTCCGTCGCCAACGCAACCCCCGCCGCGCAATGAGCCGGCTCCGCCAACCCGTTGGCCATCGGTCATCGGGCACTGGTCATTAATTTTATTCCCACATGTCCGATCTCTTCGCCGCCTACGATACCGACAAGTTTTACGACGAGATGTTTGTCGCCCCCGGGCGGCCCCGGCCGCATTACCAGCGGCTCTTCGAACGCTTCGCACAAATCGACGGCATCAGCGAACTGCTCGCCCGCCAGCGCACTGCCGACCAAACCTTTATCAACCGCGGCGTCACCTTCACGGTCTATTCCGACAACACCGGCACGGAGAAAATTTTCCCCTTCGACCTGATCCCCCGGATCATCCCCGCCCACGAATGGGCTCACCTCGAGGCCGGCCTCCGCCAGCGCATGGAGTCGCTCAACCTCTTCCTCGCCGACATCTACGGCGAGCAACGCATCCTCAAGGAAGGCATTGTCCCCCGCGACATGGTGGAGACGTCCAAAAACTTCCGCCCCGAACTCGTCGGCGTGCCCATCGCGCGCGGCCTCTACGTCCACATCAACGGCACCGATCTCGTGCGCGACCAGCACGGAGACTACCGCGTCCTTGAGGATAACCTCCGCACCCCCTCCGGCGTTTCTTACGTGCTAGAAGACCGCCAGGTCATGAAGCGCGTCTTCCCCAACCTCCTTCGCGACTACCGCGTCCGCCCGGTCGAGACCTACACCAGCGACCTGCTCGCCCTCCTCCTCCATCTCGCGCCCGCCCACGTCCCCGACCCCACCGTCGTGCTCCTCACCCCCGGCGTCTATAACAGCGCCTACTTCGAGCACAGCTTCCTCGCCCGCCAGATGGGCATAGAGATCGTCGAAGGCTCCGACCTCGTCGTCGAAAACGACAAGGTCTTCATGAAACGCACCGACGGCCTCGCCCCCGTCCACGTCATCTATCGCCGCCTCGACGACGACTACCTCGATCCCACCGTCTTCAACCCCGACTCCCTCCTCGGCGTCCCCGGCCTCTTCAACGCCTACCGCAAGGGCAACGTCGCCCTCTGCAACCCCATCGGCACCGGCGTCGCCGACGACAAGGCCATGTATCACTACGTGCCGAGGATGATCAAATTCTACCTCGGTCAGGACGCCCTCCTGCCCAACGTGGACACCTTCCTCTCCGGCGACCCGAAGGACCTCCCCTACATCCTGGAGAATCTCGAAAAGCTCGTGGTCAAATCCGTCGATGAAGCAGGCGGCTACGGCATGCTCGTCGGCCCGCACAGCACCCGCGCCCAGGTCGAGGAATTCCGCGCCAAGATCATCGCCCACCCGCGCAAATTCATCGCCCAACCCACCCTCGGCCTCTCCCGCTGCCCCGCCGTTTGCGGCGACGCCATCGAAGGCCGCCACATCGACCTCCGTCCTTACATTCTCAACGGCGAGACCATCAAAATCATGCCCGGCGGCCTCACCCGCGTCGCCCTCCGCAAAGGCAGCCTCGTGGTCAACAGCTCCCAAGGCGGCGGCTCCAAAGACACCTGGGTCCTCGCCGCCGACCACGAAGACGCCACCCCGGCGGTGCCGGAGAAGATCATCGTCTGAGCGCGCTGCGTTTCCTCCCTTAACCTCGTTTCATTCTGTTAAAAATTTTCCCGCCATGCTGAGCCGCGTCGCCAACCTCATCTACTGGATCGCCCGCCAACTCGAGCGTGCCGAAAACACCGCGCGCATTGTCGAGGTCAACGCCGCCCTCGTGCTTGATCTCCAGGCCCGCCAGGACGCCGACGATCCCCGCGCCTGGGAACCCCTCGTGTTCGTCACCGGTTCCGACGAAAAATTCCACGAGCTCTACGGCGAAAAAGTCACCGAGCGCGCCGTTGTCGAGTTCATGCTCTTCGACAAACGCAACCCCAGCTCCGTCCTCTCCTGCGTCTCCATCGCCCGCGAAAACGCCCGCTGCATCCGCGACCAGCTCTCCGCCGAACTCTGGGAAACCATCAACACCTTCTACCTCCGCCTGAAGGACGACGATTTCACCCGCTACGCCCAGCTCGGCGCCGCCGACTACCTCGTCTGGATCAAGACCCAGACCCAGCTCTTCCACGGCGTCGCCGACGCCATGCTCCCCCGCACCGACGGCTGGTGGTTCTACGACCTCGGCCGCCACCTCGAGCGCGCCGACAACACCACCCGTATCCTCGACATCAAGTATTACATGATCCTGCCCAGCGTGCAGGCCGTCGGCTCCGCCCTCGACATGGTCCAGTGGGCCTCGGTCCTCCGTTCCTGCTCCGCCTTCGACGCCTTCCGCCGCTCCCGCCGCGGCGACCTCGACCTCGTCAGTGTAGTGGATTATCTACTACGCGACGAAACCTTCCCCCGCAGCGTTCTCTACTCCCTCGCCGAAGCCGAGCAATGCCTCGTGCGCATCGGCCCCGGCGACGGCCTGCCCGAGGTCGCCGACGCCCACACCCAGGCCCGCACCCTCCGCGAAGATCTGGAAAACGCCGACACCAAGGCCATCATAGCCTCCGGCCTCCACGAATACCTCGACAGCCTGCAAGTCCGCATCGAGTCCCTGCACGACGCCATCCAGGCCGCCTACATCGACCACACCCCGGCCGCCGCCTGAGCCCTCTCTGTCTCTCCGGACAGACCGCTGGTCTGGCTAACCGCCTCGCGCCGCGCCCGTTGAGCACGAGAACCATCTCCGCCCCCTCGGCCCGCCTCCCTCTGCCTTCACGCAGGTAAACACCCTACTCGCCAAGGGCAATTAAGGGTAACTACGACAGGAGTTTCACCCCATGAGGGAACATCATGGGGTCTTTTCTTTCGCGCATTCGTCATGCCATGACCTTACGCAAGTCCGAGGCGCGTTTTCCCCGTCCCTCAATCGTCCGCACCGCTTATCCGCTTAAGGTAATACCCCTAGGGCAATGCCTTGTAATGGTATTGATGATTTTTTTATAAGACGTTCCCGCCATTACCTCATGACCACCTCCGCCCAACATTCCGCTCTCCGTGAAGCACTTTAGCTTAAAAGTGAATATTCGTGCCCTACCCACCCCCGCTGCGGCCTACGCCGCGCCGCCTCCGGGCTCGTGCGCATCGCCCCGCGCTCGCCGTGCCCGCCGCGCCCTTACGACTTGCTTGCTGGCCGCTATGGTTCCGGGGCTCGGCACGCAGGCGCTGGCCAAGTCGGTCCTGGATTTTGCGGACCTCACTCTGGAGGAGCTCATGCGCGAGACCATCACCTCCGTCTCGAAACGCCCCCAGGCGCTCGCCGACGCGGCGTCGGCGGTCACCGTCATCACCGGCGACGAGCTGCGTCGCTCCGGCGCGGTCCACCTCGCGGACGCCCTTCGCGGCGTGCCCGGCCTCCAGGTGTCCACCGTGAACTCCAATCAATGGGCGGTGGCGTCGCGTGGTTTCCGCGCCGTTTACACCAACAAACTTCTCGTGATGGTCGACGGCCGCCCCGTTTACAGTCCGGCCTTTTCCGGCGTTTTCTGGGAGCTTCAACAAACCCCGTTGGAAGACATCGAGCGCATCGAGATCATCCGCGGACCGGGCGCCACCATCTGGGGCTCCAACGCGGTCAACGGCGTGATCAACATCGTGAGCTCCGACGCGCGCGACACCCAGGGCGGCTTCGTCTCCGTCGGCGTCGGCGACGTCGAACGCTCCCTGATCGTCGCCCGCCACGGCGGACAAATCGCGGAGAACACCTACTACCGCGTCTTCGCCTCGCGCAAAGAGCGCGACGACTTTCCTCTCGCGGACGGCAGCTCGGCCGGCGACGAGTGGCGTGCCGAGCACGGCGGCTTTCGCATCGACCACCACGCCTCCGAATCCAGCCACCTCACCTGGCAGGCCGACACCACCAACCTAGTTTACGACAGCCCCCGCGAACTCTACAACGTCAACACCCTCGCTCGCCTGCGTCGCGAGACCGGGCCAGAGGCGGGCTTCCAGATCCAAGCCTCGTTCGACTACACCAGCAGCGCCGACTCCAGCACCGCCCGCAGCCAGACCCGCAGCTACGACCTTAGCTTCGAGCGCACCCAGGTGCTCTCCGAGCGCAACACTTTGGTCTGGGGACTCGGTTACCGGTATTCGCACAGCGGTTTCTCCACCACCAACCCCGCCGTGCTGCTACGACGGGAAGCGGTTGATCAACATCTCTACGGCGCCTTCGTGCAAAACGAGTTCGCCTAGGTCCCCGACCACTTCGCCCTAACCACCGGGATTAAGGTCGAGCACAACGACTACACCGGCTTCGAGCTGCAACCGAGCCTGCGCGCCCTCTTCAAGCCCACCGCCACGCAGAGCCTCTGGGCCGCCGTCTCCCGCTCCGTGCGCACCCCGAGCCAGATCGAGGCCGCCGACGCGCTCGGCTTCCCCGCCGGCGCCCCCTTCATCAGGCCGGGCGGCGGCCTTTTCATGCCCTACGTCATCGGCAACGGCGACCCCGAAGCCGAGGTTCTCTGGGCCTACGAGCTGGGTTACCGCCTCCAAGCCACGCGACGCTGGAGCTTCGACGTGGCCGCCTTCTACAACCGCTACGACAACCTACTCGGTTTGCCGGGGGTGCGCTCCTTCGTGCCGGGCGCGCCTTTCGGCGTCGCGGAGATCCCGTTCCTCAACGTGTCCAAGGCGACCTCCTATGGAGCTGAATTCAGCGTGGTCCACACCGTGAGCGATACCCTTCGTATCAACGCGTCCGTCTCCCTCCTTCAAGCCGACATCGAGCGCCCCGACGGCTTCAACGCCTCCGACTACAATGACGGTTTTTCCGCCCAGCTGGCGCTGGGCGTCGCGTGGGATTTCACCCGCACCGCCAGCATCGATTTTTCCGCGCGCCACGTCACGCAAGACGGTCCCGTCCCCGACTACGTCGCCGCCGACCTGCGCATCTCCTGGCGCCCGAACGACCGCTTGGAACTCGCCCTCATCGGCCGCAACCTGCTTGAGTCCAGCCACGCATAGCACGCCCCCGAACTGCTCACCACCACCACCGAGTCGCCCCGCGGCGTGCACGCCAAACTCACATGGAGCTACTGACGCGCCCAGACCGCCAGGCCGGAGACCGCGCCCGGACCCGCCCGCGCACTCGGGGAGCTGTCGCTCCGCGCCTCGCCCTCCTCATACTCGGCCTCCTTGTTGTCGGCCTCGCCTCCGATCTCCGCGCCCAAACCATCGGCAAAGAATACCAGCTCAAAGCCGCCTTCCTCTTCAACTTCACCCGGTTTGTCGAATGGCCCGCCGCCCGCCTTGCCGACCAATCCGGCCCCATCGTGATCGCCGTCCTCGGCAAAAACCCCTTCGGCGAGGAACTCGAGCGCATCGCTCGCGGCCGCCTCGTGCATGACCGCTCCGTCCAGGTTCGCCACATCGACTCCGCCGCCGACCTTCACTCCGCCCACATCGTGTTCATCGCCGCCGGCGAGGAGCACCGCCTCGCCGCTCCGCTCCAAGGCCTGCCCGGCCTGCTTACCGTCGGCGAATCCGAGACCTTCCGCGACCTTGGCGGCATCATCCGCTTCACCGTCGTCCGGGAACAAGTCCGCTTCGAGATCAATCAAAGTTCCGGCGAACAGGCCGGCCTGCGCCTCAGCGGCCAACTCCTCAAACTCGCCACCGTCGTTCGCCAGGACCCCGACCCGCGCAAACCATGATCCCGCGCCGCTTCCGTAATCTCCCCCTCAAGCAGAAACTGGTCGGCCTCAGCCTGCTCACCACCGGCATCGCCCTCCTGCTCACCTGCGGCGCCTTTATCGTTCGGGAAAACATCACCTTCCGGCGCGACATGGCGCGCGACCTCACCTCGACCGCCGGGGTCATCGGCTACAACAGCGGCTCAGCCCTCTCCTTCCGAGACCCCGACTCCGCCAGCGAAACCCTCGCCAGCCTCTACGCCCTGCCCCACGTCATCCGGGGCGCCGTCTTCGACGAAAACGGCCAGGTCTTCGCCACCTACCACCGCGACCCGGAACGCATCTACCCCTGGCCCGCCCTTGCCGCCATAAACGCCGCCCACGCCCAGGACGGCCCGCGCCAAGAATCCCGCTCCATCGAGGTCTTCCACCCCATCTTTCTGGGCGGAGAGTTCGCCGGCACCATCTACCTCGAATCCGAACTCGACCAACTGCTCGCCCGCTACCGCACCTACCTCGCCATCTCCGCCTCCGTGCTGGTCGCCGCCATGCTCGTCGCCTGGCTCATCGCCCACCGCCTCCAACGCATCATCTCCGGCCCGGTCGAGGACCTCGCCGTCATCACCGCCCGCGTCGCCGGCGAAAAAAACTACACCCTCCGCGCCGAAAAAACCGGCGAAGACGAGATCGGCCGCCTCGTGGACGGATTCAACCACATGCTCGCCCAGATCGAGGCTCGCGACGCCGAACTCCACGCCGCCCAGCTCGACCTCGAACGCCGCGTCGAGGAACGCACCCGCTCCCTCGAGAACGCACGCCTCGAGATGGCCCGCGAAAAAAACCGCTTCCAATTCATCTTCGACTCCCTCCCCGTCGGCGTGTCCTGGCGTCGGCTCGACGACGACGACTCCGCCATCTTCAACCCCGCCCACGTCGCCATCACCGGCGTCACCCTCGAGGCGGCCAAAGATCGCACCGCATTCCAAAAAGTTACCCATCCCGACGACCGCCTCCGCCAACAACCCCTCGCCGAACGCTTCAGTCGCGGCGAAATCGACGAGTTCAGTCTCGAAAAGCGCTTCATCCATCCCGACGGCCGCATCGTCTGGGCCGTGCTCATGGCCCGCATGGCCACCGATCCGGAAACCGGCGCCCGCCAGACCCTCACCACCCTCGTCGATATCACCGACCTCAAACGCGCCCAGGAAGAAACCGCCCGCGAACGCACCCGTTTCAAATTCATCTTCGACTCCCTCTCCGTCGGCGTCGCTTGGATGATCCGCCACCAATCCCACACCCGCGTAGCCAACGCCTCCTTCGCCCGCATCAGCGGCGTGCCCACCGAGCATTGCCAGGAAATGACGCGCTACGCCGCGCTCACCCACCCCGACGACCGCCCCGCCCAGACCGAGTTCGCCCGGCGCATGAACAACGGCGAGATCAACCAATACTCCCTCGAAAAACGCTACCTCCGGCCCGACGGCTCCGTGGCCTGGGCCGTTCTCACCGTGCGCCTCCTCTCCTCCGAAAGCGGCGCCGAGATCCAGGAACTTGCCACCCTCGTCGACATTAACGAACGCAAACAAGCCGAGGCCGAACTCGCGGTCATCAACCGCCAGCTGCTCGAGACCTCCCGCCAGGCCGGCATGGCCGAGGTCGCCACCGGCGTCCTCCACAACGTCGGCAACGTGCTCAACAGCGTCAACGTCTCCGCCACCCTCGTCTCCGACCAGATCCGCCGCTCCAAGGCCCCCAACATCGCCAAACTCCGCGACCTCTTCATCCAAAACAAAAACGACCTCGGCCGCTACCTCACCGCCGACCCCAAGGGCCGCCTCATCCCCGACTACCTCTCCACCCTCGCCGACGCCGTCGCCGCCGAGCACGCCTCCATCCAGTCCGAACTCGACGCCCTCCACAAAAATATCGGCCACATCAAGGACATCGTCTCCATGCAGCAAAGCTACGCCAAGACCTCCGGCGTCGTCGAAACCCTCTCCGTGCCCGACCTCATCGAGGACGCCCTCCGCATGAACGCCGGCTCACTCGCCCGCCACGACGTCCAGGTCGCCCGCGAATACGACGGCCGCCCCGTCATCACCGTCGAGAAAAACAAGGTCCTCCAAATCCTCGTCAATTTCATCCGCAACGCCAAATACGCCTGCGACGAGGCCGGTCGCACCGACAAGCTCATCACCATGCGTATCCGCACCGAGGATACGGGCGTCGCCGTCTCCGTCATCGACAACGGCGTCGGCATCGCCCCCGAAAACCTCGTCCGCATCTTCAACCACGGCTTCACCACCCGCAAACACGGCCACGGCTTCGGCCTGCACAGCGGCGCACTCGCCGCCAAGGAGCTCGGCGGCTCCCTCTCCGCCCACAGCGACGGCCCCGGCAAGGGCGCCGTCTTCACCCTCCGGCTTCCCCTCAGCCCGCCCTCCGACCCGTCATGAACTCCCCCGCCCCCAAAAACGTCCGGGTCCTCGTGGTGGACGACAACCGCTCCATCCACGACGACTTCCGCAAAATCCTCTCGACCCAACAGGAGGCCGCCTCCACCGCCGACATCGAGGAAGCCCTCTTCGGCGCGCCCGCCGAAAACCGCGACGAACTCCGCTTCGAACTCGACTCCGCCTACCAGGGCCGGGAAGCCCTCGAGCTCGTCCGCCGCTCCCTCGAGGAAAAACGCCCCTACGCCCTCGTCTTCATGGACGTCCGCATGCCCCCCGGCCTCGACGGCATCGAGACCACCGAGGCCGTCTGGAAAATCGATCCCGACCTCCAGATCGTCATCTGCACCGCCTACTCCGACTACTCCTGGGACGCCATGATCCGTCGCCTCGGCCACTCCGACAAACTCCTCATCCTCAAAAAACCCTTCGACAACGTCGA
>DAIPIP010000177.1:0-5713 GCA_036770725.1 Opitutaceae bacterium
CCGGAGATCGGCGGCGTGGTCCACACGCACTCGTCGCACGCCACCGCGTTCGCGCAGGCCGGGCGCGACATCCCGATCTTCGGCACCACCCACGCCGACTACTTTTACGGCAACATTCCCGTGACCCGCAAAATGAGTCCCGCCGAAATCGGCGGCGGCGCCTACGAGTGGGAAACGGGCAATGTCATCGCGGAGTTGTTCACCTCGCGAGGCCTCGATCCGGCGGATTTCCCGGCGGTGTTGGTAAACCGTCACGCGCCCTTCACTTGGGGCAAAACCGTCGCCAAGGCGGTCGAGGTCGCGGTGGCGGTCGAGTGCATCGCGCACATGGCCTTGATGTCGCTGCAACTCGAACCGCAGCTTCCGATCATCGAGTCCTCGCTGCGCGACAAACATTTTAAGCGCAAGCACGGCCCCGGCGCTTACTACGGCCAACCCGGTTGCTAAGGCCGGCGCACGCTTGGCGACGGCTTGCCAAGTCGGCGTCCGTTTATGCTAATGGGGCATGGCGATTTTGGCGAAAGGCGCGGACTACTTCGGCGCGGACGGTTTTCCCGTCACCGCCCTGCGCGTGCGTAGCGACCCCGGCGGACGCCCGTCGCACTCGCACGACGTCACCGAGATCGACCACTACCACGACTTTTGCGAACTGGTGCTCGTGCTCGGCGGGCGCGGTCGACACCTCCTCGCGGACAAGTCCTTTCCCGTCTCGGCGGGCAACGTCTTCGTCGTGCAGGGCAGCCAGGTCCACTGCTTCCGAGACCGCGAAGATCTCGTGCTGGTCAACGTCATGTATGACCCCGCCCGCCTGCCGCTGCCGGAGGGCCTGCTGCGCCGCCTGCCCGGTTACAGCGCGCTCTTCATGCTGGAGCCGACCTTCCGCACCGCGCACCGGTTTTCCAGCCGCCTGCAACTCGACCGCGAAGACCTCGGCGCGGCCGAGGCGCTGGCCGAGCGCATCGAGGCCGAGGCCGCCGCGCGCCATCCCGGCCACGAGGCGGTGCTGCTCGGCCTGCTGGTTGAGCTGATGGCTTTTCTCTCCCGACGCTACGGCGAAAGCAGCGCCAGCGAGAGCCGCGCCCTGCTGCGCATGGGCCGCCTCATCAGCACACTGGAGCAACGTTACCGCGAACCCTGGACGCTCGAAGCCATGGCCGAGATCGCCCGTCTCTCGCGCACCAATCTCCTGCGGGGCTTTCGCCAGGCCACGGGCCGCTCGCCGGTGGAGTTTCTCATCGGCCTGCGCATCGAGGCCGCGAAGCGCCTGCTGCGCCAAAGCACGCTCGGCATGACCGAGATCGCTCTCGAAGCGGGCTTCGGCGACGGCAACTACTTCGCCCGCAAATTCCGCGAGAGCACGGGCCACTCGCCCTCCGAGTTTCGGCGCCGGGAGTGGCTCTAAAAATTCTGTCCTTTTGTGCTAATTGCGCCGCCGTCCGGTCCTTTTGTTAAGGCGGGCCCGGCGTGGTTGTGCTAGGGTGGGGCGCTTTTCAACCCCTCGCCATGCTACTCCTCGGAATCGATCTCGGCAGCTCCGCCGTCAAAGCCTCTCTCCTCGACTTCGCCACCGGCCGCGTCGTCTCCGCCGCCCAATCGCCGCGCGGCGAGGAATTGCCCATCTCCGCGCCGCAACCCGGCTGGGCCGAGCAGGATCCCGCGATGTGGTGGGAACACACCGCCCTCGCCATCCGCGCCGCCTGCGCCGGGCAGGATGCCTCCCGCATCGCCGCCATCGGCATCTCCTATCAGATGCACGGTCTCGTCACGCTCGACGCGAACAATCAGCCCGTGCGCCCCGCCATCATCTGGTGCGACAGCCGCGCGGTCGAAACCGGCGCGCAGGCCTTCGCCGAACTCGGCGCCGAAACCTGCCTCGGCCGCTTGCTCAACTCTCCCGGCAATTTCACCGCGTCCAAGCTCCGCTGGATTCAGCAAAACGAGCCCGCCCACTTTGCGCGTATCCAAAAAATCATGCTGCCCGGCGATTACCTCGCCCTGCGCCTGACCGGCGAGGCCCAGACCACCGCCTCCGGCCTCTCCGAAGGCACGTTGTGGGATTTCTCCCAAAACGCCCCCGCCGACTTCCTGCTTCAACACTGGGGCATTGATCGCTCGCTGCTCGCCACGCTCACGCCGACCTTCGGCAAACAAGCCTCCGTGCTCGCCTCCGTCGCCGCCGATCTCGGCATTCCGGCCGGCATCCCGGTCGCCTACCGCGCCGGCGACCAGCCCAACAACGCCTTTTCGCTCAACGTGCTCAACCCGGGCGAAATCGCCGCGACCGGCGGCACCTCGGGCGTCGTTTACGGCGTGACCGATCAGCTCGCCTACGACCCGCAGAGTCGCGTCAACGGCTTCGCGCACGTCAACCACACCGCCGCCGATCCGCGCGTTGGCGTGCTGCTCTGCATCAACGGCACCGGCATCCTTTACGCGTGGCTGCGCCGCACGCTGGGTGCGAATCTCGCCTATCCCGAGCTCAACGCCCTCGCCGCCGCGGTGCCCGCCGGCAGCGCAGGTCTCTCGATCCTGCCCTTTGGCAACGGCGCGGAGCGCATGCTCGGCAGCCGCCGCGTCGGCGCACAGATCGCCGGGCTCGATTTCCTGCAACACCAGCCCGGCCACCTCGTGCGCGCCGCGCAGGAGGGCATCGCGTTCGCTTTCAGCCACGGCATCGCGGGCATGAAGGCCACCGGACTCGCCCCGCAAAAAATCCGCGCGGGCAACGCGAATCTTTTCCTCAGCCCCGTCTTCCGCGACACGCTCGCCGCCACGCTCGGCGTGAGCATCGAACTCGTGAGCACCGACGGCGCGGCCGGCGCGGCGCGCGGCGCGGGTCTCGGCGCGGGCCTCTACAAAACTTCCGCCGAGGCGTTCAAGGGCCTCGAAGTCATCGAGACCATCGAACCGAAACCCGCGCTCGTCGGTCCTTGCCAGGAGGCCGCCGCCCGCTGGGAAGACGCGCTCGCCAAAGCCCTTTCATAACTTTCCGCCTACTTACTACCCGCTATTCGCTACCCGCTACTTTTCCCTCCCACCATGTCCACCAAACTCACCACCGGTTCCAAGACCTACTTCCCCAACATCGGTCGCATCGCCTACGAGGGCGTCGATTCCACCAATCCGCTCGCGTTCCGCTACTATGACGCCAACCGCGTCGTCGCCGGACGCTCGCTCGAAAGCTGGCTGCGCTACGCCGTCTCCTACTGGCACAGCTTCTGTGGCGGCGGCGCCGATCCTTTCGGCGCGGCACCTCGCCCCATGCCCTGGCTCGCCGCCGCCGATCCGATCCAGCGCGCCAAGGACAAGGCCGACGCCGCCTTCGAGTTCATCACCAAAATCGGCGCGCCCTTCTACTGCTTCCACGACACCGACATCATCGACGAGGCCGACACCACGCTCGCGGAGTTCGAGAAGCGCATGGGCGCCATCGTTCCTTACCTGAAAGAAAAGCAGGATGCCTCGGGCGTTAAACTCCTCTGGGGCACGGCCAACCTCTTCAGCAACCCGCGCTTCATGAACGGCGCGTCCACCAATCCCGAGTTCTCCATCCTCGCCCGCGCCGGCGGACAACTCAAAGGCGCGATCGACGCCACCATCGCCCTCGGCGGCGAAGGCTACACCTTCTGGGGCGGTCGCGAGGGCTACCTCTCGCTTCTCAACACCGACATGAAGCGCGAGCGCGAGCACTTTGCCCGCTTCCTCACCATCGGTCGCGACTACGCCCGCGCCCAGGGTTTTAAGGGCAAGTTCTATATCGAGCCCAAGCCCTGCGAGCCCACCAAGCACCAGTATGATTTCGACGCCGCGACCGTGATCGGATTCCTGCGCGAGTTCAACCTGCTCGGCGACTTCGCGCTCAACATCGAGGTCAACCACGCCACGCTCGCCGGCCACACCTTCCCGCACGAGTTGCAGGTCTCCGCCGACGCGGGCCTGCTCGGCAGCGTCGATGCCAATCGCGGCGACGTGCAAAACGGCTGGGACACCGACCAATTCCCCATCGACCCGCTCGAACTCACCGAGGCCATGATGGTCATCATCAAGGCGGGAGGCTTCACCCACGGCGGCATCAACTTCGACGCCAAGATCCGCCGCAACTCGACCGACCTCGAGGACCTGTTCATCGCGCACGTCTCCGGCATGGACGCCTTCGCCCGCGCCGCCATCGCGGCCGAGAAGGTGCTCACCAAGTCCGAGATCCCCGGCCTCGTGAAAGCCCGCTACGCCAGCTTCGACAGCGGCAACGGCAAGGCCTACGAAGAGGGCAAGCTTAGCCTGACCGACCTGCACAAGATCGCCCACGAGCAGGGCGAGGTCACGCCCGCCAGCGGCAAGCAGGAACTCTACGAGAGCATCTTGCTCCGCCACATCTGAGCGGGGTCCGAAACGTAGGGGCTTCGCTTGCGAAGACCGGTTTGTAGGAGCGGTGCGTCGTCCTGCCTGCGTGGGCTTCGCAAGCGAAGCCCCTACGACGAGCCGGGCTTCGCGAGCGAAGTCCCTTGTTACATTTCTAAGCCGCTCCCGGCCTGTAGCGCCGACGCCAGCGGCCAGGGCTCGCGCCGTGGGCGCGGGCGAATGCGCGCACGAAAGATTCCACGCCGTTGAAACCGCAACGCAGGGCGATGGACTTCACCGGCTCGTCCGTCGCGCGCAGCCAGCCGGCCGCGAGCTCGAGGCGCAGTCGCAGCAAATAATCATAGGGGCTGGTGCCGTAGATCTCCGCGAAGCGCGCGCGAAAACGCGTGTAGCTCAGCCCGGCCTGCGCCGCGCACTCGCGCAGCGACCACGCGCGTTGCGGCTCGCGCCGCCAACGCTCCACGACGGACCCAAGCGGATCGGCGGCGTGGCCCGCCTTTGGCTCGCGCGGCGCGGCGTGGGCGCAGAGCCAGCGCTCCAGCGCGAGCTTGGCCGTATCGAGCGCGCGCCCGTCGCGCCGCTCCAACGCGGCGGCGGTGGCACGGAACAAGGCGACGAGTGCCTTCGCGACGGCCGCCTCCAGCGGCTGAAATCGCGCGTCTTCCGGCCACCAGCCGGCGGCCCGCCATTCGGCCACGCGCGCGCCCTCGATGATCCAGTAGTATTCCTCCCAGCGCTCGCCGTCGCGCGCCGGACCGTAGTCGTGCCGCATCTCCGGCGAGGTGAAAAACACGCCCGGCCCGCGAACCGTTTCCGGCGCGTCGCCGCCGGTTTCCAGAAAACTGCCGGAGCCGCGCGCGAGCAGGCAAAACGCATGGCGCGGGGTCGGCCCGCGCACGCGTTCCCGCTTGCGCGGCACCCACCCGAGCGCGGCCAGCCGCAAGGATTCCACCGCCGAGTCGCCCGCAAGCTCGGCCCAGAGCCGGTGCCGCGCGGGATCGGTCATTTTTGTCAATTGTTTGGGCATTTTACTCAACGGTTCTGGTTCGTGCCTTGGTAGCAGTCGTCCAGTGTCGGGGCAAACCTATCAATTCACTCCCATGTCCACCCCCGTTCGTTCCCATCGTAGTCCCCTTGCCCTGCCCGTGTTTTTGTATGGCTCGCCGTATTATCCCGAACACTGGGACGCGACGATCCGGCAGGGCGATCCCGCGCTGTTGCGCGCGGCGGGATGGAACGTGGTGCGCATGGCGGAGTTCGCCTGGGATCTGATGGAGCCGGAGGAGGGGCGCTTTGATTTCTCCCTGTTCGACGAGACCATCGCGCGCATGGGCGCGGCGGGCATCGCCACCAT
>DAIPIP010000178.1:0-5707 GCA_036770725.1 Opitutaceae bacterium
CCACCACAAACTCCAGATCGCGGAAAACTGCGCCGTCACCGCCCTCGCCCGCCGCCCCGATCGCCTCTTCCACATCCTCACCTCGCGCGGCCCCGTCCTCGCCAAAAACGTCATCTGGGCCACCGGCGAATTTCACCACCCCGACCACGCCCGCTTCCCCGGCGCGGACCTCTGCCAACACTACGCCGAGGTCGCCTCCTTCGCCGACCTCGAAGGCCCCGAACGCATCGTCATCGGCGGCTTCGAAAGCGCGCTCGACGCCGCCTGCCACCTCGTCGCCGCCGGTCGCGCCGTGCGCGTGCTCTCGCCCCGCCCTACCTGGCTCCTCCCCGAAGAGGCTGATCCCAGCGTCATCCTCACCCCCCACACCCGAGGCCGCGTCGAGGCCGCCCTCGCCACCGGCCGCCTCGAACTCATCGACGGCGCGCGCGTCGCTTCCGTCACCCGCGCCGACGACGGCTTTCTTGTCACCGCCGAGAACGGCAGCACGTGGACCACCCCGCACCCTCCGATCAACGCCACCGGCTTCCGCAAAGGCGGCGGCGCGCGCCAGATCGAGCCCCTCTTCGCTTGGAACGAGGAAAACGGTTTTCCGCTGCTCACCGAAAACGACGAATCCACCCGCACCCCCGGCCTCTTCCTCGTCGGTCCGCACGTGCGCCACGAGAAGATCATCTTCTGCTTCATCTACAAATTCCGCCAACGCTTCGCCGTCGTCGCCCGCGCAATTGCCGAGCGCCTCGACCTCGATCCCACGCCCCTAGAAGAACTTCGCCCCAAAGGCTTTTTCCTCGACGACCTCTCCTGCTGCCTCGCCACCTGCGAATGCTGAAAACGCGCCACCGTATCGCCCTCGTCGGACTCGAATCCGCCGGCAAATCCGCCCTCTTCCGCGGCCTCACCGGCCACGCCACCGGCGACGAGGCCAACGTCCGCGGCACCACCATCGCCTGCCGCACCGCCTCCCTCCGAGACCTCGACCACGACCTCGTGGACACCCCCGGCCTGCGCTCCGCCGTCGATACCGCCGCCACCCGCCTCGCCCTCGACGCCTTCGACCAGGCCGACACCCTCCTCCTCGTCGCCCGCGGCACCCACGCCGCCGCCGAGGTCGAGACCCTCCTGCGCGAACTCGCCCTCGCCGGCCGCCGCTCCGCCCTCGCCCTCACCTTCGCCGACAAGGCCCCGCCCCAACTCGCCGAACTCGCCGCCCACTACCGCCGCACCCTCGGCATCCCCGTCGCCGTGGTGGACGCCCGCCGCCTCGATACCACCGGTCGCGCCGCCCTCGTCGCCGCCCTGCGCGGCGCACTCCCGCTCAACTCCGCGCCCCGCGCCCAGCCCGCCCCCGCCCGCCTCGTCGCCACCCGCGAACCCGCCGCCACCTGGTTCGACCAACCCCGCCTCGGCCCCTGGCTCGCCCTCGCCGCCGTCCTCGCCCTCTTCGCCATGCCGGTAGCACTCGCCTACGCCTTCGCCTCCTGGGCCCAGCCGCTCGCCGACGCCGCCCTCATCTCCCCGCTCGTCGAACGCCTCGCCTTCCTCCCGCCCCTGCCCGCCGCCCTGCTCACCGGGGGTTACGGCGTGCTCACGCTCGGCTGGTATTCGTTTCTCTGGGCCTTCCCCGTCGTCCTCCTCCTTGGTCTCTCCGTCGCGCTGTGCGAAGAGAGCGGCTTGAAAGACCGCGTCACCACCGCCCTCGATCCCTGGCTGCGCCGCATCGGCCTCGCCGGCCGCGACCTCGTGCCCGTGCTGACCGGCTTCGGTTGCAACGTCGTCGCCGTGCAACAAACCCGCGCCTGCTCCGCCTGCACCCGCCGCGCCTGCGTCAGCCTCATAGCCTTCGGCAGCGCGTGCAGCTACCAGATCGGAGCCACCCTCTCCCTCTTCGGCGCGAGCGGCCACGGCCTACTTTTCGCGCCCTACCTCGTCGCGCTGTTCCTCGTCGGCGCGCTACACACCCGCCTCTGGCACCGCCCGCTTTCCGCCGCCGCCGCACGTCCCTTCGCCGAGCGCGCCTTTCTGCAAATCCCCTCGCCCCGCGCCGTCTGGTGGCGCGTGCGCGGCACCCTGCGCGGCTTCCTTTTTCAGGCCATGCCCATCTTCCTCGGCATCTGCCTCGTCGGCGCGTGGCTCGCCCACCTCGGCGCCCTCGACGCCCTCGCGCGCCTCGCCTCGCCCGCCCTCGCGTTGGTCGGCCTGCCCGGCGAAACCGCCCCCGGCGTCGTGTTCTCTCTCGTTCGCAAAGACGGCCTGCTCGCCCTCAACGCCGACGACGGCGTGCTCCTCGACGCCTTGTCCGTCGGCCAGATTTTTCTGCTCGTCTGGCTCGCCTCCACCCTCTCCGCCTGCCTCGTCACCCTCGCCACCGTCGCCCGCGAACTCGGCCCGCGCACCGCCGCCGCCCTCGCGGGTCGCCAAGCGCTCACCGCTATCGCCAGCACCCTCGCCTTCGCGCTCATCCTGAGTTTTCTGTGACCATGCGCTTTAACTTTCCACCCCTGCCCGGCGACGAGTCCCGACGACGCGCTTCCGTCCCTCGCACCGAGCCCGATTCCGATCTGGAATTCATTCCCGGCGCGGCCTGCGGCGTGCCCGCCAACACTCCCCCGCCTCCCCAACCCCCCGCCGCCTCCGCCGACCTCGTCGCCACCGTGCGCCGCCTTACCGAGATCTGCGCCGACCACCTCGCCACCGCCCCGCGCCTCGGCCTTGTTCCCACCTCCGACCACCTCCTCCGCGCCATTGACGCCGCCCTCGCCGAAGCCGTGGACGGCCCCCTGCCCGACTGGCGTCCCGACGAACTCGAAGGCTACTTCCTCCAAGGCCTCTACGAGGAACTCATCCAGCAACCCGCCAACCTCTACACGGGCACCCGCCTGCTCAACGGCGAGGAGGTTCCCGTGCCCATCTCGGTCGCCAACTGGATCGAGTGCCTGCGCGTCTTCCGCGCCTCCATCCTGCGCGGCGAGGTCGTCGTGCCCGCCGCCAAGGCCACCGTTCGCTACCTGGGCGAACGCCGCCCCGGCCACGTTTTCGTCGCGCTCGCCGACTCCGACTCCGAGTCCTCCGCCGCCGCACCGCGCTCCACCTCCGGGCAACTTCTCACCCTCAAAACCTGGACGCGCGGCATCCTCGGTCTCGCCGAAAACGACGTCGTCACCGTCAACGAGTTTTCCTGCCGCGATCCCGGTTGCCCCGCCGTGGAGACCGTCGTCGCCGTCTTCGCCGAGGGCGTCACCAAACGCTGGAAATTCGCCCGTCCCGGCCTCGCGGTCACCGAGACCATGCTCCGCCAAACCCTCGCCACCCACCCCGCCTGACTCGCGCGCGCGGCCCGCGATGCCTCGGCCCTATACTTTAATTTTTTAAAAGCATTTATAAAAATATCTGTTATATTCTAAAACGCAGAAAACAGGTAGCGTGTGAATGTTTTCGCCCCGCTTTCAGCGGCGAAAAAAAACCAATACCACACCATGGACGCCGCCTCCCTTCTCGTCGCCAACCTGCTCTCGCCCGTCGTTCTCGCCTTCCTCGTCGGCATGGCCGCCACCCTCGTTCGCAGCGAGCTCGAGTTCCCCCAACCGGTCCTCAACGCCATCTCGATCTACCTCGTTTTCGCCATCGCCCTGAAGGGCGGATCCGAGCTCGCCGCCGCCGACCTCGCCTCCGTGTGGCGCCCCGTCCTCGTCGCCTCCGGCCTCGCCCTCCTCATTCCCGTTTTTGTTTACGCCGTCGCGCGGCGCATCCTGCGCCTGGGCATCGCCGACGCCGCCGGCCTCGCCGCCCTCTACGGCTCCGTATCGTCGGTCACCTTCCTCGCCGCCCTCACTTTCGCCGCCCGGGCTGGCACCCCCGCCGAACCGTTCATGCCCGTCCTCGTGAGCGTTATGGAATGGGGCATCCTCGTCGCCCTCTTCATCGCCCGCTGGGCCCTCCGGCGCGAATCCGCCGCCGGCGCCTCCATGCCTATCGGCGAGATCGTCCTCGATACCCTGCGCGGTCGCAGCGTCATCCTCATGCTCGGCGGCCTGGGCATCGGTTACCTCATCGGCGAACAAGGCTTCGCCAGCATAAAAATCGTCTTCGATGACGCTTTTCGCGGCATCCTGGTCCTTTTCCTTCTCGAGATGGGCATGGTCGCCGCCAGCCAGCTCAAAAGCTTCTGGGCCGCCGGGCCCCGCCTGCTCGTCTTCGGCGTGGTCGCACCGTTCATTCACGGCTGCCTCGGCATCCTGCTCGGCCAACTCGCCGGGCTTTCCCTCGGCGGGGCCTTCGTCCTCGGAGCCATGGCCGGCAGCGCCAGCTACATCGACGCCCCCGCCGCCGTCCGCGCCGCTCTCCCCCAGGCCAACCCGAGCATCTACCTCACGTCCTCCCTCGGCATCACCTTCCCGTTTAATCTGCTGGTCGGCCTGCCCCTCCTCTACGCCTTCGCCACCTGGACTTTCGCCGACTGATCGCCCCGGCTTAAGAGGTCCGCCGTCTCGGAGTGGAGCCCTTCATCGTCGAGGGCACCGCCCGCGGCCCACCCGCTCACTTCACCACCAGCACGCCCCGCATCCCGAGCTGCAGGTGCGCGGGGAAGGTGCACAAATAAACCAGCTCGGTGCCCGGCGCAGCGTCCACCGGCACGGTGAACACCACCGCGTCGCGCGCTTTGCCGCCGAGCATCTTCGTGTGCGCAATCACCTCTTCCGCCAACGCCGTCGGGATATAATCGGTGGCGCGCGCATTGACCGCCGCGTTGGCGTAGGCCCTCGCGTCCGCGCCTTCGCGCAACAACACCCAGTTGTGCCCCATCGCCTCTTTCGGCGCGTTTCCCGTGTTCACCAACAGCAGGCGAATCGTCTCGCCCGCCACCGCCTCCAACCGCGTCACGGAAAATTTCATGTGGTCGCCGACCTCGATTTTCACCTCGCGCGGAGCCTCGGGCGTTCCGGGCACGATTTCCACCTGCGCCGATTCCGCGTCTTTTGGCGCGCCTTCCGGTGCCTTCCCGCAGCCGGCCGTCAATCCGAGGATCATAACCAAACCCGCGCGCATCATATATTTCATGCACCCGAGCATCCCCGCCCAACCCTTGTCCGCAAGCCTCGCCGCCCCGCATTAAAAAAGCCGACGCCGGTTAATACCCCGGCTAATAACTGCCATTTGCCGATAATATGCCAAGGGATGAGTGGAAAATTGCCCTCTTGATTATAGCTTGATTCGCCCCCCCGACTCCAAACTCTCGCCGTCCGGCGTGCAGTTCACGCCCACTCGACTTTCCAGACCACGACCATGCGTTCCCGTTCAGTTGCTTTCTTGCGCCGCCTTTTCACCTCGCTCGCCGTCCTCACGCTCCCGCTCTTCGCCGGCGGCTGGCTCAGCAGCGTGTTTCCCACCTCCGGTCCCCAATCAACCTTCGAGACCGCGGGCCCGGTGGCCAAGACCCAGCTCGACGTGTTCTACGTCACCGTGTGGGTCACCATGATCATTTTCGTGATCGTCGCCGCCGTGCTCGCCTACGCCACAATCAAGTTCAAGGCCCGCAAATCCGACGACGAACACGCGCCCGTCCCGCCCCAAGGCCATGGCAACCCCTTCGTCGAGCTCGGCCTCATCGCCGCCTCCGTCGCTGCTCTCGTCGTCATCGCCGTCCCCACTTTAAAGGCCATCTGGTATACCTACGACGTCCCCGAAGCCGAACGCGCCAACGCCTACG
>DAIPIP010000179.1:0-5693 GCA_036770725.1 Opitutaceae bacterium
CGCTCGGGCTCGCCGCCGGCGACGCGTTCCTCGTCGAGGAATATCTCGTGGTAGGCGCGGGTCTTGGGCAGCGCGTAGTCGGACCAGGACTTGGCGTCCTGATAAACGAGTTCCTGCAAGGCGGACTGCTCGGGGTTGACCGGAGCCATGACGTTGCGGTTCACGTCGCCGCAAGCGGCGATGGCGTCGAGCAACACCGAGTGCATGCCCTGCACGAGGGGTTTCATCTGGCCCTTCAACACGCCGTGAAACTGGAAGGTCTGGCGGGTGGTGAGGCGGAGGGACGGGAACTGGTATTGCTCGGCGAGCTTATCGAGCACGATCCACTGCTTCGGGGTGGCCTTGCCGCCGGGCAGGCGCACGCGGAGCATGAAGGACCAGGCCTTGTCCTTGCCGGCGCGCTTCAGGGCGATGCGCTGGTCGCGGTCGTCCTGAATGTAGGTGCCGTGAAACTTGATCAGCTGCTCGGCGTCGGTGGAGACGTTCGGCGTGGAGAGGTCGGCGAACTCCGCCTTAAGATTGCCGCGAAGGTGGTTCGAGGCGGTTTTGATGCCCTCGTTGGCGACGAGTGGCTTGGGGGCGGCGGAGTCGGAGATCATGTCGGTAAAATTAAAAAGGAAACAGGTGTAGCCTCGAAGGAAAGCGGGCGAGGGCGAAATCTAATTATAAGTAAGTTTTGTCAGATACCCAAGAAACCGGTATTAATCAACCCATGTAAACATAGCATGCCTTGTGAGGCGTCTCGGCCTGCTCTGTGCTGGCGGCGTTTTCCATCAACCATGCTCACGCCCCTGGAATCCGCAGTCGCCGCCGTCTCCTCCTTTGTCTGGGGCCTTCCCCTGCTCATCGCCCTGGGCGGGCTGCATGTGTATATGACGTTCAAGCTGGGTTTTATCCAGCGCCGCGTGCCGACGATGATCCGGCTCTCCTTCGCCAAGGACGCCGGCGGTTCGGGTGATGTTTCACCGTGGGCGTCGCTCGCCACCGCCATGGCCGCCACCGTGGGCACGGGCAACATCGTGGGCGTGGCCACGGCGCTGGCGCTTGGCGGGCCGGGCGCGCTTTTCTGGATGTGGCTCACGGGCGTTTTCGGCATAGCGACCAAATACGCCGAGACGCTCATCGCGGTGAAATACCGCCACATCAAGGCCGACGGCACCCACGCGGGCGGGGCGATGTATGTGCTGCGCGACCAGCTTAAGTTGCCCGCGCTCGGGGCGATATTCGCGGGCCTGACCGCCTTCGCCGCCTTCGGCATCGGCAATCTCGTGCAGGCCAACTCCATCGCGGACTTCACCACCGAACGCACCGGCGCGCCCGGCTGGGTGACCGGCCTCGTGCTCGCCGCGTTTACGGCGGCGGTGATTTTCGGCGGCATCCGCTCCATCGCCCGGGTGTGCCAATGGCTCGTGCCGCTGATGATCGTGGGCTACATGACAGGGTGCCTTTTCCTGCTCGGCAAATTCGCGGACCGCATCCCCGAGGCGCTCGGGCTCATCCTCGAAAGCGCCTTTGCCGGACACGCCGCAGTCGGCGGTTTCGTCGGCGCGGGCATCGCCCAAGCCGTGCGCTACGGCGTGGCGCGAGGGCTGTTTTCCAATGAATCGGGCCTGGGCAGCGCACCCATCGTCGCCGCCGCCGCGCACACCACCCACCCGGTGCGGCAGGCTCTCGTATCGGCGTCGGCCACGTTTTGGGACACGGTGATCGTCTGCGCCTGCACCGGTGTCGCTTTGGTCGTGGCAAGCGATTGGACCTCCGGCGTGCGAGGAATCGCGCTTACCGCGACCGCCTTCGCCCACCTGGGGGAGATCGGCCCGTGGTTTCTCTACGTCTCCCTCGCGACCTTCTGTTTCTCGACCATTCTCGGCTGGGCCTACTACGGCGAACGCGGCGCGGAGTTCCTCTTCGGCCCGCGCGTGTTGCCCGCCTACCGCATCGCGTGGATCATCGCGGTCTTCATCGGCTC
Organism: Opitutaceae bacterium; assembly: GCA_036770725.1. GTDB lineage: Bacteria > Verrucomicrobiota > Verrucomicrobiia > Opitutales > Opitutaceae > IMCC26134_A. Next base: position 1,970 of record DAIPIP010000179.1, read on the forward strand.
CACGCTCAGCCTGCAACTCGTGTGGGACTTCGCCGACGCCGCCAACGGTCTCATGGTCGTGCCCAACCTCATTGCGCTCTTCCTGCTGCGCAACGTGATCGCGGCCGACACGAAGGCGTATTTCGCGAAAGCCTGAGCGCGCAGGTAAAATTTTAAAACCGCCCACCTTCGTGGGCATTTGCCCGCGGACGCCCTTTTCCACCTGCGTCGGCCACCTTTTCGGGTAGGCTGGGTCCAAGCAACCGGACTCCGCCCAACCCCGTTTACCCATGTCCAAACTCCGCAGCACCCCCATCTACACCTCCGACGTCTACCGCATGGCGTGCAAACAATTCGACCGCGCCGCCGACGCCATCAACCTGCCCGAGGACGTTCGTGATCGCGTCAAACACCCGCGCCGCGCCGTCGTCGTCTCCCTCCCCATCCGCCTCGACAACGGCACCGTGCAGGTCTTCGAGGGCTACCGCGTCCAGCACAATCTCTCCACCGGCCCGGCCAAGGGCGGCATCCGCTTCCACCCCGGCGTCAGCATAGGCGAGGTCGCCGCGCTCGCCATGTGGATGAGCTGGAAAACCGCCCTCGTCGGCTTGCCCTACGGCGGCGCCAAGGGCGGCGTGATCGTGGACCCGACGCGCCTCTCCGAACGCGAACTCGAGCGCCTCGCCCGCCGCTACATGCAGGAACTCATCCCCTTCATCGGCCCCGAGGTGGACGTGCCCGCGCCCGACATGGGCACCAACGAAAAAATGATGGGCTGGATGGTGGACACCTACTCCAACCACGTCGGCCACCTCAGCCCCGCCATCATCACCGGCAAACCCCTCGCCCTCGGCGGCTCGCAGGGTCGCCGCGAGGCCACCGGCGCGGGCGTCGCGTATTTGATTATCAAATACCTCGAGGACATGGGTATCAAGCCGGCCGACGCCACCGTCGCCATCCAGGGTTTCGGCAACGTCGGCGGCGAGGCCGCCCGCGCCCTCGCCCGTTACGGCGCGCGCATCATCGCCATCTCCGACCACACCGGCGGCTACCACAACCCGTCCGGCATCCACGTCGAAAAAGCCCTCTCCTGCGTCGCCACCACGCGCAACCTCGCCGCCTTCGACGGCGGCGACCCCATCGACAACGAGACGCTGCTCACCCTCGACTGCACCGTGCTCGTGCCCGCCGCGCTCGAACGCGTCATCACGCCCGAACTCGTCCCCCGCCTGCGCTGCCGCCTGCTCGCTGAGGCCGCCAACGGCCCCACCACCTTCGCCGCCGACAAGCTGCTGGAGGAAACGCGCGAGGACATCGAGATCATCCCCGACGTGCTCTGCAACGCGGGCGGCGTGATCGTCTCCTACTTTGAGTGGCTCCAGAACCGCCAGAACTACTACTGGACCCGCGACGAGGTGATGGAAAAACTCTTCCGCCAGCTCGACCAGGCGCGGGAGGCCGTCGAGCGCCAGCTCGACAAATACAAGTTCACCCGCCGCCTGGCCGCCCAGACCCTCGGCATTCAGCGCGTCGCCGACGCCAAGGCTGCGCGCGGTTTGTTTCCGTGAAAGTAGCGCAGGCGTCCCGCCTGCTTCCTAACCGATGCAGCCGAGACGCCTGCGCTACTTTCTCAACCCAGCGCCTTCGCCACGTCCTTGGCGAAGTAGGTCAAAATCAGATCCGCACCCGCCCGCTTGATCGCGAGCAACGACTCGTCGCGCGTGCGCTCCAGATCCAGCCAGCCGAGCCGCGCCGCCGCGTGGATCTGCGCGTATTCGCCCGAGACCTGATACGCCGCCAGCGGCAGCTCGCAGCGCTCGCGCACGTCGCGGATGATGTCCAGATACGCGCCCGCCGGCTTCACCATCAGGATGTCCGCGCCCTCGGCCGCATCCAGCGCCGCCTCCGCCATCGCCTCGCGACGATTCGCCGGATCGAGCTGATAGGTCGCCTTGCTCAACAACTTCGTGCCGGCCGCCTGCGCGCTGCCCACCGCGTCGCGGAATGGGCCGTAGTAGGCGGAATTAAATTTCACCGAATACGCGAGGATCGAGGTCTGCTCGAAACCGGCCTCGTCCAGCGCGGCGCGGATCGCCAGCACGCGACCGTCCATCATGTCGCTCGGGGCCACGAAATCCACGCCGGCGCGCGCCTGCCGCACCGCCATCGCGGCCAGGCGCGCCACCGTGGCGTCGTTGTCCACGTCGTCGCCCGCCGCGTTCAACACGCCGTCGTGTCCGTGCGAGGTGTAGGGATCGAGCGCCACGTCGGTCATGACCACCATCTCCGGCAAGGCCTTCTTCACCGCGCGGACCGCGCGCAAAATCAAGCCGTCCTCGTTCAACTCTTCGGTGCCTTCGGCGTTTTTAAGTTTCGCGTCGAGCTTGGGGAAAAGCGCCACCGCCTTGACGCCGAGTTTCCAAAGCGAGCGGCACTCTTTCACGAGGTCGGCGATGTTCAGCCGATACTGGCCGGGCATCGAGGCGATCTCCTCGGGCGCGGGTTTGCCGTCCACCACGAAGAGCGGCGCGATCAAATCCGACGCGCGCAGATGAGTCTCGCGCACCAAGGACCGCAGCGCGGCGGTGCGGCGCAGGCGGCGCGGGCGATGGAGCAGATCGAGCTTGAGGTGCGAGGACGCGGACATCGAAGGCCGGGGTTGGCAGCGGGGCGTCAGAGCGTTTTGAGCCACTTGGCGACTTCGTCGGACAGCTTGGCGAAGGCGCCGTCGGTGGCGGGCTCCTTGAGGCCGTCGAGAATGGTCCAGTGCTCGATGTGCTGCACGCTCTCGCCGGGGGCGAGTTTCACGAAGGGGCTGAGCGTTTCCAGTTCGCACATCTTGCCGTTGGTGAAGGTCTCGAAGGCGCATCCATTATCTGGATACACGGCGCCGGCGACCACCTTGGCGTGTTTCACGAAGGTTGAGCCGCCGAAGAAATACGCGGACCAGCCGGGATAGCTGGTGAGGCCGAGCTTGTGTGGCGCGGTGGCGGCGGGCACGTCGATGCCGATGTAGTCGCGGTGCAGATCCCAGACCTCCTCGGAGAGGTCGGTGTAGCTCCAGGGCACCAGCGAGTAGGTGGGCAGGAAGTCGCCCTTGGAGTGGTCGCCCTTGGGCAGGAGAGGCACCACGCCGTAACCGCCGCCGCGGAACATGGTGAGCGCCCAGGCGGCGGTCTCGACCGGCCAGAGGCCGTGGTTGGTGAGGGCGTGGGTGACGCGCACGGTGCGCTCGCCGGGGAACTCTATCTTCATCGCCTTCTGAAGGCCGGTGGCGGGCTCGGTGGGCTGCGCGAGGGCGAGGCCGCTCTTCAGCGGTTTGACCGCGAGGGGATCGTTGTCGGCCTGGTAGGTGCGCACGCCGTGCTCGGGCGCGTGCCAGAGGCGGTGGCCGCCGCGCAGGAGAAACCCGGTCTCTAAGCCGGGTTCGTCGGCGGCGGGCATTTCGAGAAACAGGTTGCCCGCCTTGCCCTTCTTGGAGCGGAAGGAAGTGATGCGCGGGCCGACGCCCGTGGTGACTTCGAGGGCGAGCGCGCCGGTTTCAAGACGGACGCCTTCGGCGCCGTTGATCTCAATCTTCGAGTGTTTCATAGTCGAAAGCTTCGCCGAGGCCGGCCTCTTCGCGGTCCTCGCGGACCTTCCACTTGGGAGTGCCGGTCTGATCGTTTTCGGCGCGTTTTTTCTCCAGGATCGCGGCCTTGCCGCTGTAGGGCGTGCCGGGCTCGTGCTTGGGTTTGCCGACGAG
>DAIPIP010000180.1:0-5689 GCA_036770725.1 Opitutaceae bacterium
CCGCCACCTTCTTCGTCTTCATCCCTGGGTCAGGATGTATAGGGGCCTGTCTGAAACCTCGCCGTGTTACGGCTTCACCGCGCCACCCCCTTTCCCCTACCATCCCATTTTTACCCGCCATGTCCTCCCTCAAACCCTATCCCGCCGGCCTCGGCACCAAATCCCTCCACGCCGGGCAGTCGCCCGACCCGACCACCGGTTCGCGCGCCGTGCCGCTCTACCAGACCACGAGCTTCGTCTTCCGCGACACCGAACACGCCGCCAACCTGTTCGCCCTCAAGGAACTGGGCAACATCTACACCCGTATCGGAAATCCCACCACAGATGTCTTCGAGCAGCGCATCGCCGCGCTCGAGGGCGGCACCGCCGCCGTGGCCCATTCTTCCGGCCAGGCCGCCATCACCGACGCCATCCTCAATATCGCCGGCGCAGGCGACCACATCGTCTCCGTCGCCCAGCTCTACGGCGGCACCTACAACCTCTTTCACCACACCCTTCCGAAGCTCGGCATCGAGATCACCTTCGTGGACGCCGACGACCCCGAAGCCTTCCACCGCGCCCTCCGCCCCAACACCAAGGCCTTCTACGGCGAAGGCCTCGGCAACCCCGCGCTCAACATCTTCCCCGTCGAAGAGGTCGCCGCCATCGCGCGCCAGGCCGGCGTGCCGCTCATCCTCGACAACACCTGCCTCTCCCCGATCCTCCACCGCTCCTTCGAGTGGGGCGCCAACATCGTCGTCCACTCCACCACCAAATACCTCGGCGGCCACGGCACCTCCATCGGCGGCATCGTGGTGGACGGCGGCAACTTCGACTGGGGCTCCGGTCGCTTCTCCGGCTTCACCACCCCCGACCCCTCCTACCACGGCCTCGTGCATTGGGATACGTTCAAATCCTTCCCGCCCGCCGGCGGCGCCAACGTCGCCTTCGCGCTCAAACTCCGCCTGCAACTCCTGCGCGATGTCGGCGCGTGCATCTCGCCCTTCAACGCCTGGCAATCTCTCATCGGCATCGAGACCCTGCATCTGCGCATGGAGCGCATCTGCCAAAACGCCCTCGCCGCCGCCCACTTCCTCAAGGACCACCCCAAGGTCGCCTGGGTCAACTACCCCGGCCTCCCCGGCTCCAAATACCACGCCGCCGCCAACAAGTATTTGACCGGTGGATACGGCGGCCTGCTCGGCTTCGGCGTGAAGGCCGGCTTCGATGGCGCGAAAAACACCATCAACGCGCTCCGCCTCTTCAGCCACCTCGCCAACATCGGCGACGCCAAGTCGCTCGCCATCCACCCCGCGAGCACGACCCACAGCCAGCTCACGCCCGAACAGCAAATCTCCTCCGGCGTGCAACCCGACTACATCCGCCTCAGCCTCGGCTGCGAAGACTTCTCCGACCTCAAGGCCGACCTCGAACAAGCCCTCGCCAAGGCCTGACCTCGCGTTCTGATTTTTGACGCGAAATGCGCAGCCGGGCGAAATTGCTTCGAATTTAACAACCGCGAAGAAGGCATGCATATTCGCGAAGACGGACCAGGCAAAGCGGCTACGGTTCGGTCCTTCGCGACTCTTCGGCTTCTCTTCGCGGTTTAAAATCCCCCCGCCCTCACCCCCGCCCGTGCATGCGCCGATACGCGGCGGGCGGCGCGCCCACCCGCGCGCGAAACGCCTTCGAAAAATGAAACCGGTCCGCGAACCCCAGCCGCGCCGCGATCTCGTCCACCGTCTCGCTCCCGCGCGCCAGCGCCTCCGCCGCCAGCGCCACGCGCCGCTCCAGCGCATATTGCCCGGGACTCAGCCCCACCGCCTCGCCGAATCTCCTTAAAAACTGTCGCGCCCCCAGTCCGCACGCCGCCGCCAGTTCGGCGTTGTCCGGCGCCATCCCCTCCCCCGTTCGCTCCTCGATCAACCGCAACGCCGGCGCCACCACCGGCGGCATCGCCAACCACGCCGCCCACGCCGCCCGCCCCTCCGCCGTCGCCTGCCCGCACGCCGCCGCCATCGCCGCATACACCAACGCCAGCGCCCGCAAACGCTGCCCCAGATCTGGCGCGCCATCCTCCCGCCTGCCCCCGCGCCACGCCGCCAGCGTCGCCTCGATCTCCGGCGCGTTCGGCAAGGTCACCGGCGCCGGAAACAATCGCCGCAACAACGCGGGGGGAAAACCCCCGACCTCGAAATGCACGTAGTCCTGCCACACCGCCTTCACCCCCCCTTCGCCAGCCGGGTATGAAAACGCAGCCCCGCGGGCAACAAATACACCACCCCGGCGCGCAGTGACATACGCCGCCCCGCCAATTCCAACTGCGCCCCCGCTTCCCGGTTCACGTAAAGCCGCCAAAACGGACTGCACAACTCGTAGTCCCACGCCTCCGTTATCCACTCGCCGCGAGCCACGATCACATCGATCCGCACCGCCCCCAACAACGCGTCCGCCGCCGGCGGCAAGATGTGCCCTGTGCTTACCATGACGCTTTTTGACATGCGCACGGCGCTCCGCGCCATTCTCAAATTCAACCGCTTCCCCTACCCTCTTGTTCCCGCCGCACATCCCACCTCCCCGTCATGAAAACCCCCTCCCCCTTCCCGCTTCGCCAGGTTCACCTCGATTTCCACACCTCGCCGCACATCCACGACGTCGGCGTCGAGTTCGACGCCCGCGCCTTCGCCCGCACGATCGAGGCCGCCCACATCGACAGCATCACCATCTTCGCCAAATGCCACCACGGCATGTGCTACTACCCCACCAAGACCGGCACCACCCACCCCGCCCTCGGCAAACGCGACCTCCTCGGCGAGATGATCGAGGCCCTCCACCGCGAAGGCGTCCGCTGCCCCGTTTACACCACCGTGGCCTGGGAGGAAAACATCGCCGACCTCCGCCCCGACTGGCGTCAGATGCGCGCCAACGGCACCTTCGCCCAAACCGGCAACGCCGATCACACCAAACCCGCCCACCCCGGCGGCTGGCGCTACAACGACTGGGTAAACCCCGACTATCAGGACTACATCGAGGCCCACACCCGCGAACTGTTTTCCCGCTACGGCAAACTCGACGGCCTCTTCTACGACATCGTCTTCTTCGAAGCCCACGCCCACCACAGCGACGCCTGCCGCGCCTACCGCAAAAAACACGGCTTCCTCGCCGCCGACGACGAGACCTTCAAACGCTTCGAAGCCCACGCCCAGGCCTCCTTCGCGGCCAAGTTTTCCAAACTCATCCGCGGCCTCTCGCCCGCCACCACCGTGTTCTACAACACGCCCTTCGACGTCTTCATCGACGGCACCGGCGGACGCCAGCGCATCGCCAGTTGCTCCCACGTCGAGATCGAGTCCCTGCCCTCCGGCTTCTGGGGCTACCACCACTTCCCGCGCCTCGCGCGCGGCGCCGGCCGCTGGGGCAAACCCTGGATCGGCATGACCGGCCGCTTCCAAAAAATGTGGGGCGACTTCGGCGGCATCAAACCCCAGGCCGCCCTCGAATACGAATGCTTCCGCTCCCAGGCCCTCGGCGGCGGCAACTCCGTCGGCGACCAGCTCCCCCCGCGCGGCACCCTCGACTCCGCCGCCTATGATCTCATCGGCGCGGTATACGCCCAGTGCGCCGCCGCCGAGCCCTTCTACGCCGGCAGCGTAGAGCTGCCCCACGTCGGCGTGCTCTCCGCCAACCACCCCGCGAAAAACCTCGGCGAAACCGGCAAGTCCGACGAAGGCGCGATCCAGATGTGCGAGGAATCCCACTACGAGGTCAGCCTCCTCGACGACCAATCCGACCTCCGCCCCCACGCCCTCCTCGTCCTGCCCGACGACACCGTCATCACGCCCCGCCTCCACACCAAGCTGAAGGCCTTCCACGCCAAGGGCGGAAAACTCCTGCTCTCCCACCTCGCCGGCCGCGACGCCTCGGGCAAATGGGCGCTCGATTTCCTCCCGCTCGCCTTCGACGGCGACGTGGAAAAATTCCCCACCTTCTGGCGCGCGCGCAAAGATTTCTGGCCCGAGCTCAGCGCCAGCGACCGCGTCTTCTACACCCAGGGCGTCAACGTGAAACCGGGTCGCGGCGTCAAGGTGCTCGTTGATCGCGTGCTCCCGTATTTCAAGCGCACCGACCACACCTTCTCGTCGCATTTTCAAACCCCGCCCGTCGCCGCCGTCGACAAGTTTCCCGCCGTCGTCGCGGGACCGGGCTTCGTGTATTTCGCCGACCCGATTTTCCGCGAATACCGCCAGACCGGCAACCTCGCCGCCCGCGACGTCTGGCGTCGCGTGGTGCGCGACCTCATCGGCCCCGCGCCCATCGGCGACGGCCTGCCCACCACGGTCGGCTGCTCCGCCCGCCGCCGCGGTCGCGACCTCATCGTCACGCTGCTCCACTACGTGCCGGTGCGCAAAGCCCTCGACCTCGACGTCTGCGAAGAACGGATGAGCTTCGCCGGCGAGACCCTCCGCCTCCCCGCCAAGGCGAAAGAGGTCCGCGTCTTCGGCACCGGCGAGATCCTCCCCCGCACCCCCGACGGCACCGGCTGGCAACTCCCCGTCGCCAAAGGCCGCCTCCTCCTCGAAGTCCCCGGATATTTCTGAAACCATCGGGGGATCACCCCATGATCCGCCGCAGCGCCCAACTCGCCCCGGGCAACGAACACACCCTTCGTTCCGCCAAGTAATCCGCCGCCGCGCACGCTAAAATCGGCGTGAACCGCGCCGTGTTTTTCCACCATGGTGCCTGCTCACGCCCATGGCCGTGTCTTGTAAATAAACCGGGCCATCGCGGGCGCTCTGCGAGTGAAGCGAGAAAAGGCGCTGGGCCTGCGTTGCCCTCGGCGGCACGGGCCTCTGGCCCGCCTCCGCCTCGGTCGCCTTGGCCGAGCGCCTTTTCTCGCTCACGCTGGCCCGGTTTATTTACAAGACACGCCCATGGACTCCCTTCACCCCGCCGGCCCCATCGTCGGCCCCCTGATCGCCCTCGCCTGCCTCGCCTTCAGCCTGCGCCAACGCCGCCGCCAACGCCTGCTCGCCGATTTGCCGACCTCCAAAGTCCAGGGCGTCTTCATCGGCCTCGTCGAACTCAAGGGCTCCGCCGAGAGCGAGGCTCCCCTCGTCAGCCACCTCGCCGGCCGACGCTGCGTGGACTACGAATGGACAATCGAGGAACACTGGCGCCGCACCACCACCACGACCACGACCGACGCCAAGGGCCGCCGCCGCACCACCACCCGCACCACCACCGGTTGGGATACCGTCGCACGCGGCGGCGACCACCAGTCCTTTTACCTGGAGGACGACACCGGCGCCCTCCTCGTCCACCCCCGTGGCGCGCGCATCGACCGCGCCTCCATCTTTGATCGCACCGTCACCCGCGCCGACCCCCTCTACCACGGCAAGGGTCCCTCCACCTCGGTGCGCGGTTCCACCGGCAGGCGTCGCTTTCGCGAAACCGGCATCCCGCTGCACGCCCCCGTTTACCTCGTGGGCTCCGCCCGCGAACGCGCCGACATCGTCGCCCCCGAGATAGCCGCGACCAAGGGCTCCGAATTCATCGTCTCCACCCGCTGCGAATCCTCCGTCTCGCGCGGCCTCGCCACCGCCTCCTGGATCGCCTGGTTCGCCGGCCTCCTCGCCGCGCCCGTCGCCCTCTTGATCGCCGCGCACGACCGCGCCGTGCCTCCGCACGGCTGGATAGTTTTCTCCGTTCT
>DAIPIP010000023.1:0-23897 GCA_036770725.1 Opitutaceae bacterium
GTGTCATCCAGCGACGCCACCGCTTACTAGTCTCATTACAATACGTAAATGGTATGAGTTGGGGGTAGCGGGAGCCGTGGACGTGGCGGCCGGACGATACTGTGCAGGCCGCATCGTTGGAGGGGCTTTCAAAACAACCGTCCCGACCGGCGGTCGGGCCCACATGAAATCCAGTTGCCGGCGTGATGGGTCTCAGGCGGGCTTGGCGCCGCTGGCGAGGAGGGTTTCGAAGTGGGGGGCTTCGGGTTCGCGGGCGACGGTGACGACCTCGACGGACTTGAAGCCGGCGGTTTGGAGGAAGGCGTGCAAGGTGTTTTCGGTGAAGCCGAGCCAGACGTCGGCGTAGAGTTCGTGGGCTTTTTCGAAGGCGTGTTCCTTGAGATCGAGGACGAGCAGCTGGCCGCCCGGTTTGAGGATGCGGAAGGCCTCATCGATGGCGGTCTGCGGGTGTTGGGCGTGGTGCAGGGCCTGGCTGAGAATGGCTAGATCGACGGAGGCGTCAGCGAGGGGCACTTGCTCGATGTCGCCGAGTTTGTAGGCGAGGTTGGCGAGGTTGTTTTTCGCGGCGAGGGCGGTGCCGACCTCGACCATTTTCGGGGAGCTGTCGATGCACCAGACCTGCTTGGCGCGGCGGGCGAGGAGTTGGGAGACGAGGCCTTCGCCCGCGCCGAGGTCGGCGACGACGATGGGTGGAGCGAGGCGGAGCGCGAGGTGGCCGAGGGCTTCCCAAGAGCGACCGGGGCAGTAGTTTTTGCCGAGGCGGCCGGCGATGAGGTTAAAATATTCCTCCTGGGTGGCGCGGCGTTTGGCGAGGGCGCGGGCGAGGGCGGCGCGGTCGGCGGCGAGTTCGGGTTGCTCGGCGACGGCCTCGGTGGCGGAGCGGAGGAGGGCGAGGGTGGCGGCGGGCAGGGGCGTGCGCAGGCGGTAGTAGGCGCGTTTGCCGTCACGGCGGTCGGCGACGAGCTCGGCGGAGCGAAGCAGGGCGAGGGAGGACGAGATGCGCGACTGGGCCATGTCGAGAATCTCCTGGAGTTCGGCGACGGAGAGTTCCTCGCGCAGCAACAGGGCGAGGATGCGCAGGCGGGTGGGGTCGGCGAGGAGCTTGAGGGTGTCCCAGGAGGTGTTCACGCGGAGTCGGAGGAGATGTTTATTGAACCGCAGATTGCGCAGATGGGCGCAGATAAAGACGGGAACGGGGAGGTGGCGAGGCTGTGGGTGGAATTTGGATACAAAAAAGCCGCGCGGCTCGGGGAGCGGCGCGGCTGGGGAAAGAACGGCCGACGGACGCGGCGGGGTGCGGCGACCCCGCCCTACAATCAGGCGGCGTAGCGGTCGAGGCCGGTGATGGTGTAGGTCTCTTCGGCTTGACCGATCTTCACCTTCACGGTGTCGCCGATCTTCTTGCCGACGAGGGCCTGGCCGAGGGGGGTCTTGTAGCTGAGAATGTTCTGGTCGGGCACGCCGTCCCAGGCGCCGAGCAGGGTGTAGCGGGCGGTCTTGCCGGTGGAGGCGATGGTGACGGTGACGACGCTGCCGACGCCGACGTTTTCGAGGGTGGCGTCCTTGAAGTCGGTGATGCGAGCGCGGGCGAGGTCCTTCTCGAGCTGGCCCTTCTGGGCCATGAGCACGGACTGGTCCTGCTTGGCCATCTTATATTCGGAGTTCTCCTTCAAGTCGCCGTGCTCGCGGGCGGCGGCGATGGCCTTGGAGTTGTCGGGAATTTTCTTGGAGATGATGAGTTCGAGTTCCTCGCGCTTGCGCTCGTAGCTGTCGCGGGAGACGAGGAGTTGCTCTTCCTTGGTCTCGTTTTCGCCGGTGAGGACGGTGGAGATGGAGGGGTAGAGTTTGATGAAGCGGGCGAGGAGAGACTTTTTGGTGAGGTCCTCGAAGCCCTGGTTCAGGAGGAGGGAGTGGGCGAGGTCGCGGGCGGTCTCGGTGGAGGCGGTGGCGAGGAGGTCGCCGATGAGCTCGGCGTCGTCGGAGAGGGCGTCGGCGAGGGGGATGCGGCGGGCGGAGGCGGCCTGGAGGGCCTCGTAGTCGATGGCGTAGAAAATGGCCGAGAAGAGGCGGGGCGAGACGAGGTCGCCGAGGAGCTTGGCGAACTTTTTGGAGTTACGATTTTTGACGATCCAGTGGAGGACGGGGGCGCGCAGGTTTTGCTCGGCCATCCAGCGATGGAAGGTGGCGGCGAGTTCGTCGCCGTGGTCGTTCTCGATGAGGAAATTGATGCACTCGGTGGTGAACTTGCCCTGGGAGACCTTGAGCAGGTTGATGACGATGTCGCGGTGCTCGAGGGGGTGGGCCTCCTTGAGGAGGTTGAGGAAATCGGACTGGAAGCCGACGGGGAGTTTCTCGGCGATGGCGGGCAGGTCGCGGGTGTTGGCGACGAGGGAAACTTGGGAGGGCTCGAAGGTGGAGGAGTCCACGCCGGCGAGCTTGGCGAGGCGGTCGCGGGTGGCGGCGGCGTGGAGGCGCTCGGCGGCGTCGAACTGGTTGGAGGTCTTGACGGCCTCGACGACGCCTTCAAGGAGGGCGGGGAGGTCGGCCTTGATCTCGCCTTTGTTTTTGTCGGCGGAGTCGATGAGCTCGAGGGCGAGCTTGACGCGGAGGCGGGCGGAGCGGGTGCCGTGGAATTTCTCGGAGATCTCGTCCTCGTTGGAGACGGGGGTTTCGCGGAGGAAGTAGCACTCGGTCTTTTTGGCGGGAACGGCGAGGCGGGGATCCTTGGCGATGGCCTTCTTGGCGGTGGACCACCACTTCTTGAATTTCTCTTCGCCGAGGACCTGGGCGAGGACGATCTCGATCTCGATCTGGGTGGCGGCGTTGTTCGGGTAGGCGGCGAGGGCCTCGATGAGGAGTTGCGCGGGATCGTTGGCGATGAGCTTGGCGATGGCGGCGCCGTCGGTCTCTTTGCGGACGAGGAGGTGGTTGGCGGGGAGGACGTCGAGGGTGTTGACGCAGAAGGCCGGGTCCATGGCGTGGCCGGGCTTCTCCTTGAAATCGATGATGAGCTTACCGGCGGCTTCGTCGTAGGACTTGATCTGACCGAAGCCCCAGCTCTTGTGGACGCAGTAGGAACCGGGCTGCATGGCCTCCAGCTTGGCTTTGGCCGTCTTGAGGGACGGGTTTTTGGCGACGAGCGTGGAGATGGCTTCAGAATTCATGGCAGATAGGTTACGGGAGAGGGTTGGTCAGCAAAGCGGGTCGGGGGGGGCGGTGTCAACAGTCGGGGGTTTTACGACGTTTTTGGTGGTTGCTTCGGTGGCGGACGGTGGTGGGGTTCCGGCCCGTCCCGAATTTTCGATCAGTCCTTACAGTCCTTAATCCGTAGAACCTTCCGCCTTATGTCTTCCTTTGATTCCGATGTCTCCGCCGTGAATTCGCCCGATGCGTGGCCCGTGGCCGCCCGGCTTTTGGTGCGGTGGCTGGACGAGGAAGTGCGGGCGGACGCTTTGCTGGACACGGTGCAGTTGTCGGGTGGCGCGCGGGCGCGTTGCCAAAATCTCTTTTACGGCGCGGTGCGTCATTATGGTCGCATCGAGAACGTGGTGGCGACGCTGGTGAGGCTGCGTCCGCGCACGCGGGTGATGGCGGTGTTGTTGCTGGCGGGTTACGAACTGATCGAGGGTGGCGGCGAGGGGCACGCGGCGAAGGTCGGTCATCATGCGGTGACGCAGACGAAGGCCTTGGCGAGCGAGTCCGAGGCACGGTTGGTGAACGCGGTGGTGCGCAAGCTGGCCGAGGCGCTGGCGGCGCAGCAGGCGCCGGGCAAGATCGCGACGGCGGCGGCGCTGGGGGATTTTTTCTCGATGCCGGAATGGATCGTGGAGCGCTGGCTGGCGCAGTTCGGGGCGGAAGGAACGCGGGCGCTGCTGGAGTGGAATTTGAAGCCGGCTCCGGTGCATGCGCGCTGGCGCTTGAAGGACGCGCCGAGCGAGGCGGAATTGGTGTGGCTGGAACCGACCGCGTGGGCGGGTTACTACGGCGTGAAACCGGGGCACTGGCCGGAAGTGGCGCGGGCCTTGGCGGAGGGAAAAGTTTATCTGGCCGATCCGGGCACGCGCCTGGCGGTCGAGGCGGTGGCGGCAAAGGCGGGCGATCGCATCATCGACGCGTGCGCCGCGCCGGGCGGCAAGAGCCTGGCGTTGGCCGACGCGATGGGCGAAGGGCTGTTGGTCGCGCTGGATGTGCCGGGTGCGCGGCATGAGCGGCTGGCGGAGAATTTGAAACGCATTCCGGCCGGGGTTTCGGCGAAACGGGTCGAGGGCGATCTGCGTCGTTCGACGAGCTTGATGGGCATGCAGCCGGGCACCTTTGACGCGGTGTTGGTGGACGCGCCGTGCTCGAACTCGGGCGTGATGCGGCATCGCGTGGATGTGAAGTGGCGCTTGCAGCCGGCGGATTTTGGCAAGCATGCGCGCCAGCAGGTGGAGTTGCTCGCGGGCGCGGCGCGTTGGTTGAAGCCGGGCGGGCGTCTGGTTTACAGCACGTGCTCGATCGACGCGGAGGAAAACGCGGGCGTGGTGACGGCGTTTTTGAAGGGAATCGAGGGCGCGGATTTTGAGAAAGTGAGCGAGAGCGTGGCGCTGCCTTGGGTGGCGGGGCACGACGGCGCGGGCGTGTGCGTGTTTCGGCGGAAGGGGTGAGGGGCGGGCGCGACCAAACTGCAACGGCGGGGTGCGGCGACCCCGCCCTACACCTTTATTCCTGCGCGGAGAGTTCGGCGGAGCGGGCTTTGCTGGCGAGGGCGGTGTCGCGCAGGAGGCCGCGAAAATCGCGCGCCTGCAGGACTTGCAGGCCGGCGTAGGTGGTGCCGTTGGGCGAGGTGACCTGGTTGCGCAACTCCTCGGGCTCGGTGCCGGTGTGGGCCATGAGTTTGGCGGCGCCGACGACGGTTTCGCGGGCGAGCAGGTCGGCGGTGGCGGGGGCGAGGCCGCAGGCGACGCCGGCTTCACGGAGGGCGGCGGTGAATTCGAACACGAATGCGGGGCCGCAGCCGCTGACGGCCATGAGGGCGTCGATTTGGTCCTCGGGAAGTTCGATCTCGCGGCCGAGCGCTCCGAGCACGGCGACGACGGTGGCGCGGTCGGCGGGGGAGAGTTCGTGGAGGGCGGCCCAGCCGGTGACGCCCGCGCCGATGGCGGCGGGGGTGTTGGGCATGGTGCGCACGATGTTGCTGGCGTGCGGGAAGGTGCGGGCGAGGCGGGCGAGGGTTTTGGCGGCGAGGACGGAGAGGACGAGTTTGCCGCGGGTGAGTTCGGCGAGGCGTGGGTCGGCGGCGGCGAGGTGTTGGGGCTTGAAGGCGATGACGACGAGTTCGGCGGGGGCGATTAACGCCTCCAAATCGGGCGCGAAAGTGATCCCGTTTTTTGCGGCGAGGGTTTCACCGCTTTTGCCCGAGCCGCCGCGGCATGCGATGTCTTCGGGACGGCAGATTTTTTGTGTAATCAGACCGTCGATTATGGCGGAGGCCATGCGTCCGGCTCCGAGGAAAGCGATTTTGAGGGGCATGAAAACAGGCGGGGACGGATTAGGAATGGAAGACGGAGCGGCGGCGGCGCTCGACGGGGTGTATCAGCGTGGCCACTACACCGCCGCCGGGGCGGTCCTCGACGATGATATCGCCGCCCATGTTGCGCAGGGTGTGGCGGGCGACGGTGAGGCCCATGCCGACGCCGACGGTGTTTTTGCTGCTGATGAAGGGCTCGAACATGTGGTCGCGCACGAGCGGGTCGATGCCTCGGCCGCTGTCCTCGACGGAGATGGAAACCATGCGGCCCTCGGGTCCGACTTCGGGGAGGAGGGTGGTGCGGATGGTGATTGGCCTGAGGCCGGGGTGGGTTTCGCCGTAGCTTTCGCGGGCGTTTTGGAGGAGGCGGTTGATCGACTCCTCCAACATTTCGACGTGGGTGTGGACGGCGGCGTTGCCGAGGGGGTTTTCGACCGTGATGGGGTCGGTGTGGCGGGATTCGGCGCGGAAGCGTTTGAGCGCGGCTTCGAGCAGGCCGTCGAGCGGCACGGGAATGGTGGGGAGGCGGGATTTGACGACGAGGGAGGTGAGCTGGCGGATGATGCCCACGATGCGTTGGACGGCGGTTTCGAGATTCTCGGCGTTGGCGCGGACGCTGTCGGGTTTGTTGGCCTGGGCCTTGATGAGGTCAAGGTAGCCGAGGACGATGCCGAGGAGGTTGTTGAGGTTGTGGGCGATGCCTTGGGTGATGGCGCCGATGGAGGCGGCGCGGCGGGCTTCCTCGAGACGGCGTTGGAGGTCTAGCATCTCGCGGTTGACCTTGACGACGCGGAGCTGGGTGTGGACGCGGGCGATGGTCTCGTCGAGGTCGATGGGTTTGGTGATGTAGTCCACGGCGCCGACGCCGAGGCCGGCGAGGCGTCCTTCCTTGGAGCTGCGGGCGGTGATGAAGATGACGGGGATGTTTTTGTGGCGGCCGTCTTGCTGGAGGCGTTGGCAGACCTCGATGCCGTCCATGTCGGGCATCATGACGTCGAGGAGGATGAGGTCGGGCGCCTCGCGTTGCACGAGGTCGAGGGCATCCTGGCCGGAGTGGGCGGGGAGAACGGTGATGCCTTCGCGCTCGAGGGCGCGCTTGAGGAGCTGCACGTTCACCGGCTGGTCGTCCACGACGAGAACTTTGGGGGTGGTGGACATGGGCGGGGTGAGGGGAAAGGGCGGAGGTCCGGGACCTGAAAACTGAAGCGCGGAGAACGGAGGGCGGGGGGCTAGTTTCGGGTGGCGAGTCGGCGGGCCTTCAGGGTGTTGTGCATGAGCATGCAGACGGTCATGGGGCCGACTCCGCCGGGGACGGGGGTGATCTTGGAGGCGAGGGGAGAGACGCCGGCGAAGTCCACGTCGCCGACGAGTTTGTATCCGGATTTCTTGGACGAGTCGGGCACGCGGTTGATGCCGACGTCGATGACGACGGCGCCGGGTTTGACCATGTCGGCCTTGACGAATTCCGGGCGGCCGATGGCGGCGATAAGCACGTCGGCCATGCGGGTGAGGACGGGGAGGTCGGCGGTGCCGGAGTGGCAGATGGTGACGGTGCCGTTGGCGCCGGCTTTTTTCTGGAGGGCGAGGAGGGCGACGGGTTTGCCGACGATGAGGGAGCGGCCGAGGACGACGACGTGTTTGCCTTTGAGATCGGTGCCGGAGCGGGAGAGCAGCTCCATGACCCCGGCGGGGGTGCAGGCGACGAAGCCGGTGTCGTCCTCCTGGGCGATCTTGCCGAGGTTAAGGGTGTGAAAGCCGTCCACGTCCTTGTGCGCGGCGATGCGGCTGAAGACGGCGAGCTCGTTGAGGGGCTTGGGCAGGGGGGACTGGACGAGGATGCCGTCCACGGTCGGGTCGGCGTTGAGGTCGTCGATGAGTTTTTCGAGTTCGGCCTGGGAGATGGTGACGGGCGGCAGGATGATGCGGCTTTCGATGCCGATCTCGGCGGCGGTTTTCTCTTTTTTCTTCACGTAGGAGACGGAGGCCGGGTCTTCGCCGACGCGCACGAGGGCGAGGGAGGGCTTGCGGCCGGGGAGGGCGGCGACCTGGGATTTAAGTTCGGCGATGAGGGAGGCGGCGATGGCGTTGCCGTCGATGAGCTGCATGGTTTAAACGTAAGGGGAAAATGGATACAAGGGCGTCGGGCGGGCGCGGGAAGCGGCGGACGCGTTTTATTGGAGCTTCAGGGTTTCCGCCTGGATGACGACGTCGTTGGAGGGGCCGACGACCTGGGCGGTGCCGAAGATGGTGACGGGGCGGCCGACGAAGGCGTCGATCTGCTCGGTCTGCATGAGGCGGGAGACGTCGATGAAGGCGACGCGCTGGCCGGCGGAGTCGTTGAGCTGGAAGTCATGCGGGCGGCGGGGGCGGAAGGCGCTGCGGGTGGAGGCGAGGGTGCCGAAGAAGGTGCGGGCGAGGCGGGGTTCGCCGGGCTCGACGCCGCGGCCGGGGCTGACGGGAGAGGTGGCGGGGATGTCGTTCCGCAGGGTGGCCTCGTAGTCGGGAGCGGGGGGCGAGATGGGCGCGGTAGGAGCGAGAGCCGGGGCCGGGGCCGGGGCAGGAGCGGGACGGGCGGGAGCGGGCGGGGGAGCGGAGACGACCGGTGAGACGGGGGTAGGTTCGGCGCGGACGAAGGCGACGATGGGTTTGTTGAGGGAAAATTCGTTGTAGCGTCCGACGATGTTGGCGAAGGAGGCGGGGTCTTTTTCGCCGGCCAGGCCGACGACGGGGGCGTCGGGGCGGGGGGCGGAGAGGTAGGCGGCGCCGGGGCGGACATCGAAGTTTTTGAGGGTGTCTTTTTCGGTGACGTAAACGGTGTGGGGGCCGGCGAGTTCGACGGCCTGCCAGCCGGAGGGGGCGGGGGTGATGACGATGCGGCTGCCGGCGGCGGCGGTGCCGATCACGGGTGCCTGGTCGTTGGGGGAGGCGTAGGCGGGGAGGGCGGTCGGAAGGGTGGAGGCGTGGGCGGCGGTGCCGCCGATGGTGAGGGAGAGGGCGAGAAGGAGAAGGCGCTTCATGGAGGTGATGACAGGGTCAGGGGGCGGGAGTGGCGGACGGTTTTTAAATTAGTTTTTGGAAACGGGGCGGCGTTTGGCGAGCCGTTTGGGGGCGGGCGGTTTGGCGTTGGCGCGCACGGAACTGGCGCGGGGGGCGAGGCCGGGCTGGGAGAACAGGGCTTCGATCTGCGCGGGGGAAAGTTGTTTGCCGCCGCGGAGGGGGATGCCTTTGAGCGGGAAGGCTCCGATCTGGTAGCGTCGGAGGCGTTTTACGGGGTGGCCGAGGGCGAGGAAGAGTTGGCGGATTTCACGCTTTTTGCCGTGGTGCATGTGCACGTCGAGCGAGGTGGCGAGGCCGGCGGCGCTGGGGTTGATGAAGTTGGCGTATTCGACCTTGAGGCGTTCGCCATCGATGGTGATGCCGGAGAGCAGGCGCGGAATGCGGGTGCGGGCAAAGCCGGTTTCGAGGACGACGAGGTAGCGTTTGGTGACGAGGTTGCTGGGGTGGGTGAGACGTTGGGCGAGGTCGCCGTCGGTGGTCAGGATGACGAGACCCTCGGAGTCTTTGTCGAGGCGGCCGGCGCAGAAGAAGCGGTGTTTCGCGAGTTCGCGGGGGAGGAGGGTGAAGACGGTCTCGGGGTTGTGCGGGTCGTCGTTGGAGCAGACGAGGCCGCGGGGTTTGTTCACGGCGAGGGTGATTTTGGGCTGGGTGACGGAGCGGACTTGCTGGCCTTCGACGGTGATTTTATCGGACTCGGGATCAATTTTTTGGCCGAGGGTGGCGACGCGACCGTTTACCCAGACCTCGCCTTGGGAGATGAGCTGCTCGGCGGCGCGGCGTGAGCAGAGGCCGGAGTCGGCGATGAATTTTTGCAGGCGGACGGAGGTGTCGGACATGAGCGGTGCAGTTGGCGGGAAAGAGCGGACCTAAGCAAGCGCGCGCATGGACGGGGCGGTGAGTGGAGTGCGGGTTGTGGAGGCGGTGGGTGGGAGGCGGGGTTAGGGATGTGGGCGAGACGGGACGGCGGAGTTTTGCCGAGCAGGCGGCGTGTGGTGATTCGGGAGGTTTGGTAATTCAGATCACCGGCGCGTCCTTGGTCTTGTGCATGAAGAGCGGGAGGCAAAGCACCACGGCGGCCATGGCGGTGTAGCCGGCGGCCCATTTCCAGCCGGGCTCCAGGCGGCCGACGATATCGCCGGTGAGGTAGCCGAAGGTGTGGATGAGGCCGAGGGCGGAGAAGACGGCGCCGACGAGAAACCAGAGCGCGGCCTGGCGGAATTTTTGATCAATGATGCACACCGTGGCGGCGGCGAGGATGAGACAGGAAAAGAAGTAGCCCTGATCGAGGGCGAACATGCCCTCGGCGAAAAAGTTTCGACGCTCGACAATCTGCTCGAGGAGTTCGGGGCGGTAGGGGTTTTCGACCGTGCCCACGCCGACGCCGCCGAGCACGTTTTTCGAGACGAGCGCGCAGTAGCCAGCGATGGCGGGAAAGAGGCCGACGATGATGGCGGGGATGTGTTTGCGCGGCACGGCGCCGAAGGCTTGCGCGCCCATGGTGACGCCGATCCAGATGAGGATGGCCATGCCGGCCTCGATAGGGATGACGCGGGCCACGACACTGAGTGTGCCGGTGAGGCAGACTACGGTTACGAAGATCGCGTTTAGGGTGGAGTAACCGGCGCGCGCGCCCATGAGTTTCCATCCCGGGTGGCCGATGTAGATGGTGGTGGGGTAGGGCGAGCCGAAGCAGGCGGCGAAGAGGGTGGTGGCACCGTTGACCACCAGGGTGGACTTGACCTCGTAGGTGTCGCCGGCGACTTCGGCCGAGGCGAGATTCTGCATCGAGCCGACAACGCTAATCAGGCCCATGGGCACGATGATACTGAACAAAGGGAGCAGATAAGCTGCGCTCGCCCAGACAGAACTGAGCACCGGGACGGGCAGGTGCAGGCCGAGTTGCGAGAGGTCGGCGGGGTTTGGCGAGATGGGCGAAGGCAACCCGGCCCAGTGCAGGGCCCAGGCGAGCAGCGCGCCGACGGCGACGAGCACGAGTCCGCCGGGAATGCCGAATTTAAAGCGCACGCCACCAAAATAGATAAGGAGCGCGATGCCCAGGGTGGTCATGCCGATGAGCGGGTAGGTCCACGCTCGGAACGTGAAGTCCATCGCGATGAAAAAGATCCCGATGCCGGCGAGGGCGGCGAGCATGGCGGCAAGCGGCGTGATGCGCTTGAGCCGACGCACGAAGAAGGCGCCGCATAACTCGATGAGGCCGGAGCCGAGGCAGGCGCCGATGCCGGCGAGCCAGGCGATCTCGTCGGCTTGTTCCTTGGCGAAACCGTCGGCGAGCGCGGCTTGCTGGGTTGGATACATCACGAGCAGCGAGTAAACGACCACAGTGATCAGGTTGATACCGAAGGGTATGGCGCAGGCGTCGTCCCGGCCTTCGCGGCGGCCGAGCTGGATGGCTTGCCGGGCGTAGAACAGGTTGCCGATGACCACGCCGACGACGGTGCCGGGAAGGATTTTGCCGTAGAACAAGTCGGGCGAGAACCCCATCAGCCCGAGGCAAAAGCCGGACATGAGGAGGAGGACGATCAGACTATCGAGACCGAGGGCGAAAAACCCGTCGAGGTCGCCGCGCACGAATGGTTTCATGGCGCGCGGCTAAGCAGCCGATGTGCCGTCGGAGGCGAAGGAGGGGCCGGGCGGGCTGCGAGTGCGCCAATGCGCGCTGAAGCACCAGAGGGGAGGCGAGCGCAACCGGTGACAAGGGTGTCGCCGCTCCTTGGGGACGTCGAGGGCGTGGAGTTTAGCGCAGGACGACAATGCCCTCGATCTCGACGGCATCGGCGAGGCGCATGTCGGCGGTTAGGAAGGGGAGACCGGTCATGCCGGCTTGTAGGAGCAGGAGCGCGGCGGCGAGTTGCAGGGCGTCGGCGGCGCGCAGTGGATGGGTTCTGAGCAGGCGCACCGCGAGGGTGCGGACGGCGGGCGAGGCGGGAACCTCGTGCCAGGCCTCGGCCAAGGTGGCGAGGCGCTGGCGGGCGAGGCGGGCGCCTTTGGCGTCGATGGCGCCTTCGCGCACACGGCGTTGCAGGGCGGACTCGCATTCGACCGCGGTGCCCCACCACACGACCAAGTCGGGATCGGCGCGGAGAGCGGCGGAACGGCGCTCGGTGTCGGCTTCGGTAACCAGCAAGGGGACAAGGGCGGATGAGTCCCAGAATTTCACCGTCCGTCCTCCCGCTCGGCGAGGATGGCGGCGGCGAGTCCGCGGCCTTTGGCAAGGGTCGGACCCTTGGTGGCGAGGAAGGCTTTGACGTTGAGCGAGGGTTGGATCGGCGGGGTGAGGACGCCGGCTTCCTGCAATGCGAGCAAGGTGTCCGCACGCGCGGCGGGGTCGTCGGCGGCAATGGGTTCGAGCCGGGCGACTGGACGATTCCGGTCGGTGATGATGACGCGTTCGCCGTTTTTTACGCGACGAAGCAGGCGGGACAGTTCGTTTTTTGCCGTGGCTATGTTGGCTGTCAGCATATGGCTAAGTTAGCCATAGCGTGAGGAAGCGTCAAGTCGGGTCTGGCAGATTGCCGAGGAAGACGAGGATCTCTTTGAGGCGGGCGAGGGGCTTGGGGGCGGTGAGGCGGGGGAAGCGGCCGCCGAGCTGGACTAAGTCGTCGCGGCGGCCGGCGCCGGCGCGGATGAGTTTTAGTTTCGAGCCCTCGGTCTCGACACTGACGATGCCCTTTTGCTCGGCGGCGATGCGGATGGCGGTGACTTGCAAGAGCGCGCGGACCTCCTCGTCGAACTTTCCGAAACGGTCGGTGAGTTCGGATTCGATTTCTTTGAGTTGGGCGGCGGACGAAGAGAGGGCGAGGCGGCGGTAGAAATCGAGGCGCAGGCGGGTTTCGCCGATGTAGGCGACGGGGAGGCGTGCTTGGATTTTGGATACGGTGACGGCGCCGGCTTCGGCGTCGTGGGCGGCTTTGATGGCTTGGTAGCTGGTGGCGGGGGCGGACGACACGGAGGTCGTCCCTCCAGGCGCGCCTTCGCCGACGAAGACGAAGTCGAGTTTTACCGAGGCGCGGATGGCGGCGGCTTGTTTGTCGCCCTTGAGGCGCGCGACGGATTGGCGGAGGAGCTGGCAATAGAGTTCGAAGCCGACGCCGACGATGTGGCCGGATTGTTGCGAGCCGAGGAGGTTGCCCGCGCCGCGCAGTTCGAGGTCGCGCATGGCGATGCGGAAGCCGGCGCCGAGCTGGTTGTGCGTGCGCATGGCGTTGAGGCGTTCGCGCGCGACCTCGACCAGGCGGGTGTGGCGGTGGAGCAGGAGGTAGGCGTAGGCCTGGTGTTTGAAACGGCCCACGCGGCCGCGGAGCTGGTAGAGTTGCGACAGACCGAAGCGGTCCGCGCCTTCGATGATGATGGTGTTGCAGTTGGGGATATCGAGGCCGGTCTCGATGATGGTCGTGCAGACGAGCACTTGGTGGCGGCCGGCGACGAAGGCGGTCATCATCTCCTCGAGCTCGTGTTCGTTCATCTGGCCGTGGCCGACGCCGATATCGACGTCGGGGAGGAGTTCGCGCAGGCGGGCGGCGACGAGGGCGATGGTCTGCACGCGGTTGTGCAGATAGAAAACCTGGCCGCCGCGACGGAGTTCGTGGCGGATGGCGTCCATCACGAGTTTTTCGTCGTAGGTTTTGACGATGGTCTGGATGGGGTGGCGGTTGGTGGGCGGGGTCTCGATGACGGACATGTCGCGCGCGCCGGTCATGGCCATGTAGAGGGTGCGCGGGATGGGCGTGGCGGACATGGAGAGCACGTCCACGGAGACGCGGAGGGCTTTGAGCTGCTCCTTGTGTTTCACGCCGAAGCGCTGCTCCTCGTCGATTACGACGAGGCCGAGGTCTTTGAAATGGATGTCCTTGTTGAGCAGGCGGTGGGTGCCGATGAGGATGTCCACCTGGCCGGCGGCGGTGGCGCCGATGATGCGGGTGGACTCGGCTTTGGTGCGGAAGCGGGAGAGCATTTCCACCGCAATGGGGTAGCCGGCCATGCGCTCGCGGAAGGTGTTGAGGTGCTGCTGGGCGAGCACGGTGGTGGGGACGAGGATGGCGACTTGTTTGCCGCCTTGGACGGCCTTGAAGGCGCAGCGGATGGCGACCTCGGTTTTGCCGAAGCCTACGTCGCCGCAGACGAGCCGGTCCATGGGGCGGGCGCGTTCCTGATCTTCCTTGGCGGCGGTGATGGCCTTGAGCTGGTCGGGGGTTTCGGCGAAGGGGAAGGCGCCCTCGAATTCGCGCTGCCAGTCGTTGTCGGGCGCGATGGGAATGCCGGGCTGGGCGTCGCGCGCGGCCTGGATGCGGAGGAGCTCGGCGGCGAGGTCGATGGTGGCGCGCTCGGCCTGTGCACGGGTTTTTTGCCAGCGGTCGGAGCCGATGCGGCCGAGCTGGGGGCGGACTTTGGAGAGGCCGACGTAGCGGCTGACGAGGTGGGCCTCGGGGAGCGGGACGTGGAGGGTGACGTGGTCGTCGAATTCGAGGGAGATGACTTCGCGGAGCCCGTCGCGCGTATCCAGTTTCGTGATACCACGGAAGAGGGCGATGCCGTGCTGGAGGTGGACGACGAAGTCGCCCTCGACGAGGTCGGCGAAGTCGAGGAGCTGGTCCACTTGCGCGCGGTGGACGGTGGCGCGGCGGGTGGAGGCGGCGCGGCGGGTGCGTTGGCGGCCGAAAAGTTCGGTCTCGGTGACGACGACGACGGACGAGTCGGACGGCGGGCCCGGCGGTCCCGCCCTGCCTTTGGGTTTGGGTGGAGGAAACGAGAGGGCGGCGTCGGGGCGGGGGGTGACGCGGAAGCCTTCGTTAAGTTGGCCGCGCAGGTAGCGGACGCGGAGTTTTTTGGCGGCGGGGTGGGCGGCGAGAATTTCTTGGATGCGTTTTTCCTCGGATTCTTTGGGGGCGATGATGGCGATGGTGGCGCCGTCGGTTTGCCAGCGGGCGATGAGGCAGATGAAATCGTGGCGGGCTTGTTCTTCGGCGCCGAGGCGTTCCTGGGCGATGAGGTCGTCGGACGGGTAGCGGCGGTGGTGGGCGAGGCTTTCGGTGTTCCAGGTGATTTCGGTGACGGCGTCGCCGTCGAAGAGGGCGGCGGCCTCGTCGAGATCGGCGAGGGCGTCGAGGGCGGCGACGCGGGCGAGGATGGGGGCGAGCGCGGAGGAGGGCTGAGGGCCGAAACCCGAGACCTGGGGAGAGGAGGCGTTTTCGCGGGCGAGAAGGCTGAAGGTTTCGTCGAGCGTGGCGGGTTCGACGAGGACGAGACGGGTGGCGGGGCTGAGATAGGGCGCGAGGCCGGTGAGCGAGGGGGCGAGGGCGAGGCGCGGGGAGGCGGAGAGGGTGAGTTTTTCGACGACCGCGCCGGAGCGTTGGGTTACGGGGTCGAGTTCACGGATGTCTTCGAGGTCGTCGCCGAAGAAATCGAGGCGGTAGGGTTGGGCGGAGTTGACCGGGTAGAGGTCGATGATGCCGCCGCGCACGGCGTAGGTGCCGGGAGCTTCGCAGACGACCTCGGAGTCGTAGTCGAGGGCGCGGAGTTTTTCGAGGAGGGGCTGGAAGGGGTGGGCTTCGCCTTTGGTGAGCGTGAGTTCGTTGGCGGCGTAGGCTTCGAGGGCGGGCACGCGTTGGAGCAGGGCGGCGGGGGTGGTGAAGACGGCGAGGGTGGGGGAAAGGGATGAGATCGGAGACTTGAAACCCGGGGAAGCGGCGAGAAGCGGATGGGAGGCCGTGAGGTTGCGCGTGGCGCGGAGGCGGGAGAGCACGGCTTGGCGGTCGGCGGAGGCGGCGAAGGCCTCGGCCATGTCGCGGGAATCGGTGAGGGCTTCGGGGAAGACGAGGGTTTCCAGGAAGGGGGGCTGGGGGCTGGGACCTGAAACATGAGGGGCGGGACGGGCGGCGTGGAAGAGGGCGGTATCCTCGGCGAGTTGTTCGGCGGTTTTGAGGGTATCGGCGACGACGAGCCAGACGGGGGAGGGGTGGCGGCTAAGGAGTCGGGCAAGCACGGCGCCACGGGCGGGCGGGCACACGCCGGTGTGTTTGGTGCGCGGTGGGAGGTGCGTGGTGGGAGTTGGTTGCGTCACGAAATTGGGATGGCAAGAAGGGCGGGGATCGCGGGAAAGGCAACGATGCGGAGGGGTTCGCGGCTTGGGGGACGACTTTTGGGTGACGGGGGTTATTAAAGTTAATTTACATTAACGGGCTTGTGCGCCGGACTGGGCGGCAATGAAGACGTCGATTATTTGGCTTACGCGGTTCGGGATCGATCAAGGGGTGTTTACTTTGAAGTCGGCGTGGGCGGTGAGGATGAAGGTGGGCGAGGATGCCGAGTTGTTGGATTTTGCGCAGGAGTTGCTGGATTCGGGGCATGTGTCGGCGGACAAAGTTGATACGCTTGAGCGGATTGCAGGGTTGGCGCATACCAAGGAGAACTCCGCCCCGCCGGTGGATGATCCTTTCGATACGTCGGATTCCTCGGCGCCGTTTGCGCAGACGGTCGAAGAGCATCCGGCACCCGTGCGGGTGGCTCCGTTGGTGAGCGGACCGGCGGCGGGGTTGCCGAAAGTGCCGAAGCTGGAGTTTCCATTCGCGGAGGTGGGCGCGATGTCGGATGCGGATTTGAAGGAGGCTTTGAGTGATTTATTGAAGGCGTGTGCGCGGAACGGGGTGAGCGACCTGCATCTTTCGGCGGGGGCGAAGCCTTTCGTGCGCCAGCAGCGTGCGTTGAGCGCGTTGGCGAAGGAGGTGTTGAGCGCGGAGGATTCGCTGCGTTTGAACACGGCGCTGCTCTCGGCGCACCAGCGAGAGTTGTTTTTGGAGCGCAAGGACCTGGACTACGCGTTGGCTTTGGACTCGGCCAACCGCTACCGCGTGAATCTGATGTTTCACAAGGGTGGGACGGCGGGGGCGTATCGCATGATCGCGGCGGATATCCCGAAGTTGGATGCGTTGGGACTGCGCAACCTGGAGGCGATTAGAAAGCTGCTGTCCTATCACAACGGGTTGGTTTTGGTGACGGGTCCGGTGGGGGCGGGGAAGACGACGACCTTGGCGGCGATGGTGGCGGAGTTGAACGAGAAACGCCACGACCACATCATCACGGTGGAGGATCCGATCGAGGTCGTGCAGTTCGCCAAGGGGTGCAACATCACGCAGCGCGAGGTGGGGCCGCACACGAAGTCGTTTGCAAGCGCGTTAAAAGGGGCGCTGCGCGAGGATCCTGACGTGATCGTGATCGGGGAGTTGCGAGACTTGGAGACGATCGAGATGGCGATCAGCGCCTCGGAGACCGGGCATTTGGTGATCGGCACGATGCACACGAGCGATGCGGCGACGACGTTGAACCGTTTGTTGGACGTGTTTCCTCCTTCGCAACAGGCGCAGATTCGGGCGAGCGTGGCGGAGAGTTTGCGCGGAGTGATTTGCCAGCGGCTGTTGCCCGGGGTGGACGGGGCGTTGGTGATGGCCTGCGAGATTTTGATCAGCAATCCGGCTGTGGCCGCGCTCATCCGGGAGGGTAAGACGAGCGGTTTGCGCAACGTTTTGGAGACGGGCCAGCGCGATGGCATGTGTCTGATGGAGGCGAGCGTGTTTGGACTTTACACGGAAGGACGCGTCGCCGCGTCGGTGGCGCGGGAGAATATCTCGAACCGGATGCTACGCGCCCGCATCACCTGATTTTTTAACCCCGCCTTTCTTGCCATGCCCGCCATTGATTCTCTGCTTCGCACCCTGCTGGAACGCGGGGGCTCCGACCTTCATCTGACCGTGGGGCTACCGCCGAAGGGACGCCTTTCCGGGGCGTTGACGCCGATAACCGGGGAGCCGGTATCGGCGACGCAGATGGAGACTTTTTTAAAGGAGATTTGTCCGCCGGCGCGCTGGGCGGATTTTCTGGAGCGAGGGGATATGGATCTGGCTTATGAGATACCCGGGCTGGCCCGGTTTCGCGGAAATTATCTGTGCAATCATTGGGGGCAGGCGGCCGTATTCCGGCAGATCCCCTCGAAGATCCTTTCGTTCGACGATCTGGCGTTGCCGGAAGCGTTGAAAAAACTCTGCCTGTTGAACGAAGGTTTGGTCTTGGTGACGGGGCCCACGGGCAGCGGTAAATCCACGACGCTGGCGGCGATGATAGACTACATTAACACGAATCGGTCGCGGCACATCATCACGATCGAAGACCCGATCGAGTTCGTGCATCAGAATAAGCTTTCGACCATCGTGCATCGCGAAGTGGGCGAGCATACGCGCAGTTTTGGGGACGCGTTGAAGGGGGCGATGCGGCACGATCCGGATATTTTGTTGCTGGGGGAGATGAGAGAATTGGAGACGATCAAGCTGGCGCTGGGATGCGCGTCGATGGGTATGCTGGTGTTTGGCACTCTGCACACGAACAACGCCCCGAAGACCGTGGATCGCATCATCAACGCGTTTCCCGCCGACGAGCAAAATCAGGTCCGGGTGATGCTGGCCGGGTGTTTATCGGGCGTGGTTTCCCAATTATTGTGCAAGCGCGTGCAGAAGGGACGTTGCGCGGTGCATGAGATTTTGCTTCAACACGAGGCACTGCCTAACACGATACGGAGCGGGCAGATAGCGAATATCCGTCAGATAATCGAAAACGGACGCTCAGATGGCATGACAACAATGGATCAGAGCCTGCTCGCGCGGGTTAAAGACGGAAGTATCGCGGCGGGGGAGGCCTACATGAAGGCGGCGGACAAGGCGCTGTTCGCAGGCATGCTGAAGCCGGGCGAATTGGAATAAGCGCAGGAGCCAGAGGGGTATATAGTCGCGTAAGGCGTATGCCCCGCGCCACGCCCCCCCCAAAAAAAAAACAGCCCCGAAGCACTGGCAGAAGTCCGCAACTATGTTTGTCCAGAACTCAGATTCTCTCCCTCTCTGGTGTAGTCGGCCCGAGTAGCTTGGTGAGCCGCGCGGGCAGTTTCGTCGTGGGGCGCTGCGAGGGCCGAAGTCGAAGCTCAGATTTTAGTTCTCAGAAAACTTCGGTCGGGCGGCGGTTCGGGAGTCGATCAGCAGGTCGTTCAACATACCGGGCAGCGATTGAACTCGTCTTGAATTTGCAGCCGCTCAGGAGAAGGTCAGTCCATCCTGCCAAATCAAAAGAACTCAGACAAATAAATGGCCCTTGACTCGGCAGGGCTGGTTTGAGTTTCTGACGGTTTTCTAAAAGCAAACCCTACGCCCGAACTCTTCATCCATGGCCAACACGAAATCCGCCATCAAGGCAGCCCGCAAGACGGTCCGTCTCACAGCTCGCAACAAAGCGACCAAGACCCGTCTCAAAACCCTGCACAAAAAATTCCTCGCTGCTTCCGCCGGCGATGACAAGGAAACCGCTAAAGCAGCGGCGAGTGCCTACGCGTCCGCCATGGACAAGGCCACGAAGTCAGGGGTCGTGCATAAAAACGCCGCATCCCGCGCCAAGGCGCATGTTTCCAAGGCGGTTTTCGCCAAATAAGCTATTAAATATTAATAATTTACACCATGGGCAATCTAAAGAAAAAGCGTCGCCTGCAGATGAACAAGCACAAGCGCCGCAAGCGCTTGAAGTCCAACCGGCACAAAAAGCGCACTTGGCAGAAGTAAAACGGAAAGTGAGCTTAGCAAACGACCACCGAATCAAACATTCGGTGGTTTTTTTACGTTTGGAAGACGGTCCTCAAATGTAAATTGGTCTTGTCAGGATATAGGGAGGGCGCGATGTTTGCGTTTAGATGATCTCATCCCTAATATCGGTTCCCAGCGTTCATAGTCGGTAATTATGTTTTTCTCCTCCAAAACCAAGGGATACGTTCTCGATCAGGGTGAACAATATACGACGCTATCGAGGTTGTCTTCTCACAATGCTCCACTTGAGATCGAAGATGTAAAAGAAGTGCCAAATGGCGATGATCAAGCGTTAGGAAAGGCTATAGCCGAAATCAGCGCGAAAAAGTCAGGAAGTTACCTTTTTGCCAAATGTGCCTTTAATCCGGAACAAGGTTTTGTTCGTCGGGTGACCCTTGATCCCAAGCGGGTAAAAGAAGAGAATTATTTCACCGAACTCTCTGTCAGCCAAATCCGGGTTGACCCTGAAACCAACTCGATAGCAGTTCTAAATGCTACGGATGGACTCGAGTTTGACGCCGGGAAGATTGCGGGAACCAAGGACGTTCTCTTTTGCGGGATGCCGACGGCGTTGGCCAAGGATAAGCAGGAGGAGCTTCTGGGAAAAGGAATTTACCCTGAGTCCCTTGAACTAGGTTCTTTGCTTTCGCTTGCAGCTCTTATTGATTACTTGCGATTCAGCGGATCCACCAAACCAACCTTGGTATTGGAACTAGGTGCTCAAAGCACCCAATCCTACATTGTAAGCACCAAAGGCGTGGATGCGGTGCGGCCGATATCCGTAGGTTTAGAGGCCATGGTTCCTGTGGTGCAAAAAGAGTTGGGGCTAAAAGATGAAGAATCGGCGCGTAAGCTCTTTTTTTCAAATACCTTTGATTTCACCGGTATGGGAGCTTCGCTCTGCAAGAGACTTCTAAAGGAACTTCAGTCATCAATGGGATTTTACGAAGTGCAGACAGGCCAATCAATATCTCAGCTTGTATGCACTGTCCTACCCCCGAAACTGGAGTGGCTTGAGGCGGTGATAGCGTCACAACTCGGAGTTTCTGTATTAAGTCCTGAAATCAAACCATGGCTATCAAGCAAAGGCATTTCTCTTTCGCCTGCTGTAGATCATTCTAAATTCAATATACGTCGGTTTTCCACCCTAGGATTGGTAATGAATTTTGGAACCACCTCATCCGATGTTAACGCTTCTTAAGAAAAACGCGGCTCAGGCCAAGAAAGATGCCGGAACGCCCTGGCGCGCCGATTTTCGCATAGCTGAGTTATTGCCAGACACCAAAACGGTAAGGACAGCCTTTTTGGTCAATTTAGTAGCTATTACCTTACTTGGAAGTTTGGTCTTGTTTGGCGTTTACCGTGAAACAAAGTTAAACGCTATTAAGAAAGAGATTGAGATTGTTCAATCTCGTATCGATTCCTTAAAAGGCGCGAATTCACAAGCTGAAACGCAATTTAAGCAGTTTCAAGTCGAAGAAAAAAAGCTAAAGCAAATTCAAGCTTTAGCCGTGGCTGAATTTAGCTTCCCGGATTTTCTAGTTCATTTGGCTAGTTTAATGCCGAAAGGCGTAAGATCAAACAGACTTAATTATCGCGGAGTAGGTCAGACAATTTCAGTAGCTGGCACGATTGATGGACTAGATGCTGCCGCGAGTGAGACAGCTTCTGCTTTCGTAAATACCCTTCAGAATGACGAAACATTCAGAAAAATGTTTAGTTCTATAAACAACAGCAATTTGAGCAGAAATACCGCCACGAACACTTTAAATTTCGATCTCGTCTTTACGTTTGCAAAGCCGTCTCCCGCCAAAAAATGAGCATGGATATTCAAAAGATCACGTCCGTATTCAAAAAACGGCCTTTGTTGACGGCAGTAGTGGTAGGAGTCGTGGCAGTTGGACTTGCAGTTTTTTTGCGTTACGATTTACTCGATGAACATGAGACAAAACTTGCTGAGCTTCAGGCGAATTCCGCGAAATTTCAGCGT
Organism: Opitutaceae bacterium; assembly: GCA_036770725.1. GTDB lineage: Bacteria > Verrucomicrobiota > Verrucomicrobiia > Opitutales > Opitutaceae > IMCC26134_A. The sequence goes on from DAIPIP010000023.1 coordinate 21,185, forward strand.
AACGTTACAAATTCCATTCGATTGGATAACCAACTTGAAGAGTTAAGAAAAATTAACGCTAGCATAGAAGAACTTTTTATTCGTCCTAGTGAACTTGCTAGAAACGCTCAGTTTTTTTATACGTTAGAAGCCGAAAATCAAATTAGTCTAGGGCAAATGGTTCAGGGTAATATTGGTCGGCCGGCTGCCGGCGCTACTTTTGCACCTTTGACTTTCAACTTATCGGTCAGGGGTGACTACGAACAGTTGCTCAAATTCATGCGCGAGCTGGAAAAAACATTCCTAGGCGGGAAAATCCTTACCGCCGATCTTACGCCCGGGGCTTCTCTGACCGGAGAAAACCCCGAAAAAGCCCGCGCATTGAGCCTTACGTTTCAAACAATCGCCACAACCAAATGATCATGTTTATATTTCGCGTCATTGGCATTTCAGTTGCAGGGTTGTGTGGTGTTGTATTTTGTGTCGGTCAGACCATTTCCATCGCTATCACCACACCGGACCAACGCGATGTCACAGTTGAGGCTGGTAACTTGATTCTTTCTGATCGGGAAAAGCCAATTCCTTCCGACATTGGAGCGCCCGATCCGTTTATAGGCGTCGTGGAGGAGGTAGTGGAAGACAGTCCTGTAATTATTACACCGATTGTGAAAGTAGTTAACCAAGGCGAACTTCTGCAAAGATTGGCGAATAGTATTCAGGCGAGGGGCACGGCGATACTTGGCGAGGATCGTTTTCTTCTTTTGAGTCAAAAAAGGCTCAAAGTAGGGGAGTCTATCGTTATTAATCTTGATGGGAGAGATTACGAGCTTTGGCTTTCCTCCCTGACCAGCACCACTTTCACCGTGCGACTTAATGATCTCTCTTACACTCGCGCAGTTTTGCTTTCCCGATAGCTAGAAACATCAGCTCACAACTAACACGGCAATGAACCCAACCCAAAAACAAATTCTTCTCGCGGCTTTCGGCTTCATGACAGCTTTACCGCTAGCAAAAGCGCAAGCAAGCAATGGCGGAGAAGGTGCTACGCCAGCTGGAGAGGTGTCAGTTACGTCCGAAACTGAGGAAAATCTCAATTCCGATTTAATCCCCTTGGAGTCAGCTCCTATGGCTGCCGATGCAGCGGTTCCTGTCGTTAGTCCTCCGAAAACAAACAGCATGGACACTCTCTCGGTGGATTTCCCCGACGAGGATGTAAGAAACGTGCTTCGCAACGTAGCTGACCTCTTTGAACTCAACATCATTGTGCCTGACGCGTTGTCCGGTCGCACTTCAATCAAACTTCGCGATGTGACATGGCGCCAACTATACAAAATGGTGCTGGAGCCGTTCGGCTATACCTTTGTGGAAGAAGGCAACATTATCAAGATTGTCAGCCGTGATGCACTGCAGCTCGAGCCGTTTGTCACGGAAACGATCACTATGGTCAACGTTCCTGCTACCAGTGTGGACGCTATACTTCGTCCCATGCTTAGCGCTCCCATTCCTGCGACCGATACATCCTCGGCAAAGGCGGGGGGAACTCTTGTTATTAATCCTCTTGCCAACGAACTGATCATCACGGATCAGCCCGCCGTAATTCGGCGGATGATCGAGACCGCAACTCGAATGGATGTGGAGCCTCGTCAAGTGGTGATCGAGACAAAGTTCATGGAAATCCAGAAAGAGGATGCCAAGGCCTTGGGCGTTCAACTTGCTGGAACGCCTAGTTTTGGTGGCTCTGGGGGATTCACACAGTCTTTTATTAACAGTCTCGGCGGGACGACTCCCGCGGTTTTGGGGGCCAGCCCTCAGCCAAATAATATCGTGCTCAATGGAAATGATTTTTCGGTCTTGGTTAGCGCCCTCAGCAGCCTGACGGGAACGCGTATCGTATCCAACCCGACGATTGTCGCGGTAAATGGTAGCAAGTCTGAAATCGAAATTGGGCGTGATCTCCAAACCATTACCGTTACTCAGCAAGAGTCCAGCGGTGGAAACAACACGGTAACTGCCACGGCTGGTGAAATTATCTTCGAGGGCGTGCGAGTTGAGATCACTCCACAAATTACAAGCAGCAAGCTTGTTGCGTTGGAAATTACCACCAAGAAAACCGAAGCTGAACAGTTTGAATTCCAAGCCACGGTCAATACTTCTCCGGTTCCTTTCTATAATGTTCGACGCCGCGAGGGCACGTTGAACATGATTTTGGATGATGGCCAAACTGCCGCCATTGGTGGTTTGATGGATCGCCGGGAGCGCGACGTGAAGAGCAAGGTGCCGGTTCTTGGAGATATTCCTGGATTGGGCGCGCTATTCCGTAGCAGCAACAAAACCATTGATGATACGAATTTAGTGATTTTCATTACCGCTTCTATATTGGAGCCTAGCAAGACAACTTACCGTAATTTTGCCACTCGTCGTCAGCTTAGCGATCTACAGATTACCGAACGTGATATTGAAGGTGTCAGTTATCAGCCTTCAGCAGAAGAGGAGGCGCTTTATGATGCCTTGAAGGAGCTGCGTGCGAAACGTCAGTCTGCAGAGATTCAACAGCAAATGGATTTGATTGTGAATCCTCCGCCCGCGAAAAACTCTAAGCGCTAAGCAAGCACTTGTAGCCTCCCGCTTGATCGCGGGAGGCTTTTTTTGTGTCTTTAAATGGCTAGTTTAACACACCGCAGTTTTTGCTGCTAAACCTGTAGCCGACTAGCGGTTCCAGGGCAGGATTTTAGAA
>DAIPIP010000181.1:0-5644 GCA_036770725.1 Opitutaceae bacterium
CACGCTCAAGGAGGCGGCGCGCCCTGGCTTGCGCGCGCTCATGGACGTGGCGGGTGTGCGCCCGGGCCAGGACCTCATGCCGGTGGATATTTCGTTCCGCCTAGGCCCGCGCATCAACGCCTCCGGCCGGCTCGCCGACGCGGCGCTTTCGGTTGAGCTAATCCTGAGCGAGGACGCGCGTTTTTGCCGCGAGACGGCGAGGCAGTTGGATGATTTTAACCGCGAGCGGCAGGACATCGAACGCGGCATCACCGACGAGGCCGAGCGCCTCATCGAGACCCAGTATCTCGACCAGCCGGGCATCGTGCTCTACGCCGACGGCTGGCATCCCGGCGTGGTAGGCATCGTGGCTGGCCGCGTGACGCGCAAATATCACCGTCCCTGCATCGTGCTGGGTAACGAAGGCGAACTTGCGAAAGGTTCTGGGCGAAGCGTGGACGGCATCAACCTCGTCGAAGTGCTGGGCGGTTGCGCCGATCTGCTCGAGAGCTGGGGCGGGCATCCGATGGCGGTGGGCGTGGCGTTGAAGAAGGAAAATCTCGACGCTTTCCGCGTGCGCTTTGCCGAGGGCGTGCGCACCTGGACGGGCGGTCGTGCGGCCGAGCCCGAGCTCACGCTCGCAGCTTGGCTGACGCCCGCGCAGATCAATGAAAAGTTGATGGACGAACTCGCGCAGCTGCATCCCTTCGGCCAGGCTAATCCCGAGCCGCGTTTCGGATTGCGCGGCGTGGTGCTGCGCCAGCGGCCGGAGGTGTTCAAGGGCGCGCATTTCCGTTTCGCGGTCGAGGTCGGCGACAACCGCCGCCGCCTCTACGGCGTGGCGTGGAAACTCGCGGATCGCCTGCCGCCGGTGGGCGAGCCCATCGACCTGGCGGTCGAGCTGGCGTGGAATCATTTCAACGGCCGCCGCACGCTCCAGTTGGAGCTGATCGACTGGCGGATGTCGGAAAAGGAGTAGCGCAGGCGTCTCGCCTGCTTTTTTCGGCGGATGCAGGCGGGACGCCTGCGCTACTTTTTCGTCCAGGCGCGCAGCGCCTTGAGCAGGTAGAGCTCGAGCGCGGCGACGTCGTTGAAATTCACCCGCAGCAGGCCGGCGGAGTGTTCGAGGTGTTTGATCGACTCGGCAAAGGCGCGCGCGCCGACCGCCGCCTCGGGCGTCACGAGAATCTCGCGCACGTAGGCTCCGGTGGCGCGCTCGAGGTCGGCGTAGAGGCGGTCGCGCAGGCCCTTGGAAATACCCGTCTCGATGGCGTCTTCCTCCTCGTCGGTGAGTTCGGCGGGCAGGGATTTTTTTTGTTCGGCCCAGAGCGTGTCGGTGGCGGTTTCGAGCAGCACGCCGAAGCGCGCGATGAGGCCATACATGCGAAAGATCGCGTCGCTCGGCGCGGTGCGGGCCGCGCCGCCGTGGAGCAGGGCGAGCCAGGCGCGGTAGTCTTCCAGCCACGCGGGCCAGCCGTCCACCGGAGTGGCGGCGCCGGCCGAGCCGAAGCGGAACAACTGGCAACGGCTGCGGATGGTCGGCAGCAGCGCGTGCGGCCGCGTGGTGATGAGCAGCAGGGTGGTGTTGGCCGGCGGCTCTTCGAGGGTTTTGAGGAAGGCGTTGGCAGACGGTATGTTCATTCGGTCGGCCTCATGAACAATACCGACTTTGTGTGAGCCCACAGAGGCGGTGAAGGGAAGTTTTTGTTCGATGAACTCCCGCATCGATCCTTCGTATTTTTTTCGGTCGTCAGGATTCCCTATAATGATTTCGCGGGCCTTGCCTTTTGTGCGGAGGTGAAAGCAGTCGGGGTGACCGGCTATTGGACGACGGCGTTGGGGATCTGTATCTGGGGGATTTAGGAGGCGGTCGGCGAGGGCGAGGCCGGCTCCACGCAGCACGCCGATGTCGTCTCCGGTGAGGAGGAGGCTGTGGGAAAGGCGTCCGCGCGCGATGGCTTGCTCGATGACGGCGATGGCTGGCGTGCCGACGAGGGCATCGGGCCAGGGGAGGACGGGGACGGGGGCGAACACGGGACTGAGTTGATGGGAGGCGATTAACGAAAAGGACGAGGATACAAGACCAAGGTAGAAGACGGTGACCGCAAGGGCGCGGCAGCGATTCGAAGGCGCAGGTTGCGGTTAACGATCAGGCGAGGTGTCTGCCTCGATAGTGGCCAATTTTTTAAGGAGAGGCCCCAGCCCAAGCGGGAATCGCGTGGCAAGTTGCGCGTGATGGGCTGCGGCCTGCCGTGCTGCCTCAGGCATGATGCGCAGCATGTCCGGACCAAGCGGGCGGTCGGTGCGGTAGAGGCGGCGTTTTAGGTCGAGCTTTTCGTAGCCCGGATGCTTCTGGACGCGGTCAAACCAGCCGCGTTCGTGTAGTTCGGGCATTTGCGGAGCCAACCACCACGCTTCGATGGTCGGCACCGCGAGCGCTACCACCACGCGGGCGGACATGCCGGTTTGCTCCACGATGCGTTCAAGCTGAGCCCGGCGATTGTCGGGATGGTGGGGATCTGCTCCATCGCCATCCGCGCACACGACGATGAAATCGACGTCGGTGTGCTTCAGTGATCGGAGGGCTGGCCCGAGACTGTCCCTTAGCGCGGGCCAACCTCGCCGGACCCTCGCCCGGCAGGGCACGCGTTCGATTTCTCGGCCAAGGCGGGCCGCGCAGAAAGCGGCGAGGGCGGCTTCGTCCACCTCGGATTCGCTGATGAATGCGAATTTCACGAGGGACTAGACGGAGGTGGTCGGCATGCCGCCGAGCGCGCCGGTGGCCCAGGCGTCGCCAATGAGGGATTCCCCGAGAATTTCGCGGGCTTGCGGGTCTTGGCCGAGGTTGCGGAAGATAACGTCGTGGTCGGGGCCCTTTTCACAGACAATGATCTGTTCGGGGTGGTCGGAAAACTCGTTGAGGAAGTGGGCCGAGTGGGTTGTCGCGATGATCTGCACCGGAGCGTGCGTGGCTCCGTAATCCTCCGGGTAGGCGAGGCGGTAAAGGGCGTCTTTCACTTCGCGGTAGATGCGAGGGTGCAAGCCGCGGTCGGGCTCCTCGAAGCAGAGCACACTGGGAAGCTCCGGCTGGTGCACCATGGCGAGAAGGGCGACGACGTAGAGCGTGCCTTCGCTTAAGTGGCGGGCGGAGACGAAGTGCTTGGTGTCGCTGCGGCGGAGTTTGAAGATTTTTTGGCCTTTGCCCGCGCCGTCGAAACCAATGTCGTCGTATTCGGGAATGGTGCGGTGAAGGGACTCGATGAGAGCATCGAAGGCGTCGGAACCGTTGTCGCGGATGTAATCGAGGAAGCCGGCGAGATTGGAGCCGTCCGGGGAAAGCTGGCGATGTTCCGTGATAGTCACCGGTTCGCGCATCTTGGCGGATTCAAACGCGTAGTGGCGGATACCATTAACGGCTGCACTGTATTCTGCATTAAGTTCAGCCGGGAGTCCTCCACCCGATCTGCTGTGTCCATTAGCAATAGTCCACGTCATCGTGCCCGTGCTTGAGGCACCTTTGAATGTGTAACTGAATTGAACGTTCTCTGACTCGGACACGCCTACGGATTTAAGCTCCTGAATTATCGGAAAACTGTTGTTAGCCCAGCGCAACGCTTCGAGCACGGAGGTCTTGCCGCTGCCGTTGGGGCCGACGAGGAGGTTTAAGGGACCAAGCGGGATACGGGCGTCGCGGAGAGCGCGGTAGTTTTTGAAGGCGATCTCGGTAAACATGGTGGGTCTATACGCGATTGAAGGGCTTTAGGGAAGACTGGTGGAGACTCTTTCCGCCGCAAGCGATGAACCTGACCCAGTAGTCGGTGCGGACTTTGTTCGCAGACCTAGCGCACGAAGGTGCCCGGGGTGTCGCCGGGGTGGGCGCGGGCGAGGGCGACGAGGGTGTCGAGGATTTCGAGGACTTCGGGCTCTTTGGCGCGGGTGAATTGTTTGGTGAGTTCGGCGGCGGTGATGGGGCGGTCGGCGGCGGCGAGGAGGGTTTCCACGGCTTTGGCGCGGTCGGCGAGGGTCTTGGGCCAGGCGGCTTTCTTGGTTTTGGCGGGCTTGGCGGCTTTGCCTTTGGCGGCGGGTTTGTCGTCTTCGAGGCCGAGCTGGCTTTGTTTGGAACCGGCGAAGAGGGGGATTTGGTAGTCGGGGCGGAGCCAGCGGATGTGGCCCTTGGCTTCTTCGGCGGCGCGGGAGGCGTTGAGGGCGACGACGCGTTCGAGGATTTCGGCGTCGGGGAGCGGCCAGGGCCAGCCGTAGGCGTCGGCCACGGCGGCGTCGAGGTCGTCGTGCAGCTGCTTGAGCGTGGAGACGAGGGCGGCGTCGTGGAGGGCTTTGTCCTTGGTCGTGAGGGCGGTGCCGGCGCGGACTTTTTCGAGGACGTTGTAAATGTCGGTCAGGCCGAGGCCGTGCTTGGCTTGGGCGCGCTTGCGGTGGGCGTCGAGTTCCTCGGCGAGGGCGCGGATGCGGGCCTTCTGCTTTTCCGTGCAGTCGGGGAAGGGGAAGGGCAGAAACGTCGTTGTGTTTGTCCAAGTGGGGCGATCCTCAAGAGTTCCCCCCGATGCGAGCGCCCACACGCCATGGATGCGCGCTGATAAGACGCCCAGAGTGAATGCATCGTCGGAGGCGATGGCGTATAATTTGTGATCCGGAATAATGTCACCCTCGATAAAAACGAACGGCTTATGCTTCGAAGTCTCCACAGTGACTATGTAGCGGCTCAGCCCGTTTAAAGCTTTCCGCAATCGCCCAACTGGCTCCCCGAATAGCCACCAATTACGTTTTCGCGATGGGCGGTTATTATGATCCCTCTCGGGCTTAACGTGCCGGAGGAGATGTTCGTAAAGTTTTGGGGCGTTGGCCTTCAGCTGATTTTGATCTAGGCCGTAAGCATCGATTACAAAACCGGAATCTCCTCCATGCAGTAGCTCCTTACCCTTTTGGTAGCGGCGTAGTGTGGGCGGGAGTCGATTGGGCGCATGTCCATATTCTTTGATCTCTATCTCGGTTAGTCTGAAGCCTTCTCCAACAAGGTTCATACCTTGGTAGCATACATTCGAATTCCCGACTAGCGACTTGGCTGAGCTGACGACTTGGCCGGTTGATAGAGCATCAGAGATTGGTCCCAACTGTAGGGCCAATTGGACGTCATTTTCGCCGGTTTCTCCGTGGGCGGTTTCGGAAACGACGCTTTGGAGTTTGGCGGTTGGCGCGGGCTTCATCGATGCACCCACTGTCATGGCAATGCGGACAGCGGCGCATTCGGTGGCATCAATCCACGGGTGATCGGGAATTGCGAAGGTGAGGTAGAGGCCGGCATCGAGCGCGGATTTGACGACGCGGCGGTTAAAGGTCTGGCGGATGGAATTAGTGGTGATGAAGCCGAAGCGGCGGGTGCGGCCGGCGAGGGTTTCGAGGGCGGCTTTGTTCCACCAGAACATGACGAAGTCGGCGCTCTCGGGCATCGCGGGGTATGCGGCGCGGAGGGTTTCGGTGTAGCCGTCGCCGAGGTTTTCGCGCATACGCTGTGAGCCGAGGAAGGGCGGGTTGCCGACGATAAACTCTGCTTCGGGCCAAGTTGCGGGGCGAGGTTTGACGAAGGTTTCGAGAGGGCGGACGGCTTGTTCGTTGGGGATTTCGCGGCCGGTGACGGGATCGACTTTGA
>DAIPIP010000024.1:0-23558 GCA_036770725.1 Opitutaceae bacterium
CACCGCCGGTCGTCTCGATATCCCGGCTATCCACTGAAAACAGCGAGGAACCAAACCGCGCTTGGTATAACGTGATCCCAACCGGGTTTAACAGGAAGTGATGTCAGGTGGGTGGAGCGGGTTGACCTCAACCCGCTTGCCTTGGGCGCGGCTGCGCCGCGTCAGCGCATTGGGGCAATGCGCTCCACCCTTCGGCAGGACTTCGACGGCAACGTGACATCACTTCCTGTTATACCCATCCAAGCCCCGCCGGCTCTACTGGCTTTACTCCCCCGCCGACCGCCCGTTGGGTGGGCGGTTTATTTTTACGCCCATGCCCGAGATCTCCAAGAGCTACGAAGCCCGCGATGTTGAAACCAAGTGGTATGCCGCCTGGCAGGAAGCCAAGTGCTTCGCCGGCAAGGCCGCGCCCGGCCAGGAGACCTACACCATCGTCATCCCGCCGCCCAACGTCACCGGCATCCTGCACATGGGCCACGTGCTCAACAACACCCTCCAGGACGCGCTCATCCGCCGCGCCCGCCTCGACGGCAAGGCCGCCTGCTGGATTCCCGGCACCGACCACGCCGGCATCGCCACCCAAACGATGGTCGAAAAACACCTCAAAAAAACCGAGGGCAAAGGCCGTCGCGATCTCGGTCGCGAGGAGTTCCTCAGACGCGTCTGGACCTGGCGCGACGAAAAGGGCGACCACATCCTCAAACAGCTCCGCGAGCTCGGCTGCTCCTGCGATTGGGACCGCACGCACTTCACCATGGACCCCGGCTACTCGAAGGCCGTGCTGACCTCGTTCATCAAGCTCTTCGACGGCGGCCACATCTACCGCGGCAAACGCATGGTCAACTGGTGCCCCGTCTCGCTCACCGCGCTCTCCGACGAAGAGGTCGAGATGCGCCCCACCAAGGGCCACATCTACCGCATCCAATACGAGCTCACCGAGCCCACCACCACCACCGACGCCGAGGGCAACACCCTCCCGCTTACCCACCTCGTCCTCGAAACCACCCGCCCCGAGACCATCGCCGCCGACGTCGCCGTCGCGGTGCATCCCGACGACCCGCGCTACACCCACCTCATCGGCAAGTCCGTGTGGCGCCCGCTCGGCAAACGTATCCAGATTCCCATTATCGCCGACAAGGCCGTCGATCCCGCCTTCGCCGCCGGCGCGCTCAAGGTCACGCCCGCCCACGACAAGGTGGACTTCGAGATCGGCCAGCGCCACGGCCTGCCCGTCATCGATTCGATCAACGCCGACGGCACCATGAACGAATTCGCCGGCCCCGAACTCGCCGGCATGGAGCGCTTCGCCGCCCGCAAAAAAGCCGCCGAGATTCTCCAGGAGCGCGGCAATCTGCTCGAAGCCAAACCCTACGAGAACAACGTCGGTTACTCGCAGCGCGCCGGCGTGCCCATCGAGCCGCGCCTCACCCAGCAATGGTGGCTGCGCTACCCGCGCGTCGAGGAGGCCAAGGCGGTCGTGCGCGACGGCCTCATCCAGATGCACCCCGAGCGCTGGTCGAAGGTTTACCTGAACTGGCTCGATAACATCCAAGACTGGTGCATCAGCCGCCAGCTCTGGTGGGGCCACCGCATCCCGGTTTGGTATGCCAAGGGCATCGACCGCGAAAACCTCACCGAGGCCGACCTGCGCGACCCGACCAAGATCCACGTCTCCCTCGAAGGCCCTGCCGACGTGGAAAACTGGATACAAGAGGACGACGTGCTCGACACCTGGGCGTCTTCCTGGCTCTGGCCCTTCGCCACCCTCGGCTGGCCCGATGCCGAGGCGCAGGCCAAGGTCGGCTTCTCGCAATTCTACCCGACCACCACCCTCGCGACCGGCGCCGACATCATTTTCTTCTGGGTCGCCCGCATGATCATGGCCGGCCTCGAATTCGCCGAAAGTAGCGCAGGCGTTCCGCCTGCTTCCGGAAGCAGGCGGGACGCCTGCGCTACCTCCAGCCCCGAGCCGCTTACACGCGAGCAGCTCGAACGCCGCATTCCCTTCAAGCACGTCTATTTCAACGGCATCGTGCGCGACAAGCAGGGCCGCAAGATGTCGAAGACCCTGGGCAACTCGCCCGACCCGCTCGATCTCATCCAAAAATACGGCGCGGACGGCCTGCGCTTCGGCCTGCTCCAGATCGCGCCGCTCGGCCAGGACGTGAAGTTCGACGAGGACCGCATCGAGAGCGGCAAAAACTTCTGCAACAAGCTCTGGAACGCCTGCCGTTTCCGCCAGATGAGCGGGCCGATGAGCGACAACAGCTCGCTCGACGCCATTCTCGCGCGCCTCGACTCCAAGCAGCTCGACGACGACGACCACGCCCTGCTCGCCTCGCTCCTCGACGTGCAGGCGTTGCTCGAAAAGTGCTTCGCCGACTTCGAATTCGCGGCCGCCACGCAAGGGCTCTACACCTTCTTCTACTCCGACTTCTGCGACTGGTATGTCGAGGTCGCCAAGGCCCGCCTCCAGGACGAGGCCGCGCGTGATCACGTGCTTGCGGTGCAGGATCTCGTAATCCGCCAGTTCCTGCTGCTCTTCGAGCCCTTCGCGCCCTTTATCACCGAGGAACTGTGGGCCCTGCTCGGCTACTCGGGAGGGACGACCTCCGTGTCGTCCGCAAACGGTTTTGGAGGGACGATCTCCGTATCGTCCGAAAACGGACCGGACGGAGCCGGTCCCTCCCGTTTCATCCAGGACAACCGCATCGGCACCGCCGAGGACCTGCGCGGCGCGCTCGCCGCGCGTAGTGTCCACGTGGATACGGCCGCCGCCGGGCGCGTCGCCAAACTCAAGTCCACCGTCACCTTCGCCCGCCAGCTCAAGACCGACAAGGCCGTCGGCCAGAAGCGCGACGTGCTCTTCTCGGTCGTGGCCGACGACGCCACCTGGTCCGCGCTCGAATCCGCGTCCGCGAAGTTCACCCGCCTCGCCGGCGCGGCCTCGCTCTCGCGCGTGGCCGACGCGCCCGCGCTGCCCGCCATCGTCACCCCGCTCGGCACCCTCTATCTCGACACCGGCGTGAAGATCGACGCCGCCGCCGAGCGCGCGCGCCTGACCAAGGAGCTGGAGCAAGTGACCAAACACGCCGCCGCCACCGAGGCTCGTCTCGGCAACGAAGCATTCACCAGCAAAGCCCCGCCCGCCGTGCTCGAAGGCGCGCGCAAACAACTCGCCGACCAGCAGGCCAAACGCGACGAACTCCAACGCCTCCTCGCCGCGCTGACCTGATCCCGAATCCCCCGAGCTTCAAGGTTTTTGGGAGAGCCCGGCTCCGTCCGGTCCTTCGAACGAGGACGACACGGAGGCCGTCCCTCCAGCTATCCATAAAAACCCAAGGGTGATTGGGCTGAACCGCGGCGCGCGCGGCTTGTCAGCCGCTCGAGCCCGCGTTTGGGTGGCGCTTGCGACTCCGGTCGCGACCGCCGCCCTTGAAACTTTTGCACCACACTTTCTTCGCCGTGCTCGGCGCCTCGCTCGCGAGTTGGGCGACGCATCGTTTCATGACCGTCGTGGCGGAAGAGGAACGTCCCCCGCGCGTGGTTTATCTGCCCGCGCCGGAAGCGCCGCCGCCGACCATCCCGCCACAAATGGCGGAGGCCGAGGCAACGGCAAAAGCTCTGGCCGAAGCCAACGCAACGCTCGCGGCCGAGTTGGCCGAGATCCGAGAAACCTTGGCTCGCACCCGAGAAAATTTGGCCGAACTCCGGCGGCCGATGGACGCCGATGTGATGAGTTCCGCCGTGCGGGCGGACTTGAAATCGGGCGAGGTGGTGGTGACGGGCGGGTATCGGTTGCCCGACGGCACGCGGCTTTACGCCTTTGTGCAGCCTTTCGTGGAGCAGGGCGAGGGCGGCGCGGATGTGGTGCGTATTTCCAGCCAATTTCGGTTGCTGGCCGACGATGTCGGGGCGGCGGTGGGCCTGGATAATCTGGCGACCAACGCAGAGAACACCTTGCAGCATGGCGAGGTATGGGTGGCGGAGGAGCAGCGGGAGATTTTGGAGCTGATCGATCCGATTCTCGGCGTAATGGGAATGACGGCCCCGGACGTGGCGATGAAGCCGGGCGCGAGTTCAGTTATCGAGGTGCAAGACATCCGGCTGAAAGTGACGCCGCAGCTCGGGGCGGATCGGGAGAGCTTGGATTTCGAGGTGCGGCTGGAGCAGCCGCGGCCGGTGGCGGCCGATCCCGACGCGGTCGAATAGCCTTGGATTTTGGTTCCCGGCCAGAGGCACGACCCCCGTGTCGTCCTTGCTCGAAAGACCGGACGAAGCCCGTCCCTACAAAAGTCCCAATGCCAACGGCGCTTGGCGTAAAATGCGGGGTGGCGTCCGGTGGACGCGTTGGCCAAGGTAGGTGGCTCAACATGAAGTCCGTCCTCGAGTTTCGTGCGCGCAAGGGGCAATCGCCCATCAGCATGGTTTCGGCCTATACGCATTGGGAGGCGGCGTTCCTCGCCGCCTCGCCCGTTGATTGCGTGCTGGTCGGCGATACGCTGGCAACGGTGCTCGACGGCGAGCCGACCACCTTCGCGGCGACGCCCGATATCATGGCGCGGCACACCGCCGCGGTGGCGCGCGGGCTGGGCGCGCCGGCCGAGCGCAAGTTGATCGTGGGGGACTTCCCGTTTCTCGCCGCGCGCCGAGGCGTGGCGGCGGCGGTGGACGTCGCCGCGCTGTTGCTGCGCGCCGGGGCGCACGCGGTGAAGATCGAGGGCGTGGACGGCCACGCCGATGTGATCGCGCATCTGGTGCAATCGGGCGTGCCGGTCATGGGGCACATCGGGCTCACCCCGCAGTCGGTGTATTCACTCGGTGGTTACAAAGTGCAGGGCAAGGGCGACGCGGCGGCGGTGGCCTTGCTGCGGCAGGCGCGCGCGCTGGAGGCGGCCGGGGTTTTCGGCATGGTGCTGGAGTGCGTGCCGGCGGAGCTGGGGCGCGAGATCACGGCGGCGGTGGGCGTGCCGGTGATCGGCATCGGCGCGGGCGCGGAATGCGACGGGCAAGTGCTGGTGATGGCGGATTTGCTCGGGCTTACGGCCGGAAAAAAACCGCGCTTCTTGCGCGAATTCGCGCCGGCCGGCGAGGCGGCGCGGGCGGGGCTGGCGGCGTTTCACGCGGCAACGACGGAGCGGTCGTTTCCGGCGGCGAAGGAAAGTTACTGAACGCGATTTTTTTAACCACTAATGGTCACTAATGTCGGCGGAAATGATTCTGAATTAGCGTCCATTAGTGATGATTAGTGGTTAACCTTTTTCCCATGCCACGTGTTCTCTTCGCCCTTTCGGGGTCCATTTCTTGTTACAAGGCCTGTCATGCGATTTCGCGGTTGGTGCAGGCGAAGGTGGAGGTGCAGACGGTCGCGACCGAGGGCGCCCTGCGCTTCATCGGCGCGGCCACGCTGGAGGGGCTGACGGGGCGCGCGCCGTTCACCGATCTTTGGACGCCCGGGCGCGCGATGGATCACATCGAGCTCGCACGCTGGGCGGACTTGGCGGTGCTCGCGCCGGCGACGGCCAACACGATCAATCGGCTGGCGGCGGGGCTGGCGGATGATCCGGTGGGCGCCCTGTTTCTCTCGTGGGAACATGCGCGCAAACCGTGGTGGATCGCGCCGGCGATGAACCACTCGATGCTGGGCAACGCGGTGACGAAGGCCTCGCTGCAAAAACTCGCGGCGCAGGGTGTGCGGGTGTTGCCGACGGGCGAGGGCGCGCAGGCGTGCGGGGAGTTTGGCGCGGGGCGCCTGATCGAGCCCGACGAGCTGGTGTTGCACATCCTGGCGGAGCTGGGACCGAAAATCGCCTGAAACTTCGGGAACAAGGGCGGCGTCCGGAGGCTCTTGTTGTTCACGATCATCGTTTTCCTTTTTGCATGAAAATTCTCCTGACCAGCGGCGCGACCCGCGAACCGATCGACGCGGTGCGGTTTATTTCCAACGTGAGCACGGGTGCCACGGGGGCCGCGTTGGCCGACGCCTTGGCGGAGGCGGGGCACGAGGTGACTTTGTTGCACGGCGAGGGGGCGGTGAAGCCGCGTTCCGAGGGCGTGGTGTGCGGAGGATTTGGTTCCACGGAAAATCTGGGCGAGCGCATGCGGGCGGTGTTGGGCAAGGGATCGTTCGACGTGGTTATCCAAGCGGCGGCGGTTTCGGATTACCGGCCTGAGTCGATGCACGACGGCAAGCTGGGGTCGGATGCCGCCGAGCTGGCGTTGAGATTGGTGCCCACGCCGAAGCTGCTGCCATTGATCAAAACGTGGTCGCCGCGTCCCTTGCGGGTGATGGGTTTCAAGCTCACGCACGGCGCCGACGACACGGCGCGGGCGGCGGCGGTCGGCAAGGTGCTGGCCAACGGCGGGGTGGATGCCGTGGTGCATAATGATTTGCTGGAGATGAGCGCGGTGGGGGCCGGGCGAATGTTTCGCATTTATCGCTTCGGCGATTCGGCGGCGGCCGCGCGCGCGGCGGGCCTGAGCGCGCTGTGCGTGTGGGTCGAGCACTGGGTGAGAGGCGAGTGATCGCCGGGTGGTGAGACCGCGCTTGCCCGTGCGCGTGTAGCGGATTGATTACGGAACTTACTTTCCGTGTTTCGCACTTTTCTAAAAACCAAACTGCATCGCGCCACGCTCACCGCAGCCGATCCGCACTACGAAGGCTCGATCTCGATCGACCGGGTGTTTTGCCGCGAGGCCGGCTTGTTGGAATACGAGCAGGTGGACGTGCTCGACATCGACAACGGCGCGCGCTTCACGACCTACGTTATCTATGGCGATCCGGGCCAGGTGCAGGTCAACGGCGCGGCGGCGCGATTGGTGCGTCCGGGCGATCTGGTGATCGTGCTGGCCTATTGTCGGCTGGCTCCGGAAGAGGTGGAGACCCACAGCTCGCGAGTGGTTTTGATGGGACCGGGAAACACCGTCGTCTCGGTCGAGGACAAGCCCATCCAGGCTCCCTAGTGCTTGATTGCAGAGGTAAGCGATAAAATGGCGGAGTGATTATTGGCTGCGGCCAAGGCGGCGAAAAGGGAGGTGTGCCAGCGTCACATGCCCTTTTCGACAACGCTGGCCCAGGCCAAAAAGCGCCCGTCAGGACATCGCTTATTTCTGCAATCAAGCACTAGTATTCGATCTTCGAGGGCAGGAATCTCGCCAAGACGTCAAAAATCGGGGACAGAAACTTCGGCTCGCTGCGCTCGTAGGTCCAGTAGAGGACTATCGCGCCGCCAACGGTGACCAACACGATCCATGGAACGATCTCGTTCACATCGGCGAGAGATTTCCAGATTTTCACCAAGATGATGATAATACCGATGGCGATGAGCGTGCTGATCCAAGTTTCCTTGGGCACCGCCTGAATTTTTTCCCAGACGGTTTGTTTCGAGGCGGCGGTGGCGATGAGGGCGAGCAGCATGGCGGTGGAAGAAAACCTGCGGGACGGTGCGCTAGGGCGGTGCAAAATGCACCATCGAAAAGCGGAGAAGGTTGCGGTGCGGTCGATGGCGGGCGGCAAGCCTCCGGGGAACGCGGCGGAAAAATCACGCCCCGCCGACGCGACGGCGGGCGGCGGAGAGGATGTCGAGCAGGGCCGCGAAATCGTGTTCGCGATCGCGACTCACGATGATGTGGGTGAAGCGGTGTTTCTCGCGCAGCTCGATTTCGGCGGTCTGCATACGATGGGCGATCTCGGCCTCGCTTTCGCCCCGGCCTCCCAGGCGCCGGCGCAGCTCGGGGATGGGCACGTCGATGAAGATGTCGGTGAAATGACGCGCGAGGACGGCATCGCGCGCGGCGGCGCGGCGAAAGTTTTCCACGCCTTGCACGTCCACGTTCATCACCAGGCTTTGCCCCGCCGCCAAAGGATCGAGCACGGAGGAGGCCAGGGTGCCGTAGCGGTTTTTTTTGTGAACCCAGGCCCATTCGAGGAAGGCGTCGGCGGCGACTTTTTCATCGAACTCGGCCGGGGAGAAAAAGTGGTAATGCACACCGTTGACCTCGCCCGGACGGGGATCGCGGGTCGTGCTGGTGACGACGCGGGTGAAGCCGGGCACCTCGGCGACGAGGCGTTCGCAAAGGGTGGTTTTGCCCGACCCGGCGGGACCGGCGAGCACCAGAAGAACGGGGGCGGAGGAAGACATGCGGACGCGTAAATTACGGGTTCAGTAAGTGAAGGCGACACCGACGAGCAGCAGGCCGTAGGTGGCGAGGAACGCGCCGGCGACACGGGCGCGGCCGGGCAGGCGTTGCAGCCACTCGATGGCGTCGCGCATACGCCAAGGCTGTGCGCCGAGCACGATGGCGATGGTAAGCGCGACATAGACGATGGAGACCATGAAGAGGCGCGCGGGGATATCGTATTCGCCGAAGGCGGAGGCGAGCAGCGGACCGGCGGCGAGGAGGATGAGGGAAGCGAGGCCACGCACCGCGAGGAACTCGGCGACGTAGAAAAAGCTTAGGAACGCGACCGCGCCGAAGCCGATCAGCAGCAGGTTGCTAAACTGCCCGAAATCGGCCTCCGAGAGGTGCGCGACGCGGTAAAGAAACCAGACGGCGGCTAGGCCAAAGAGCACGTAGGCGGCACGTTTGGAGCGAGGGAATGCCTTGAGCGAGGAACGCACGAGCGAGGTGTCGGCGACAAGCGCGCCGCCGACGAGCAGCAGGACGAGACCGACGAGGAGAGTGGCGAGGAAAAGGGTCATGGGCGGGATTTTTAACGCGAATTCGCGAAGAAGCGCGAAGGGCGCAAAGAAGGCGGGAGTAAAGTTGAGCGTCGTGGGTTTGCTTGGCGGACTTCGGATAGGTCTTCGCGTCTTGGCGTTTAAAAATTCGGGTTCAACCTTCCGCGAGCACGAGTTCGCCGTAGAGCGTGCTTACGCTGGCGCGGGTGATTTTGAGCGGAACGAGCTGGCCGACGAGGCGGGGGCTGGCGTCGAAGATGCACACGCGATTGCCGGGGGTGCGGCCGGTGTAGCGCCGGCCGGTTTTGTCGGGACCCTCGACCAAAACCTCCTCGACCGTGCCGACGAGGGTGGCGGTGCGGCGCTCGGAATTGCGCTTCAGAACCTCTAGCAACTCGTGGTTGCGACGTTCCTTGACCTCGTCGGGGATCTGATCGCCAAGCTCGGCGGCGGGGGTGCCGCTGCGGATGGAGTATTTGAAGATGTAGGCCATGTCGTAATCGCAGGCCTCGAAGAGCTCCTTGGTCTGGAGAAAATCCTCCTCGGTCTCGCCGGGGAAGCCGACGATGACGTCGGTGGAAAAATACATGTCGGGGCGGGCGGCGCGCAGCGAGGCGACGACCTCCCTGTATCGGTCGCGTGAATACGGGCGGTTCATCGCCTTGAGGATACGATCGCTGCCGCTCTGGAGGGGCAGGTGGACGTAGGGGCAGAGCTTGGGCAGGCGGGCGTAGGCGTCGGCGAGGTCCTGTTTAAAACCGCGCGGATGGGGCGAGGTGAAACGAATGCGGGCGATGCCCTCGATGGCGTGGATTTTCTCGATCAACTGCACGAAGGGCGAGACGCCGTCGGTGTGGGTGTAGTCGCGTCGGCCATACGAGGTGACTATCTGGCCGAGCAGCGTGATCTCGCGCACGCCGCGCGCGGCGAGGGACGCGCACTCGGCGACGATCTCTTCCATGGGGCGGGAGCGTTCGTCGCCGCGGGTCTTTGGCACGATGCAGAAGGCGCAGTCCATGTTGCAGCCCTGCTGGATGGAGACGAAGGCGGAGACCTGCGGCGGAGTGTCGGCGGCGGAGTCGGCGCCCGGGCCCGCGGGGGCGGGGAGAAGGTGATCCTTGATGGTGTTTTGCGAACCGGCCTCCTCCTCGATGTCCACGATGCCGGCGCCGACGGGCAGGCCGGCCTCGCGGGCGGCGCGGATGTTGTCGATGTAACCGGGGACCTGGTGAAATTTTTGGGTGCCGATGACGAGGTCCACGTCGGGAAGGCGTTCGAGAATCTCGGCGCCGCGATTTTGGGCCATGCATCCGAGGATACCGAGGACGAAGTCGGGGTTCTTCTTTTTGCGATGGGCGATGTTGGCGGCTTTGCCGAGGGCCTTCTGCTCGGCGGCGTCACGCACGGAACAGGTGTTGAGAAGCATGATGTCGCAGTCGTTTTCGTCCTGCACGATGCGGTAGCCGCGACCGCGCAGCATGGCCGCGACCGCCTCGCTGTCGCGTTCGTTCATCTGGCAGCCATAAGTCTTGATATAGACGCGATTCATCTCGGTAAACGCGGAGGAAAGCAGGCGGGCGGGGCGCGCGGCAATGGCGAAAGCCCGGAGGTGGGCCGAAGGTCGCCGGCAAGACGGGCTCAACCAAAAAATCGCGGGTGCGAGCGGGACGATATCTCTGACCGATCAAAATGTTAACAACACGAAGACATGTCCCGGGACCCGGGAGTTTTTTGCCACGGAGGCGATGGCGGTTTTGTGGAGACGAAGCCGACTGAAAGTCGGCACTCCGTTGGCACACGACGGCTTGTGTGTGAGACGGAGATGCATTGCCTTGACCCAATGCGAGCGACGAAACCGTGGCGACTAGCGATTGGCGCGAGCCTGCTGGCCGGCGCGTGCGCCTTGCGCGGCGAGGAAACGCCGTCGCCGCCACCGGTCGATCCGCCCGCGCCGACGCCTGCGCAGATAGCGGACCTGCATCAGGTGGCGTCGGACTTGTGGGACCAGTTCGTTCCGGAGGCGGTCAAGAAGGAATATGAGCTTATCCCGCGCGACGAGTTTATCGCGCTGCTGACGCGGGTGGAGACGGCGGGGCGCGAGGAGGATCTCGCGTCATATGCGGCCTATGCGCCGGAGACGCGGGCGGCAATCGCGGCGCTTCAGGCTCTGCCGGATTTCGCGGATTACGCGGATTGGTTGCGCGAGCAGCTCGCGGACATGGAGTTTGCGGGCGAGGCAGTGCGTGAAAAACCGGCGATCCCCGCTCCGCCACCGCCAACACAAAAAGACGCGCCCGCACCAGGCGCAGGGGTGCCGTTGTATGATTTGTGGCGCGGGCGGATGTCCACTCGCGCTGCACCGGCGCGCGCGGCGGAATATCTGCCGGCGGCGCGCGCCGCCTTCGCGGCGGAAGGCGTGCCGGAGGCGCTCGTCTGGTTGGCGGAGACGGAGAGTTCGTTCAACCCGCGCGCTCGCAGTCCGGCGGGGGCGCGAGGGCTTTTCCAGTTGATGCCGGAGACGGCGCGCTCGCTGGGCTTGTCCTTGTTTCCC
This sequence comes from Opitutaceae bacterium, assembly GCA_036770725.1. Classification (GTDB taxonomy): domain Bacteria; phylum Verrucomicrobiota; class Verrucomicrobiia; order Opitutales; family Opitutaceae; genus IMCC26134_A. Next base: position 11,233 of record DAIPIP010000024.1, read on the forward strand.
TTCGACCAACGCACGAATCCCGAGCGCAGCGCACGAGCGGCGGCGCTGTATTTAAAAAATCTACACGGGCGATTCGGTGACTGGCCGCTCGCGCTCGCCGCCTACAACGCAGGGCAGGGGCGAGTGGCGCGGACCTTGAAGGCCCACGGAGCAACTGATTTCGCGGGCATCGCGGACCATCTTCCGGCCGAGACGCGACTCTATGTGCCCAAAGTCCTGGCGACGGTGAACGTGCGCGCGGGCGTCACGCCGGAACAACTCGAAGCGCCAAGGTGAACGCATGGCCGGCCCCGTCGCTTCGCACCCTTCGCCCCCTGTCATCGACTCCGTAATTTTCCGGGCTGCATTTCGCCTGCGTCCCGGCATGCATGCTGCGCACCTCCCGCCAATCGCACCGCCATGAAACGTCTCGCACCCTGGATCGCCTGCCTCGCGTTGTTCGCCTTGCTCGCCGCGCCGCTCTCCGCCGCCGAGTCGAGCAGCTCATCCACGTCGGACAAATCCCCCGCCGCGCCCTACGCCAAGACCCTCGCCGCCGTCACCGGCATCGCCATTTCGCCCATGCTAGGCACCGCCGGCCTCGGCGTTTACCAAAACCTTCAGGCCAAAACCCCCGAGCAAAAAGCCGCGCTCCCCTGGTATGCCAAGTGGAGCTTCATCATCCCCGCCGCCCTCCTCGTCGGCCTCGTCGCCGCCAAGGACTCCCTCGGCACCATCCTGCCCCCCGGCACCAAAAAACCCCTCGATGTGCTCGAGACCATCGAGAACAAAGCCTCCGGCCTAGTCGCCGCCGGAGCGGTCGTGCCCTTCACCATGAGTTCGCTCTCCAAGATGATCGTGGGCTCCAACGACGCCGCCAGCACCACCGCCGCCGCGTCGGGCGCGGGTGACATGCTCCTGCACGCCGGCACCGCCACCGTGGCCATCGGCGCCATCGATTGGTCGTGGTTGCTCAACATCCTCACCGTCCCACTCGGCATCGCCGTCTTCGCGATCGTCTGGCTCGCCTCGCACGCCATCAACGCCCTGATCCTGCTCAGTCCCTGGGGCGCCATCGACGCCGTCCTCAAAGGCGCGCGCACCGCCCTGCTCGGCCTCATCCCGCTCGTCGCCACCCTCAACCCGTGGATGAGCCTTCTCCTCTCGCTGATCCTCGTCGTCATCGCCTACCTCGTCGCCGGCTGGGCCTTCCGCCTCACCACCTTCGGCGCGATCTTTTCGTGGGACTTTTTCACCTTCCGCAAAAAGCGCTACGTCGTCGCCGAGACCGGCGACAACAAACTCTTTTCGAGCAACACGCTCGTGAAGGAAGGCGTCCCCATGCGCACCTACGGCCGCCTGCGCGCCGAGCCGGAAAACGGCAAACTCGTCTTCCGCTACCGCCCCTGGCTCGTCCTCCCCGAGAAGACCCTCGACGTAAAACTTGAGTCCGCCGCCGTCGGCAAAGGCCTCTTCCTCTCCACTATCCGCAGCGGCGAAAAAACCGCCTTCGTCCTCCCGCCCCGCTACCGCGACCACGAAGAGACCATCGCCAAAGTTTACGGCCTCTCCGGCGGCGTGCAGGACGCCGGCATCATGAAAGCCTGGAGCGCCCTGCGCGAACTCTTCGGCGGCAGCTCCGCCAAAGTCACCGCCTGAAGCGGGAGGGCGGACCTCCGTGTCCGCCTGGTTCTCCCTCACAACAGTCGCCGCCGTATGCGAGCCGACACCTGCTCGATCCCGATCACGACCACGAGGATCAGCAGGATAACCGCCAGCGCCTGTTGATACTGAAACAGGTTCATCGCCGCGCGCAGCTCCACCCCGATGCCGCCCGCGCCCACCAGACCGAGCACCACCGCCGCACGCACCGCCTTCTCGACGCTAAACAAACCCGTGGCCACGAACGAGGGAAACGCCTCCGGCAAGATCGCCCCCACCACCACGCCCGCGCGCGACGCCCCCGTCGAGGCCAGCGCCTCCGCCGGACCCGGCTTTATCTCCTCGATCCGCTCCGCAAAAAACCGCCCGCAAAAACCCACCGTGTCCACCGCGATGGCCAAGATCCCCGCCAGCGGACCAAAACCCACCGCGACCAAAAACACCATCGCCCACACCAAATCCGGGATCGTGCGCGACACCGAAATCAAAGTCCGCGCCGCCACGCGCACCACCGGATGCGGAGCCGTGTTCGCCGCCGCCAGCAAAGCCACCGGCAAACTCAAAATCACCCCGAAGCCCACGCCCACCACCGCCATTTGCAGCGTCTCATAAAGCGCGTTCGCCAACACCTCTCCGCGCGAAAAATCCGGCGGAAACGCCTGCCCCAAAAATTCGCCCAGATTCCCCGCGCCGCGCGCCAGCCGCTCCGGCGTGATGTCCGCCGAGCCCAGCCCTTGCAGCACGAAGGCCCCCGCCGCCACGCACGCGATCCACGTCCACCACGAGGGCGACGTAAAACGCGGCGGCGGCGACGCGGGAGATTTCACGGAGGAGCCGACGGATGATTCAGACATGGGAGACCAGATTCGTTTCGTTCGACTCGCGTTCATCATACAACCCGGCCAGCTCCGCTTCGGTTTTACCCGCCAGATGGCCGTCGATCACCTTCTCGCCCGCACGCAGACCGACCACGCGATCGCCGTATTCCAACGCAAGGTCCAGATGATGCAGCGTGCAGATCAAGGTGAGCCCGCGCTCGCGCACGATCTCCGCCAGCAGCTCCATCACCTGCCGCCCCGACTGCGGATCGAGGCTCGCCACCGGCTCGTCCGCCAACACCACCTCGGGGTCCTGCATCAGCATTCGCGCGATCGCCACGCGCTGCTGTTGTCCGCCCGAAAGCTGGTCCGCCCGACGCGCCGCCAGGTCCGCCAGCCCCACCCGCGACAGACACTCCAAAGCTCGCGCGCGCGTCGCCGCCGAAGCCACCGGACCCAACACACCCCACAACCCGCTCTTCGCGCCGAGCCCGCCGAACAACGTGTTCTGAAACACGCTCAGCCCCGCCACCAAATGAAATTTTTGAAACACCACGCCCACCCGCCGCCGCACCGCGCGCAACTCGCGCCCGCGCACCCGCCCCAAATCCGCGCCGTCAAAAACCACCCGCCCCGAGTCCGGCCGCTCCAACGCGTTCAGACAACGCAGCAAAGTCGATTTCCCCGAACCATTGCGCCCCAGCAGCACGATGTTGTCGCCGCGCCGCACCGTCAGCGACACTCCACGCAGCGCGCGCGTGCCGTTGGGATATGTTTTGACCAGATCAGCGACCTCAAAAAGCGCCGGATGATGAGACGTTGAGGACGAGGCGGAAGAAACGACGGCGTTCATTCGAGGGGCAGCTTGAGCAACGCATAACCCTCGCGAATCACCGCGTAGTCCGAATCCACTACAGGCGCGAGCTTCACCCCGCTCTCATAGCGCTCCGCGTTTCCGCCCGCGAGCAACAAAGGCAGCAGCGTGTCGGCGTGCTCCAGCATCAACGCGCTCAACTTCGCCACAAACTCCGGTGACAGATCACCGCGCGCCACGAACAAATCCGCCGGCACCGGCGCGCTCTCCGCGACGATGCGAAACCGGTCCGGCCCGAAACGCTGCACCAGTTTGTCATAATCCCGCACCCCGCTGCCCAGCGCATCCACGTCGCCGTTGATCAACGCCTCCAGCCGCGCGCCGTCCAGCAGGCGCACCGTCACGTCCCGATCCGGGTCGAGCCCCGCCTCCTTCAACATCACATACGGGATGATGTGCCCGGTGGTGGAGCCCGGGTCCTTCATCGCGATGCTCTTGCCGCGCAAATCCGCCAGCGTGCGCACCGGACTCTCGGCCTTGACCACGAAGGCGGTGTGGTAGCGCGGCCGCTCCAGCCCGAGCACCGGCTGCGGCGCCTTCCGCAAACGCGAGCGCATGATGATGTATTCCGAAGGTCCCGCGAGCACGAGGTCCAGCTGCCCGAATTGAAGCGCGGTGATGGCCGCCGTGCGGTCGCTCACCGGAAAAAACTCCACCTTCACGCCGGCGAGTTTTTCCAACTCCCGCGCGAAAGGTCCGAAGGTGGAGGACAGCGCCTCCATGCCTTCGATACCCGTGTCCGCCACGCGCAACACCTTGGGCGCCTCCCCCGCCTCCGCATCCGGCGAGCGCGAGCAACCTGCCGCCAAAATAGCGAGCAACCCTGCTCCAAGGAGCCATGAAACAAAAAAGGAACGCCGACGGCGAAAACGCATCGCAGGAGTCTAGTCACGAATGTTACGAATTCACGTCATTTAGGTTACAGATGCGTAAAGTCATGCAAATCTCCGCCATCTATCCCCCGCGTATGCGCCCCACCGGTCCCCGAAAACGCATCCCCGCCCGAACCACTTGTTCGTAATACGAACATTGGTTCCCGGCACACTTTGGTTTCCGGCTGTTTCCAGCGTTCACGAAGTAGGCAAGAAGGCGGTCCATTTGCCGAAACTGCGCAAGCAGGCACCGGAGCGGCGACGTCCCCTTCGCAGGATGGCGCACCGACGCGCCATCCGCCGCTTCGGTTCACCGTTCGGCGACGCGGCCGCCCCGGGCTCGCCGCTCACGCACACGGGGCCCCCGCATCACAAAAACGCCTCGCCCAAAATCTCAGGCGTAAAGCCGCACCTCAAACACCCGCGCCGTCGGCGCGCCATTCGTCGCAAGCACCTCGAGTTCGACTTTCGAGCCCACCACCGACGCGGACAAACGATGCACGCGTTTGCGCAGATAGTTGCCCGTCTCCTCGACCACGACCTTGCCGTCCACGCGCACGCGGTAGGCCTTCGCCGTCTCCGGCTGGGCCGATCATGGCGCCGACAAACAAGTGTGATGATCGCTCATCGAGAGGATGAGTTCCTTCTCGAAATTCGTGTCGAAGGTCAGGTGGATCTCGCGGATCGACGCCGCTGCGGGCAACTCGAGCGCGAGCGTGGCGGGCAGCGCCGCCGACTCCCAACGATGCGCCGAGTCGGATGACCATGGCCCCCAGAGCGCCTTCAAATCACGCGCCACACCATCGACCACATTCGCCGCCCCGAGCTCCGCGCCTGCCTCCGAACTCGCCGAAACCCTGGCCGTGCGCGCGAGGTCGGCCGGGTCCGCGCCGCTCACGCCGGGCAACCACGCGTCATCTCGCAACAAGGCCTGTTGAAGCGCCGCCACGTTATCGCGAGTCGAGAGCGCCGCGATGTCGCTCGATTCCCGATCCCGCCACAACGCCGCCGCCGTGCCGACCGCCTGTCCCCCGACCGCGCAGGTCGCCATCACCCGCGTGCTCGCGAACGCGATGTGCGAGGCGGAGATGTTGCGCCCGGCGAAGAAGAGATTGGCGATGTTGCGCGAGTGGTAGCAGCGCAACGGTATGCCATACACGTGGTCGAAATGGTGCTGCACGCAGGGCGGCTCGTCCGGCGCGTCCACCCCCATCGGTGGATGCGTGTCGATCCACCAACCGCCATAAGCCACCGTGTCGTCGAAAGACGCCGGCCCCATCACGTCCTGCTGCGTCAACACGTGCGGACCAAAAAACCGCCGCGACTCGCGCTTCGCCGGCATCGAGCCAACCCAGTCGAGCGCCCAGTTGGCCGACTCCGGATGGCGCCCGGAGTTTTTGATGTAGCTCCAAACCCCGAGCGTGATGCGCAACAACTCGTGGCGGATCGTCTCGTTGTCCTTGATCGTGTCGAGCTGACCGCCCCATTCGAACCACCAGTAGCCGTATTCGAAGGTCTTGATCGGTCGCAGCCGAAAGTCCTCGGGCTTGAACGCACGTGCCCATGAGGGCGCGACGAAGGGCTGAGGCGTGTAGTATCTTCGACCCGTAAGCAAAATCGAGCTGCCCAGCGTCTGCCGGTCGCCGACGAGCTGGGCCAGCGACTCCTGGTAAACGTCGCGACCCTCGCGCCCGATCTGACACTCCGCCCCGGCCTCGGCCCCGAGACGACCGTCGCCCGTGCAATCGGCGAAAAACTTCGCACGAATCACAAACGCGTCCTCCGTGGACTGACGCTCCGCGCGCGCCGCCACGATGGTCGGACCGCTCATCTCCACCCCTATCAAAACCGTGTCGAGCAACAGCGTGATGCCGGGCTCCAGCTTCACCTTTTCGTAGAGCAGAAAATCCCACTGCGAGTAGCACCGGTGGGGATTTCGCACCGCGTCCTCCAGCTTGAACTCCTCGATCAGGCCGGACTCGCGCAGACCGGGTTTGTGGCCATGGCAATCCGCGCCGACCACATGCATCTTCACCTCGCTCGATGCGTTGCCGCCCAGCAGCGAGCGATCCTGCACCAGCACCACGCGCGCGCCGTTTCGCGCCGCCGCGATCGCCGCGCACACGCCGGACAAGCCGCCGCCGGCGACGAAAAAATCGGTTTCAAGGACATGTTGTTTCAGGGCCATGCACCCACCCTGCCCGCGCTTGCGCGAAGCAACCAGACGGCCGATGGTGAAACCGTTCACCAAAATCATGCCCCAAGCCTCCACTCTCGCCGCCGTGGCCCGCGCCGCCGGACTCTCCCCGGCGACCGTTTCCTACGCCCTGCGCGCTTCGCCCAAGATCCCCGCCGCCACCCGCGAACACGTGCGCGCCGTCGCCGCCCGCCTCGGCTACCGGCCCAACGCCCGCGTCGCCGAACTCATGAGCCACATCCGCGGCGGCCGTTCCCCCGCCTCATCCGAGGTCGTCGCCCTCGTCTGGCTCGAAGGCCGGGCGTCCGGGATGTCGCCCTTCCAGCGCCTCGTGCAAGCCGGCGCCGCCGAACGCGCCAAAGCTCGCGGTTGCCGGCTCACCGCCTTCTGGCTGCCCGCCCACGGCTCGCCCGCCCGACTCGCCCAAGTCCTGCGCGCGCGCGGCATCACCGGCGTCGTGTTCGGCCCGGTCCACACCGCCACCCCCGTCGCCCTAAATTGGCCGTGGAACGATTTTGCCATGGCCGTGGTCGGCATGGCCGAGTGGACGCAGCCGCTCTCGCGCTCCGGTCACCACCACTACGAGGCGATGCGCCTCGCCATCTCGCAACTCCACGAAACCGGCGCACGCCGTCCCGCCGCCTGGCTCGACGCCGCCACCAACCTCCGCGCTCATCGCGCCTGGCAAGCCGCCTGGCTCGCCTGCGCCCCGCCCGGCTCCGCCCGCCGCCTCCACCTCGCCGCGCCTGGCGACGAAACCAGCTTCGCGTCTTGGCTAACCACCCACCGACCCGACGCCCTCGTGCTCAGCTCGCACGCCGGCCTTCACCTCGCCCGCCGAGCCGGCTGGATAGGCGACGCCGCCCGCTCCGTCCTCCTCTCATGGGAAGCGGGCCACGCCGCCGTCGGCATCGAGCAGGGCTACGACACCATCGCCGCCCACGCCGTCGATCTCGTCATCGCCCAACTCCAGCGCAACGAACGCGGCCTGCCCGAGCCCCCGCGCATGCTCCTCTTCCCCGGCCGCTGGCGAAGCGATTGACCCCCCAGGGGAACGGCGACACTCCAGTCGCCGACCACGTCTCCCCCGCCCTTTCCCCCGCCCGACCCGCCGCCCTTTTGCGCTTGGCCCGGCCTCCCCCCTGCTCTGCCCTCGTTTCCCTGATCTTCTCATGCTCGCCATTCTCCGTCGCACCACCGTCGCCTGTTCCCTCCTTCTCGCCTCCGCCGCCCTCGCCGAAGGACCCGCCTACCCGGAAGCCGGCCTGCCCGAACTCGCCCGCCTGCTCGACGAAGCCCGCGAAAAATCCCCCGCCCTCGTCTCCCAGGCCCTCGCTCAACAAGAAGCCACCGCCCGCCTCGACGCCGCCCGCTCCGGCTATTACCCGCGCGTCGATATCAACGCAAACTTCGGCTACCGGAAGAGCATGTATCAGGAGAGCGGCATCGCCGACGAAGATAGCTTCGGCGCCAACTTCAACGCCGTCATCCGCCGCCCCCTCTACCACTGGGGCGCGATCGAGGCCCGAATCCGCCAGGCCCGCCTCGACTTCATCAACGAGGACCTTGAACGCGTGCATCTCCTGCGCGGCATCAAACGCTCCCTTCGCGCCGACTACCTCGCCCTCATCGTCCACCGCGCCGAGTTGAACAACCTCGCCCTCCGCCGCCAGGCCGCCGAGGACGCCCTTGCCCGCACCGCCTCCGACCGCGCAGCCGGCACCATCGGCGAAGCCGAGGCCGAGGAGGCCCGCCTCTCCGTCGAGCAAAGCCTCATCGATATCGAGGCCATCGAGGCCGAACAGGCCCGCATCCTCGCCGCCTATAAACGCGACCTCGGCTGGGACACCCCTCTCGCCCTCGACCAGGCTCCCGCCAGCCCCGACCTCCCCGCCCTGCTCGCGTGGGTCGAGCGCACCCGCGCCACCGGCCTCGATTCCTGGCTCTCCGACCAAGGCGAAGTCCAGCGCCGCCAAAACCTGCTCGAACGCGAAAAAGCCGAGCTCATCCGCATCGCCGCCGGCCAGCGCCCTCTCTTCAACTTCGCCGCCAGCGCCGGCCAGGGCCAGAGCAACACCGCCGGCCAGAACAACGTGAACACCTTCAGCTACTTCGTCGGCGTGGACGTGAGCTGGAACATCTTCGACGGCTTCGAGACCTCCGCCAAACGCCGCGAGGCCAACTTCCGCCTCCGCCGCATCGAGCGCGAACTCGCCGCCTACCAGGACGAACTCCGCGCCCAGTCCTTCGACCTCCTGCGCCAGATCGCCTTCCGCGCCCGCCAGCTTCAGCTCGACGAACGCCGCGCCGCCCTCTCCGCCACCACCCTCGCCACCCAGGAACGCGAGGCCGGCGAGGGCCGCGTATCCGCCGCAGCCCTACGCGAGCGCCGCCTCGCCTCCGGCGAAAGCGCACTCAACGCCCTGCGCAGCCGCGTCACCCTCCTCCTCGCCCTCAACGACTACCTCGACCTCACGCTCCCCGCCGCCGTCGAACTCGGCGCGCCCTACTCGGAAAACTAAGGAACCCCTCCGCCCCGCGCCCCGTCTCCAGACTGAATGAAACCCGCCCGTCTCCTCCTCGCCGCCACCTTCCTCGCCGCCGCCGGAACCGCCTGGTTTTTTCTCGGAGCACGCTCCGAAATCAACACGGCCCCCGTCGTTCGCCAGGCGGCGGTGGACGCCGTGCCCGCCGTGGTGAAGGTCGATCCCGAGTTTCAAGTCACCGTCACCAGCGACGTCACCGGCCTCGTCATCACCAGCCGGGCCCGTCTCGGCCAGATCGTGCGCGAAGGCGACGTGCTCTTCGAGATCGACCCTAACGATTACCGCATCGAACTCGCCCGCCTCGAAGCCCAGCTCGCCAACACCCGCGATCAGTTCGCCCTCGATTTCGAAACCCGCAACGCCCTCGAACGCCGCCGCGAAGACCTCGCCAACTTCGAGCGCCGCACCCGCGAGGGCGACTACCCCGAGCTCGAACTCAAGCGCCGCCAGGACGAGTTCCGAATCTTCACCGAGCAGCTCGAAAAAGACAGCCTCGCCCGCGAGAGCCGCATCGCCGACCTCGAGCACTCGATTCGCCTCCAGCGCGACGCCATCGAGAAGTGCGTCATCCGCTCCCCCGCCTCCGGCACCATCACCGAAGTCTTCGCCCAACCCGGTGAAGTCGTCGCTCTGCGCGCCCCGCTCGTGCGCCTTTACAGCGAGGCCCTGCAAGTCGAGGCCCGCATCAACGAAGAGGACTTTTCCGGCATCCGCATCGGCCTCGACGCATCCGTGCGTTTCCTCGCCTACGGCCCTGAACTCTATCCCGCCAAGGTCGTCAAAGTCCTCCCCAACGCCGACCCGCTCAACCAACAATACCGCGCCTACCTGGAGGTCGAGATTCCCGCCGCCCGCCTCATCCCCGGCCTCAGCGGCGAGGCCAGCATCATCCGCAACCGCCGCGAAAGCTCGCTCCTCGCCCCCCGCGCCGCGTTGAAGGACGGCGCGGTCTTCGTGATCGAAAACGGCGTCGCCCGCCGCCGCCCCGTCACCGTCGGCTTCCGCGGACTCAACCTTTTCGAAATTCTCGAAGGCGCGAACGAGGGCGACCTCCTCGCCACCTCCGGCCTCGACTCCCTCCGCGACGGCTCGCGAGTAACGATCAAACCATAAGCCTGGAAACAGCAGTCGAGCGGCGGAGTATCGCGCAAGATGCTGGGTCTGTATAAGCGGCTTTGAAGCTGATCCTGCCAGTTACGGGACGGTTTGATATTGGGGTAAGGCGGGGCTCTCCAAGCCCGCAACGCGGGCTTTGGGAGGGACCGGCTCTGTCCGGTCCTTTGATCAGTCCGTTAATCGGTTCTTTGATCGAAGGCGTTACGAAGGCCATCGCCCCAGCCAGGCGTGAAAATCGAAAAATCTGCGGATTCTTGGCATAACCTCCGAAACGATCCGGAGGTTGGTTTAACCCAAGCGCGGGAGTCATCCCGCCGATTTCTCCGAGCACCTCTCAAATAACCGTGTCGCGCGCGCTGTCCGCCGGGGAGACGGGCACGTTTGCCTTAACGATCTCGCTGCTCAGGTCCTTGTGGATCGCCGGCCCCTCGGCCTTTTTCGGCAGCTCGCTGTGCGCCGCCGTGGCGGTCGCCACCGCGATGGCCGCCGCCGCCGGAAGCACGTGACGCATGCCGGAGTTTGCATGGGCATGCACCTCGGCGGCGCGCTCCGCCGCCTTTACCGAGCGGTGATGGTCGGCGTGCATACCCTCCTCCAACACCGACTTCGGCACCGACTTCAGACCCCAGATCAGACCGGTATAGGATAGCAGTTTCAGTCCGTAATAAGTCGGGTCGATTTCCCACCAATAGAAACCGTTGCGCGTGGAACTCTGGTAACGGTGGTGGTTGTTATGCCAACCCTCGCCGAGACAAATGATCGCGAGAATGAAGCTGTTGCGCGAATCGTCTTCGGTCTTGTAGCGGCGCTTGCCCATCAGGTGGGCCATCGAGTTTATGCAGGCCGTGCCGTGAAACAGAGCCGTGGTGCTCACAAAGAAACCCCACACCAGCATCTGCCAGCCATTGGTGCCGAGCCCTGGCGCATAACGCTCAAGCAGCGCGCCAAGACCAAACATCGAAAACGCATACAAAATCGGCACCACCAGATCGAAGCGATTCAGCCACACGAGCTCGGGGAACTTCGCCAAATCCTTCACCTTTGAGTAATCGGTCGGGAAATTGCGGCGCGAGGTGATCCAGCCGATGTGCGACCAGAGAAACCCATGCACGTGCGGCGAGTGCGCGTCCTCTTCGTGGTCGGAGTGCTGATGATGGTGGCGGTGATGATAAGCCCACCAGAGCGAGCCGCGCTGCACCGTGGTGCCGGCCCAGAGCGCGAGGAAAAACTGACCCGCCCGCGACGTGGAATACGTTTTGTGCGAGAAATACCGGTGGTGAATACCGGTCACCGCGAACATGCGGATGAAATAGAGAAAAACCGCCGCCCACGCCGCGAAGGCGCTGACACCCACCCAGATGATGCCAAGGCAACCAAGGTGCAGGATAACGAAGGGCATCACGCGCACCCAATCGACACGATCAGGCTCGTTGCGCATTTTTTCTGCCCCATCGGGACAATAATCGGAATCTATCCACTGAGTGACGGCGGTCGTGAGACGACGCGCCCATGACGGACGAACTGAAGAAACGGACACGAGAACTATAGGGACGAGGGTTAAACGAACCGACCAAAATCAGTCGGCGACATAAACGCTTCGATAGACCGCCGCTATTGCAAGCGATGTTTCTGCTTAGCCACCTCGCCCGGCAATCGCCACACTCCTGCAAACGATCACGAGAACGGTTGCCACCCCGCCCCCGCCGCGCCTGATTGCGCGCCGATGATCGCCGACATCTCCGCGCAAACCGATAGCGCCACGCCGCCACCGCCGCCGTCGCCTGCCCCGCCGCCGGTCAAGCGCCGCGAGATCTTCGGCTGGTGCTGCTTCGATTTCGCGAACTCCGCCTACGTCACCATCATCGTCACGGTCATCTACTTCCCCTATTTCACCAAAGTCGTCGCCGATGGCGCCCCCGCCGCCGCCGCCTGGTGGGGCTTTACTTTGGCCGCCGCGCAACTCGCCGTGCTGCTCGTTTCCCCGCTCATCGGCGCCATGGCTGATATCCGCGCCAATAAAAAAACCCTGCTGGCCATCACCGCCTCCATCTGCGCCTTCTCCACCATGGCGCTGTATTTCGTCGGCGCGGGCGAAATCTGGTTCGCCCTCGGTCTAGTCGGCTTCGCCACCGCCGCCTTTTACCTCAGCGAAAACATCTGCGCCGGCTTCCTCCCCGAAATCAGCACCCCCGAAAACGCCGGCCGCATCTCGGGCTACGGTTGGAGCTTCGGTTACATCGGCGGCCTCCTCTGCCTCGTTCT
>DAIPIP010000025.1:0-23502 GCA_036770725.1 Opitutaceae bacterium
ACTCCCTCGGCTGGTTTACTCATTGCGGCTACAGTTTTATTTAAAATGCTCTAAGTCTGAACTTAAGTCCAAATTATTTGGGTGTTCTGTGTAACTCCACTCGTCTGATACCTATAAACCATTGCGAACGTTTCCGCATCCGGGACGAGTGCCCCGACGAAGCGGCGACGTTCTCGTCCCCGGGCGATACGCCCGGATTAGACGACGATGACGTCACCGCTCCGTGTTGATCGTATCGAAACAATTATTCGTGAACCTTGCCCGCCCGGACGCATCACCCCTTCGCTTCCGGCTTCTCCGGATCTCGCTTCCCGCTGGTCGTAATCATCGTGCGCACCTGCGCGGTCACCTTCGGCGCGGGTCCTTTGGCGGCGGTCGCGATGGCCGCGGGAGCCGTCCCCTCAGGGCCAGCCGCGCGCGCGTTCTTTGCCAACTGCGCGAGCATGTTTTCGAAGACTTGCACGTTCGACGCGCTGCGGAACAGCCCCGTGCAAATTTGCAGGCGCACATTGCGCATCAACTCCTCGAAATACTTGTAGGCCTCGCCCTTGTATTCCACCAGAGGGTCTTTTTGCCCGTAGCTGCGCAAACCGACCGATTGCCGCAGGCTCTCCATCTCGGTCAGATGCTCCTGCCAATGGTGGTCAATGGCGTTGATGATCACATAGCGCTCGATCGAGCCCAATGCCTCGGGAATCTCCACCGACTCCTTCACCGCGTAGGCTTCGCGCACCTTCCCGACCACCAGCTCCGCGAGCTGCGCCGAGCTCTTGCCCGCGACATCCTCCACCTTGAGCCCGATGGGGAAATGGGTGTTGGCCCAGCCCACAAACCCCTCCGCCGCCGCCGGCGTGACAGATTGCGGACCGGCCTCGTAACCGGCGGTGCTGAGACGGAACTCCACCTCTTCCTGCACCTGCTCGAAGATAATATCCTTCGAGCGCTCGGCGTGAATCGCCGCGTTGCGTATGCCGTAGATCACCTCGCGCTGCTGGTTCAGCACATCGTCGTATTGCAGCAGGCGTTTGCGCGCCGAGAAATTCTGCTGCTCCACCTTTTTCTGCGCGCTTTCGATCGAACGATTAAGCCACGGATGCTCCAGCTCCTCGCCTTCCTTCATCGAGCCTTCCATCAAGCGCGACGCGAGATTGCCCTGCAGGAACAACCGCATGAGTTCGTCCTCCAACGACAGGAAAAACTTCGTCGTCCCGGGGTCGCCCTGGCGCGAGCAGCGACCGCGTAACTGGCGGTCCACGCGACGGCTCTGATGGCGCTCGGTTCCGATCACGTAGAGACCGCCGAGATCGCGCACGCCCTCGCCGAGTTTGATGTCGGTGCCGCGACCGGCCATGTTGGTCGCGATCGTCACCGCCCCGCGCTGGCCGGCGCGCGCCACGATTTCGGCCTCCTGCTGATGCAGCTTCGCGTTCAGCACCGTATGCACGATTCCACTACGCTTCAGCATGCGCGAGAGCACCTCGGACTGCTCCACCGACACCGTGCCCACGAGCACCGGCTGCCCCTTGCGATTGGCCTCCTCGATCTCCTTCACCACCGCGTTGTATTTGTCGCGGCGGGTTTTGAAAATGGAGTCGTTCTTGTCGATGCGGATGCAGGGCTTGTTGGTCGGTATGACCTGCACGGTGAGCTTGTAAATGTCGTGGAACTCCGTCGCCTCCGTTTCCGCCGTGCCCGTCATGCCGCCGAGTTTTTCATACATGCGGAAATAATTCTGGATCGTCACCGTGGCGTAGGTGCGCGTCTCGCGTTCGATCGTCACGCGTTCCTTGGCCTCGACCGCCTGGTGCAACCCGTCCGACCAGCGACGCCCCGGCATCACGCGGCCCGTGTTTTCATCGACGATCATCACCTTGCCCTCGGCCACGACATACTGGACGTCTTTCTCGTAGAGCGAGTAGGCCCGAAGCAGCTGGGAAATGGCGTGGATCTCTTCGGATACCTGCGAGAAATTTTCCTGCATCGCCGCGCGCTGCGCTTCTTTTTGCTCGGGCGTCAAACCCGTGACCCGCTCCAGGTCGCTAAACGCCGTCGCGAGGTCGGGCAGAGTAAACGCCTCCGGATTGTCGGGACGGAGCAGCTTGCGGCCTTTTTCCGCGAGGTCTGCCTGGTGCTGGCGCTCGTCGATCCCGTAGAACAACTCCTCTTTGAGCGCGTAGAGTTCCCTCTTCTGAAAGTCGGAGTTAAACTCGACCTCGGTCTTGTCCAGGAGCTTGCGCCATTCCGGCGTCTCCATGAGGCCGAGCAGCTGTTTGTTGCGCGGATTGCCGATTTTGACCTGCAACATCCGGCACCCTGCCTGGCGGCGATCTTCGGGCGTGATATCGGCCTTCTTCAACAAGGCCTGCGCCTCGGAGATGAATCGGTTGCACAAGCGAGTCTGTTCCTGCACGAGCTTGGCGACCTGCGGCTCCAGACGCGTGTAGGGCTGCTCACGCTCGATGGGGGCCGGACCGGAAATGATCAGCGGGGTGCGCGCCTCGTCCACCAAGATGGAGTCGATCTCGTCCACGATGCAAAACCAGTGATCGCGTTGCACCTGATCATCCTTGCGTGTGGCCATGCCGTTGTCGCGCAGGTAGTCGAAGCCGAACTCCGACGCGGTGCCGTAGGTGATGTCGCAACCATACATCTGGCGACGCATGTCGGGCGACATCTGCTGCTGGATGCAGCCGACCGTCAGGCCGAGAAACCGGTAAAGATAACCCATCCACTCGGAATCGCGACGCGCAAGGTAGTCGTTTACCGTGACAAGCTGGGCGTTCCGCCCGGCGAGCGCGTTCAAATACATCGCCGTGGTGGCGACGAGCGTCTTGCCCTCGCCGGTGGCCATTTCGGCGATGCGCCCCTGATGCAGGGCCATGCCGCCGATCAACTGAACATCGAAGTGAACCATGTTCCACTCCAGCTCCTGGCCGCAGACGATCCCACGAGTGCCGACCAGACGGCGGGCCGCGTTTTTAACCGCCGCGAACGCCTCGGGCAAAATCGCATCCAACGCCGCATGCTTGTCCTCGGCCTGAGCGACGCGCGCCTTGAACTCGGCGGTCTTGGCGCGCAGCTGATCGTCCGTCAGAGCCTTGTAGGACTCATCGAGTTCGTTGATCCGGTTAACGATGGGCTGCGCACGCTCGATGAACTTGCGGTAGTGACGGCCGGCAAAACGCTTGAAGAGAAACGAGAACATGGAACGCAAGACGCTAGGCCCTCGCGAGACCTTGGCAAACGGCAAATCAATCGGCGAATTTCACCCACGCCGTCAGCCCGCCCGCCGCCAAATCGGCCCGCGCTTGGGCACGAAAATAGGCCGGGTTCGCAAATTCCTACCCTGCAAAGCGGACTCTCAACCTCTGGTTACTTCCCGAGTCTCCCCCCAATTCGCCTGCGAACCGCTCCCGAGCCGCGGTTTAAAAACAAACTCATCACCGCTTCAGCCGTCGCGTCTCCACCTTCGCCACCGGCTCCGTCAGCAACGACTGGCGAAAAAACTCCTGCGCCTGTTTCAACAACCCCGCATACTGCGAATACTGTCCGGCCCACGAATTCGGCACGCTCACTTTTTTGATTACTCCCGCGCCCACTTTGTCGGCGGCTTCCGCATCGGGCGTCATCTCCACCGCAAACTTCGGATCGCGCACATGCACCACAAAATGCCTCGATCCGCCCTTTCCTCCCTCACGCTCGACCCGCATAAAATGACCGCTGGATTCCGCCATGGTCGAAACTCATGCGCCACCCCGCCGCCCCGCGCAAACCGTTTGGCCGTCGATTTGTGCTTTCGCCCTTGTTCACCACGCCCGGCCTCAACATACCGGGCACCGGCCGACCTTTTATGAACGATCTTGATATCACTCGCGAAGCCCCTCGTCTCGACCCGATTCCCTTCATTGTCGCGGACACCATTTTAGTGGGCTTTGCCGCCTTCATCGGCTGGCAAGCCCCCGCGCCCCTGGGCGTCGGCCCACTGGCCGCCATTTCCGGCCTCGTCGCCCTGGGCGCTATCGCCGGCCTCTATCCATTCGTGATCAACCACGCCCGCCGCCAAGAGGAAGCCCTCCGCGAGCGAACCGAACAAATCGAAGCGCTCGCCCGCACCCTCGCCGGTGCCGCCGACCAAGTCGGCATAGCCGTGGCCAGCCTCCCCGCCATCGCCGAAAGCTCCGCCCGCCAACTCAAACTCGCCGAACAACTCCCCGCCGGCATCAAAGCCCAAATCGCCACCCTCCAGGAACAACTCTCCGCCACCCACGCCGAGGAAAACGCCGCCCTTCGCCACGAACTCGACAACCTCCGCAACGCCCAAACCGACAAACTCGCGGGTGCCCTCGCCGAGCTGAACCGAATCGAATCCATCGCCGCCCAACACGCCGCCGCCCTCGAAGGTGCCGCCGCCCACCTGCCCAAACTCGCCGACTCGTTCAATCAACAGGCCGCCGAAACCGTTCGCCGCGAAACCACCGCCGCCGTCGCCTCTCTCCAAACCGCCTTCCGCGAAGCCTCCGCCCTGCTCGCCACCACCGCCCACGAAGCCCGCACCAGCTTTGAACAAAGCACGCGCGACGCCCTCGCGCTTCTCGCCGCCCAAATCGCCGCCCTCCCTCCGCCCACCACCGCGCCAAAAGCTCCACCCGCTTCGACGCCAAAACCCGATCCCGCCCCGGCGACCGCCCCCGATCCGACACCCGATTCGCCGCACCCTCCCGAGCCAGCATCCGACCGGGGGCCAGAGCCAAAACCCGATCCGGAACCCGCCCCGGAACCGCTCCCCGCACCCTCCGAACCCTCGGACATCACCGAGCCTTCCGAGCCTTCCGAATCCTCCGACCACCCCGACTCCGACGCATCCCCCTCCGCCGTCTCCGAACCAGCGCTCAGCAACGACGGGTTCACCCGCCTCGTCGCCACCGCCTACATCGGCATCGGCAACAAACTCTTCATCCGTGGCGAAGGACCCGGTCTGCGCCGCGACAAAGGCATCCCCCTGCAATTCGTTTCCATCGGCAAATGGCGCTGGGAAAGCGCGGAACTCCTCTTCCCCGCCAAAGTCCGCGTCTACAAAAACGATCAAATCGAATGCGCGTCCGTCGGGGAAATCACCCTCGAACCCGGCCACCACCACGAGGTGACCGCAAAATTCTAGTATTCCAACAACCACGACGGCCCGGAGCCGTCCCGCCTCGACCCCGCGCCTGCGCCGAAATACGCAACCCACGTCTTTTTGCTCGGCGACCCAGGCTTGTTACCGCTTTTTCACCACCCGTGGCCGCACTCAAAATCCTCTTCGTCACCCCGGAAGTAGATCCTTTTGTCAAAGTCGGCGGCCTGGCCGACATGGCGGGCTCCCTGCCCCGCGCCCTCGCCGCACTCGGCCACGATGTGCGCGTCGTCATCCCCGCTTACGGCAGCCTCCGCCTCGGCGCCGGCTGGCACGCCCGCCCGGATCCGCTCGGCGTCGATGTCGGCACCTCCGCCCACTGGGCCCGCACCTGGGAAACCGTCCTCCCCGGCTCCACCGTCCCGGTTTACGCGCTCGAACACGAGGGTCTCTTCGGCCGCCCCGAAGTTTACGCCGGCCCCTGGGGCGACCACCCCGACAACGACCTCCGCTTCGCCTTCCTCTGCCGCGGCGCGCTCAACCTCTGCCTCCAGCTCGACTGGATCCCCGACGTCGCCCACGCCCACGACTGGACCACCGGCCTCCTCCCCCTTCTGCTCAACACCACCCTGCTCCACACCCCGCTCGGCAAGACCGCGTCCGTCTTCACCATCCACAACCTCGAACACCAAGGCTACAGCGACCGCCGCGTGCTCGACTTCGCCCACATTCCCCCCGGCGAATTCCGCCCCGACAGCACCGAAAGCGTCGGCGCGGTCAACATGCTCAAGGCCGGCCTCTACCACGCCACCAAACTCAGCACCGTCAGCCCCACCTACGCCGAGGAAATCAAAACCCCCGCCGGCGGACACGGCCTCGACCAGGTCCTCCGCTTCCGCGCCGCCGACCTCGTCGGCATCCTCAACGGCATCGACGCCACCGCCTGGAACCCGGCGATGGATAAACATCTCCCGCGCCCCTACGACCAGCGCTCCGTCATCGCCGGCAAGGCCGCCGCCAAAGCCTCCCTCCAGGAACGCCTCGGCCTCGACCTCGATCCCCACATCGCCCTCTTCGGCGTCGTCTCCCGCTTCGCCAGCCAGAAAGGCCTCGACCTGCTCGCCGAGGCCCTCCCGCACATCCTCACCCGCATGCATGTGCAATTCGCCATCCTAGGCTCCGGCGACCCCGGCCTCGAACACACCTTCCGCTGGGCCGCCGAAACCTACCCCGGCCGCGTCGGCCTGCACGTCGGCTACGACAACGCCCTCTCGCACCTCATCCAAGGCGGCTCCGATTTCTTCGTCATGCCCAGCCGCGCCGAACCCTGCGGCCTCACCCAGATGTATGCCATGCGCTACGGCACCCCCCCGCTCGTGCGCGCCACCGGCGGCCTAATAGACACCGTCGAACAATACGCCGAAGGCAAAGACACCGGCACCGGCTTCCGCTTCCACGACGCCACCGCCCCCGCCCTCTACAACACCGTCGGCTGGGCCTGCGCCACCTACTACGACCGCCCCGCCGAACTGCTCGCCCTCCGCCGCCGAGGCATGGACCAGGATTTCTCCTGGGGCGGCCGCGCCAAGCGCTACGTCGATCTTTACGAGTGGGCCGTCGCCTCCCGCCGCGCGGCGGCTTGAGACCCAAGGTAGTGCCGGACCGTCGGGACCGCCGCCGGCCTCACTGTATCCAAGAAATCCCTACGCGCAGCCACAGCGGCACCACGAACAGCCCCACCGCCGTCGTCCCCAGCACCACCTGCACCGCCGTGAGCGGCTGCCCCCCGTGGTGCCGCGCGATCACGATGGGCAAAATCCCCGCCGGCATCGCCGCCTGCACCACCAGCACCTCGCGCAGCTCGCGCGGGATCGGCAACCACACCGCCGCTCCCATCATCGCCAGCGGAATCAAGCCCAGCCGCAACCCGCACGCCAGCGGCGTCACCCGCCGGTCCACCAAGGTCCTCGGCGCGCTTAAAAACTCCACCAACGTCGCCCCGATCAGCAATAAACCCAGCGGCACCGCGCACGCCGCCGCCATCTGGATCGATTGCCGCACCAACTGCGGCAGCCATTCGCCCGCCCCGCTAAGATTCAGCACCACCGCCAGCGCCAACGCATAAACCGGCGGGTTAAACACCCGCTTCCAACCGCCCTGACGCATCGACGCCCCCGACAACATCAAAATCCCCACCGTCCAGATCGCCGCCTCGCAGCCCACGTTGAACACAAAAAGCACCCCCAGCGTGTCCCGCTCAAACAACTCCTCCACCAGCGGAATCGCCATGTAGCCGTAGTTAAAAATTCCCACGCTGAACGCGAAGGTCCGCAACCCCGCGCCTTTCGCAAAACCCGCCCGCTTCGCCACCGCATACGCGAACAAAATGCCCCCCGCCATACACACGAAACCCAGCACCGGCCCCGCCACCAGGTTACCCGGCACCCGCAACGCCTCGTTCCCCAGCACGTGATGAAAAATCAGGCACGGGTAGAGCAGGTTGACCACCAGCTTCAGCAAACTCTCGTCCGCCTCCGGCTTCAACCAACCCGCCCCGCGCGCCGCCGCACCCGCCCCGATCACCGCAAAAACGGGCAACACCAGCGCGAGCAAAGCCCAGTAGTTTGGCAAATCAGTCGGCATCGGGAAACACTCCATCCCGCCGCGCCCCCCCGACCGCGTCCACGAAAAAGCCCCGTCGCAAGAGGCGACGGGGCCGAATGGATGAGAAAATGCCAGAATCTGCGCCTTACTCCGGACCAGAGCCCTCACCACCGCCGGGGCCGCCCTTCTTGGCCATGCGCTCACGCTGCTTGGCGATTTTCTCCTTCTGCTCGTCGGTCAGCACCGCATGGATGCGATCCTTGTATTTCTCGTGCACCGCCAGCATGGCCTCGCGGCGCTCCTCGCGGGTGGCGTCCCTGCCGAGTTCCTTGCGCTTCGCCATCAGCTCTTCGCGCTCGGCGGCGAAGATGGGGCGCAGTTGCTCGATCTGGGCGTCGGTCAGGCCCAGACGCTCGCGCATCTGCTCCAGGCGATCACCGCCAGGCCGCTTCGGCGCCGACTCGGATTTTTCGGCCTTCTTGTCTTTGCCATCGACGGGCTGGGCGCTCGCCGGGGCGGCCAGCAGCGCGAAGGCGGCCAGCAGGGTGCTTAACATCAGGACATGGGATTTCGTTTTCATGGGCAGGGTCTCTGTCGATTTGGATTTTAGGATTCGAACGGTCGTTTTGTTGATTCGCACGAACCCGGGCGCCTCGGGTCGCATGCAAACCAAGACGCCCCAACGCGTCTCCGGTTACCACGCCCTCCGCCTCCGCCTTTTTTTCCGCGCCCGACTCGCCTTTTTACCCCGGCGCAACCAGCGTCCACCCATGACCCTTGAACAACGCATCGCCGCCGCCACCCGAGAGGTGGAGGCCACCATCCGGCGCCTCCCGCCCCCGGTGCGCGAGTTTGCGAAGAAAATCCCCGTCCACTACGAGGCCCGCCCCCCCGCCCACATCATCGCCGAAGGCTACCCGGACGACATCCTCGGCCTCTTCGACGGCTCCGCCCACGGCGAGGAAGTTTCCCAAGACCAGCCCATGCCCCCGCAGATCAGCCTCTACCTCGAAAACATCTGGTCCTTCGTTGAACAAGACCGCGACGACTTCCTCGGCGAAGTCGCCGTCACCTACCTCCACGAACTCGGCCACTACTTCGGCTGGGACGAGGATGACCTCGCCGCCCGCGATCTCGACTAGCCCGACCCTCCATTTCATCCGTATCCATTTAATGACTACAATGCGACTTTTCACCGTCTCCCTTTCCCTTCTCGCCCTTTTCTGCGCCCCCTTCGCCGGCGCGCAAACCGACGCCCCCGACCGCCTCACCGCCCGCGTCGAGACCTGCGAGGCCATCCTCCGCGAATTCCAAGAGGAGCCGCAGCTAGCCATCCCCTCCGAGGTCCTGCGCAGCGCCCGCGCCATTGTCATCGTTAACCAAGTCAAGGGCGGCCTCATTGTCGGCCTGCAATACGGCTACGGCACCGTGCTCGCCCGCCGCGAAGACGGCTCCTGGAGCATTCCCGTCTTCATCCGCGCCGGCGAAGCCAGCATAGGCCTCCAGCTCGGCGGCCAGCGCACGGAAACCATCTACACGATCATGAACGACGACACCGTGCGTCTGCTCTTCACCAACCGCTTCAACATCGGCGTCGATGCCCGCGCCATCGCCGGACCCCGAACCTACGAGGCCGAAAAAGTAAACCGCGACATCCTCGACACTCCCGTGCTCGTTTACGGTCGCAACCAGGGTTTATACGCCGGCGCCACGGTGAAGACCGGCTGGATCGCCCGCGACGACGAGACGAATTTCACCTTTTACAACACGCCCTACACCCTGCCTGAGCTGCTCTACGGCAACTTTGTCGAACCCACCCCGGGCGTGCGTCCACTCATGGACTTTGTGAACACCATCACCCGCTGATTGCCACGCCGCCGCCAAAGAGGCCTACGCGTTAAAAACCGACGCCGCGCGCACTCCGCTCTTGCCATCGCCAAGGTGCGACGGACCGTTGCCGGTCCACCTTCGAAAAACCCTTAACGACGACCTCAAACCTCGCTCGTAATGGCCGGCTTACTACGAAATCTCCTCGATCCTTCCCGCATCTCCCTCGAGGTGCGATCCACCCGTCGCACCGCCGCGCTCAACGAGGTCGCGCGCCTGCTCGACGGCCACCCGTCGGTCACCAACTACACCGGCTTTTATAACGAGCTTCTCGCACGCGACCGCCTGGACACCACTTGCCTCGGCAACGAGATCGCCCTGCCCCACGCGCGCACCGAACATGTCACCGACCTCGTGCTAGCCATCGGTCGCAGCAAAGCCGGGGTAAACTTCGAAAAAGACAACCAGACCGTTCGCCTGCTCTTCGTCCTCGGCACCCCAAAGAGCAATCCCATGGCCTACCTCCAGGTCGTTTCCACGTTCTGCAAAATTTTCAAGGACCCCGCCCGCCGCGAAAAGCTTCTGAAGGCCGAGACGCCCGAGGACTTCGGCGCCATCCTCCTCGAAGCCGAGCAAAAGCTCCTCGCTCCCGCTTCCTGATCCCGACCTGCGCGCCC
Source organism: Opitutaceae bacterium (assembly GCA_036770725.1). Taxonomy (GTDB): domain Bacteria; phylum Verrucomicrobiota; class Verrucomicrobiia; order Opitutales; family Opitutaceae; genus IMCC26134_A. The sequence continues at coordinate 10,222 of DAIPIP010000025.1, forward strand.
GCCGGTTTTGTTCACCTCCGAACCCGGTCGCCTTTCGGCTTCCTCCCTGGAACGCCGCACGACTAGCCTCGCGCCCAGCTCGCACGCCGCATGATCCAATCCTTTATTTTAAGCGACGGTCGCATCGTCGGCCAAGACCTCGAAATCGAGGCCCTGCGCCTCGTTCGCGGCGACAAGGGCCTCGTCCTTTGGGTCAACCTTTCCGACCCCACCCCCGAAGAAACCAAGGCCATTCTCGAAGGCGTTTTTCAATTTCACCCCCTCGCCGTCGAGGACTGCGTCACCCCTTCCTCCCTGCCCAAAATCGAGGACTACGAGGACTACCTCTTCATCGTCATGCACGCGGTGGATTTTAACCGGGAAGACAAATTCACCACCACCGAACTTAACCTATTCCTCGGCCGCGAATTCCTCGTCACCTTTCATAACAACCCGCTCAAATCCGTCGCCTCCGTCATAGACCGCTGCGCAAAAGCCAACGGCGTGGTCGCACGCGGCCCCGACCGCCTCGCCCACCTCGTGCTCGACGCCCTGGTGGACAACTACAAACCCGTGACCGACGAATTCCGCGCCGAACTCGAGGAGATCGAGGCCGACGTGCTCTCCGGCGAAGCCACCGACCTCACCCCGCGCCTCCTCTCCGTGCGCGGCGAACTCAACACCCTCCGCTCCACCGTGCGCCCCCAGCGCGAGGTCGCCGCCAAGCTCGCCCACGGCGAATCCAAGATCATCCGCCCGGTCATGCAGCCCTACTTCCGCGACCTGCGCGACAACCTCGTGCGCATCGAGGAAACCGCCACCACCCACGCCGACCAGTTGCTCATCTCCTTCGACCTTCACCTCAGCCGCTCCGACTTCGAGGCCAACGAGGGCATCAAGGTTCTCACCGCCCTCACCGCCATCAGCCTGCCCGCCACCATCATCGGGACTTGGTATGGCATGAACTTCACCCACATGCCCGAACTCGACGGTCGCTGGTCCTACCTGATCGTCGGCACCCTCACCGTTTCCTTCACCTACCTGGTCTTCCGCTGGTGCAAACGCCGCGGCCTCATCTGATCGGAGCGCCGTCGCCATGGTCACCACCCTCGTCTATCGAGATCATCGCCTCTGGCGGCAAAATCCCGCCCTCGATTCCCTCGCCGCCTTGCGCGCCGAACCCGGCGTCGTGCTCTGGATAGATCTCAGCGCTCCCACCGCCGAGGAGACCACCGCCATCCTCGAACAACTCTTCGGCTTTCACCCGGTCGTCGTCGAGGACTGCACCACCGACTCGCCCTTCCCGAAAATCGATGCCTTCGACGACTACCTCCACATCGTGATGCACGCGGTGGATTACTCCAAGACCGACAAATTCAGCACCACCGATCTCGACCTCGTGCTGGGCAAAAACTTCCTCGTCACCTTCCACCGCCAGCCGCTCCGCCTCGTCCAGCAAGTGCTCGAGCGCTACTCCCGCACCGGCCACGGCGCCCAGCCCGTGCGCGGCCCCGACCGCTTCGCCCACACCCTGCTCGACCAACTCGTCGAAGCCTACAAACCCGCGCTCGACGAACTCCGCCAAGACCTCGAGGACGTCGAGGAATCCGTCCTCGGCCTCGCCTCGCCCAAGGAGCTTTTCCCGCAAGTCGTCGCCCTGCGCAAAGACCTCGCCACCCTACGCCAGATCGTGCGCCCCCAGCGCGCCGTCGCCGCCGAACTCGCCCAGGGCAAACCCGGCTTCCTCCGCCCCGTCATGCTGCCCTACCTGCGCGACCTCGCCGAAGATTTTGCCCGCATCGAAACCCAGGCCGCCGCCTGGGGAGACCAGCTCATCCTCACCTTCCGCGTTTATCTCAACAAATCTTCCCACGAGGCCAACGAAGGCATCAAAGTTCTCACCGGTCTCACCGCCGCCGCCATGCCGCCCATCTTGATCGGAGGCTGGTTCGGCATGAATTTCGCCCGCATGCCAGAGCTGTCCGCCACCTGGGCCTATCCCCTGGCTGCGTTGCTCACATTCACCTCGACCGGTGCCCTCCTCTTTTTTCTGCGCCGCCGAGGCTGGCTCTAACCTGCGCTCCGTCGCCTGCCAATTACTCGCGTCCCGGACGCAGCTGCGAAAGGTCCCCTCCCTCAACCACCACAAAACGCCGCGGGCAAAACCATCCACCGCGAGCATTTGCACTTTTGGAGGGACCGGCTCTGTCCGGTCCTCCGAACAAGGACGACACGGAGTTCGTCCTTTCAGTCATTGATCCTTCCGAAAGTTTCGCACCTGAGATGAGGGACCAACGGAGCGGCGACGCCCTCCGGCAGGAGCGCCGGCAGAAGAACCGGCGCTCCCGGAACACGGCTTACGGCACGGTAAATCCGCCCCGCGCGCGGCAAAACCTCAGAGCTTGGGGCCGCCCTGATTCAACGCGCGGGCGCGGAGGCGCAGACCGTTCAGGCGGATAAAGCCCGTCGCGTCGCTCTGGTTATACCAGCTCTTCACGCCTTCCATCGACGCGATGTTTTCGTCGTAGAGGGAATACTTCGATTTGCGGCCGACCGTGATGATGTTGCCCTTGTAGAGCTTCAAACGGACCGTTCCCGTCACGCACTCCTGGGTCTTGTCCACGAAGGCCTGCAGCGCCTCGCGCTCGGGCGCAAACCAGAAGCCGTTGTAAACCAGCTCGGCGTATTTCGGGATGAGCGAATCGCGCAAATGCTCCACCTCGCGGTCGAGGGTGAGGGTCTCGATCTGCTTGTGCGCCTGCATCAGGATGGTGCCGCCCGGAGTCTCATAAACGCCGCGGCTCTTCATGCCGACGAAGCGATTTTCGACGATGTCCACGCGGCCGATGCCATGTTTGCCGCCAAGCTTGTTGAGCGTTTTCAGAACCTTGCCGGGGGTGAGCTTCTTGCCGTTCACCGCCACGCAGTCGCCTTTCACGAACTCGAGCTCGACGTATTCCGCTTTGTCCGGCGCGTCCTCGGGGGAGACGGAGAGCTTGAACATCGCCTTGTTCTCCGGGGTGGTCGGGTCGAACCAGGGATCTTCGAGGATGCCGGCCTCGTAGGAGATGTGCAGAAGGTTGCGATCCATCGAATAGGGTTTCTTCAGCGAGGCCTCGACCGGGATTTTGTGCTTGGCGCAGTAGGCGATCATCTCGGCGCGGCCGGGGAATTCGGCCCGGTATTCCTCCATCTTCCACGGGGCGATGATGGTGAGGTCGGGCGCGAGGGCCATGTAGGTGAGTTCGAAGCGCACCTGGTCGTTGCCCTTGCCGGTGGCGCCGTGGGCGACTGTATCCGCATTTTCCTTACGCGCGATCTCCACTTGGGCCTTGGCGATGAGCGGGCGGGCGATGGAGGTGCCGAGGTAATACTGGCCCTCGTAAACCGCGTTGGCGCGAATCATCGGGTAGATGTAGTCCTTCGCGAACTCCTCGACGAGATCGAGGGTGTAGTGCTTGGAAGCACCGGTCTTCTTGGCCTTGGCGGTGAGGCCCTTGAGCTCCTCCTCCTGGCCGACGTCGGCCGCGAAGGTGACGATTTCGGCGTCATATTTTTCTTTGAGCCACTTGACGATGACGGAGGTGTCGAGACCACCGGAGTATGCGAGGACGATCTTCATGGATGCGAATGATGAGGGTGAATAAACAAAAATTTCGACCGCGAATGGACGCGAATAAACGCGAACATAAAGGCAGATGATTACGGACGGGAACTCAGAATCACACGGTCCCACTCCGGTTTGGCACGCTTGAAATTCAGGATCAGGCCAACTTGGCGTTTTGCTATGCGCAGATAGTTCAACATCTGCCCCTTTTCATGGTCGGTGATCCGATCCACCACTTTGGTGTCCACGATCACCTGCCCGAACGTAATGAGATCCGGCACATGCTCCGAAACGACCACGCCCTTATAGACCGCGGGAAAACGACGCTGCTGCTCAAACGGAATACCCCGCAGCCCAAACTCCACCACGAGCTAGTTCTCGCAGGTCTTCTCCTTCAGCCCATGCCCGACTTCCTTCAACACCTCGCACGCGCCCCCCCCGCGCGATGACATTCCTCCCATAAAATCCGTGCATCGGAAGCGGGTTCGGAATGGTTCGACCTATTCGCGTCCATTCGTGTCCCTTCGCGGTTAAAAAAGATCCGCCTCCGCTGCCGTCACGCCCGCACCTTCGCGGTCGCGAGCACAGCCATGATGGCCTTCTGCACGTGGAGGCGATTCTCCGCCTGGTCGAAAATAATGGAGCGCGGGTTATCAAGCACCGCCTGCTGCACCTCCTCGCCAGGATGCGCGGGCAGACAATGCATAAACAACGCGTCCGGCTTGGCGGCGGCGAAAAGTTCCACGGTCACGCTGTAGGGCGCCATCAGCGCGAGTCGTTCCTTTTTCTCCTCCTCCTTGCCCATGCTCACCCACACGTCGGTGTAAACCACATCGGCATCCTTCACCGCCTGAAAAGCATCGGTGGTAAACTCGTAACCACCCGCGAAACCCTCCTCCGCGAGCAAGGTGTCAAACTCGGCCGAGGGTTCGAACCCCGCCGGACCGGCGAGCGAGATTTTCATGCCGAAAAGATTCGCGCCGAGGACCCACGAGTTGGCCATGTTGCACGCCGTGTCGCCGAGGAAGGCGATCTTGCGGCCCTTTAGCGAAGCCAGCAAATCGCCGCCACTGCCGACCTGCTTGGACCAGCGCTCGGCCATGCTAAACGCGTCGGTGTAAATCTGGCACGGGTGCAGAAAATCCGTCAGCGCGTTGATCACCGGTATGGTGCCCGCCGCCGCCAGACGCTCGACCTCTGAATGGTCGTAGGTGCGCACGATCAGTCCGTGCACGAAGCGCGACAACACCTTCGCGGTGTCCTCGATCGACTCACCGCGCCCGAGTTGGATGTCGTTTTTGTTCAGGAAAAGCGGATTGCCACCCAGCTCGTGGATGCCGACCTCGAACGAAACGCGCGTGCGGGTGGACGACTTCGAAAAAATCATCGCCCACGTCTGGTGTTGCAACACGGGCGGCGTATGGCGTCCGCGCTTGGCTTTGAGGTCTCGGGCCAGGGCAAATACCTCGGCTACTTCGTGCGGCTTGAGGTCCGTCTCTTTTAAAAAGTGCTTCATGTCTGTCGAGTGAAGCGAGTTTGCATAAAGCCGCTCGCCCCCGGCGAGCGAGGGTAAACTAAACTCCGGCGCGAAAACGTGACGCGCACGACGGCGAGCGCCACGCCGCGTCCGATCAGGCCGCCGCTTTCGCGGCAAACACCTTGCGCAGAATCTCGACCGACTCCGCCAACTCCGCCTCGCTGGCGACCAACGGCGGCAGCAAACGAATCACGTTTCCACCCGCCAAAGGCGCGAGCAGCCCCGCCTCGCGCAGCGCCGCCACGTAGGGCACCGGGTCGCCGGTCAATTGCAGTCCGACCATAAACCCGAGGCCACGCAGCCCGGTCACCTGGGCGGGAAACTCATCCGCCAACGCGCGCAACGCCGCGTGCCACTTCACGCTCGCGCGGGCGACGTGTTCGCAAAGTCCCTCGTCGCGGATGATATCGAGCGTGGCCAGCGCCGCCGCCGAAGCCAGCGGCGTGCCGCCAAAGGTCGTGCCGTGCATGCCGGGCTGAAACAAGTCCGCCGCGCCTTCGCCGATCCAGATCGCGCCAATGGGAAAACCGCCGCCGAGCCCCTTGGCCATGCCTATGGCGTCGGGCCGCGCCCCCGCATGATCGAAAGCAAAAAACTTGCCCGAACGCCCGATGCCGCACTGCACCTCGTCAAGAATGAGTAGCAGGTTGTGGCGGTCGCACAGTTCGCGCAGACCGAGCAAAAACTCCGTAGTGGCCACGTGGATACCGCCTTCGCCCTGCACCGTCTCGATGAAAATCGCCGCCGTTTGGTCGTCGATCAACTCCGCAAAGCTCGCCAGGTTGTTCATCTCGCCAAAGGCGAAACCCGGCACCAGCGGACGAAATCCTTTTTGGATCTTCTCCTGCGGGGTCGCGCTCATGCCGCCGAAAGTGCGGCCGTGAAAAGCGTTTTTGGCGCACAACACCTCGATGCATTTGCCTTCTTCGCCGCTCTTCCGGATGCCGTGCAGGCGGGCGAGCTTGAGCAGACCCTCGTTGGCCTCCGCGCCGGAATTGCAGAAAAACACCCGGCCCGGTCCGGCGTGCGCGACCAGACGCTTCGCCAGCTCGCCCTGCAGCGGATTGCGGAACAGGTTGCTCACATGGACCAGCGTGGCGGCCTGCCCGGTCACGGCCTTCACCCAACGCGGGTGACAATGGCCGACCGCGTTGACCGCGATGCCCGAGGCGAAGTCGAGATAACGCTTGCCCGCGTCGTCCCACACCCGGCATCCCTCGCCGCGCGCGAGCGTGATGGCGGAGCGGTTGTAGTTGCGCAACACATACGAATCGTAGGCCGCCTCGGTGGCGGTGAGAGCGATCTGGGTCTGACTCATGGAGAGGAAAATAAAGGGGCGCCGACCGAGAAAGGCGAGCCGTCGCCCATCAAACCTTGGTGGCAATTCGCGAAAGACCGCGCGACTACCCATGCACGATCTCGGTGCCGATGCCCTTGTCGGTGAAGATTTCCAACAACAGCGAATGCGGCAGCCGACCATCGATAAAGTGAACGCGTTGCACGCCTTCGTTGAGCGCACGCACGGCGGACAACACCTTCGGGCGCATGCCCTTGTCGATCACGCCGCGCTTTTTGAGTTCGTCGACCTGCGAAACTTTGAGCGTCGAAATCAGCGAATCGGGTTCGGCGGGATTCGCGAGCAGCCCGGGCACGTCGCTCATGTAAACGAGCCGACGCGCACGCAGCGCCGAGGCCACGCGACCGGCCACGAGGTCGGCGTTCACGTTGTAGGGCTTGCCGTCGTGACCCTCGGCCACCGGCGAGATCACGGGCACGAAACCCTCGGCGATCTCTTTTTTGATGAGCTTCACCTTCACCTCGACGACCTCGCCCACGTAACCCAGATCCACCGCCATGCCGTTGTCATCGACGGTGAGTTTTTCGCACACCAGCACGGTGTCGCCCGCCAGCCCCTTCGGCTTGGCGCGAGCGAGGATGATGGCGTCGCACACATCCTTGTTCACCACCGTGTCCAAAGTTTTTTTGACGATGCCCACCGTCGCCTCGTCGGTGATGCGCATGCCGTTCGGCGCGAATTGCGACTTCAAGCCGGACTGCTCCATCGCCTTGGTGATGGCCTTGCCGCCGCCATGCACGACCACGACATTGATGCCGCACGCCGCCAGGAACGCGATGTCGTAGGCCACCCGGTTGCGCACCTGCGGATCGGGGTCGTCCATAAAACTGCCGCCATATTTCACCACGAAGGTGGAGCCGCGAAAATCTTGAATGTAGGGAAGGGCCTCGAGGAGGACCTTCGCTTTGGCGGTGATTTCGGTAACGTTCATTAAGAGGTTTGGAAACGTCGGGTAAATCACCGACGGCCGGCTTTTCCATCACAATCTAAACCCCGCCACGTCACAGATGCGCGACAACGCCGCCTGCGTTGCCAAAACCCGGCCCCGCCGCACCGTGATTGCGACACGATGAACATCCCCACTTTCGCGCAACGCAACGCCCTCCGCGTCCGCCCCGCCGCCTCTCCCGTGATGTTTCAACGCTGGAGCCACCTCCTCTTCCTCCACTGGGCGTGGGACCCCGCCGCCATCCAGGCCACCCTGCCGCCCGGCCTCTTCGTCGATACCCGCGAAGACCGCGCCTATCTCGGCGTCGTTCCCTTCTGGATGGACGGAGTCCGCCCCCGCCTTTGCCCGCCCGTGCCCGGCCTCTCCTGGTTTCTTGAACTCAACCTGCGCACCTACGTTCACACCGCCGACGGCACGCCCGGCGTCTGGTTCTACTCGCTCGACTGCAACAACCCCATCGCGGTGCGAATCGCCCGCGCCCTTTTTTCGCTACCCTACGTTTACGCCCGCCAGCAAGGCACGCGCCCCGCCCTGCCCTCCGACCTCGCCCGCTTCGAATCCGTCCGCCCCGACGGCATGGACAACCTCTTCGCCTACGCCCCTTCGTCCTCCGCCGCCTTCGCGCCCGCCGAGCCCGACTCCCTGGAGTTCTTCCTCGCCGAACGCTACCTGCTCTTCTCCCGGCGCCCCGACGGCTCCCTCGCAAGCGGCCGCGTTTGGCACCCGCCCTACCAACTCGCCCCCGCCCAAGTCCCGCTCGCCGAGACTTCACTCTTCGCCGACAACCATTTCCCCCACCCCGCCCGCCCCGCCGACCATGCCATGACTTCTCCGGGCGTGGATGTATCCATTTATCCCCTACGGCGCATGATCTCCTGATCCACCGTTTGCCAACATCACCGACTCCCCCACCGTGAACCGCGTGCCTCCGGTCCGCTCGTTTATCCTGGCCACCCTGCTTTCCGTCGGCCTCCTCGCCGACGACTCGGCCTCGTCCGCGCCCGTCACCCTCGACCCCGTCGTCGTCACCGCCGGCCGCCTCCCGCAAACGGCCGCCACCCTGCCGCTCACCGTCGAGACCTACTCCGCCGCCACCCTTCTCTCGGCGCCCGCCCTCACCCTCGACGACACCCTGCGCCGCTCCGCCGCCTTCTCCCTCTTCCGCCGCACGGGCTCGCTCACCGCCAACCCCACCGCCCAGGGCGTCTCCCTGCGCGGCATCGGCCCAAGCGGCGCCAGCCGCGCTCTCGTCCTTCTCGACGGCATCCCGGTCAACGACCCCTTTGGCGGCTGGATCGCCTGGTCCAAACTACCCCTAAACACCCTCGACCGCGTCGAACTCGTGCGCGGCGGCGGCTCCTCCGCCTGGGGCGGCTCCTCCCTCGGCGGCGTCATCCATCTGCACACCGCCAAGCCCGCCAACACCGCCGGCTCCGCGCGCGCCACCATCGGCGACTTCGGAACCCGCGCCGCCGACCTCACCACGACTTTCGCCACCGAGTCCGCGCGCGACGCCTTCCGCATCGACGCCGCCGCCTTCGCCAACGACGGCGTGCATCTAGTGCGCGACCCGGACCCCATCGACACCCGCGCCGATTCCCGCCACACCCGCGCCGGCCTCGCCTGGCAACGCCGTATCAACGAAACCACTACGCTCTCCACCGCCCTCCGCGCCTGGTCGGAAGAACGCGGCAACGGCACCCCCTACCAACAAAACGCCTCCGACGAACTCTCCGCCTCCGTCACCCTCACGCGCTCCGCCCTGTCCTCCGGTCCCGCCTTGTCCCTGACTCTCTACGGCCAGACCCAGGATTTCCGCTCCACCTTCTCCGCCGTCAACCCCGCCCGCACCGCCGAGACCCCCGCCGCAGACCAATACTCCGTGCCCTCCGTCGCCGCTGGCGCATCGCTCCAGTTCACCTGGGGCGACACCACCGAACTCGCCTCCGCCACCGGCTCCGTGACCACCCTCGGCCTCGACGCCCGCCACGTGGACGGCGAGACCCGCGAATACTTTTTCTACGACGTCCCCTCCGCCGCCTTCCTCCGCGAACGCCGCGCCGGCGGCGCGCAAACCGTCGCCGGCCTCTTCGCCACCCACGCCCGTTCCCTCGCGCCCGACCTCACCCTTAATCTCGGCGCGCGGCTCGACGCCACCCGCCGCACCGACGGCTTCCTCCGCGAGACCGACCGCGCCACCTCCGCCACCCTCGCCGCCACCCGCTTCGCCGACCGCGACGACCTTGCCTTCTCGCCCTCCGCCGGACTCGCCTGGCGCGCCACCGAGACGATCACCGCTCGCGCCGCCGCCTACACCGCCTACCGCACGCCCACCCTCAACGAACTCTACCGCCCCTTCCGTATCGGCGCGATCACTACACAGGCCAATCCCGACCTCGACCCCGAGACCCTGCTCGGCGGCGAACTCGGCCTCGCCTACGCCGCGCCCGATGCCCGGCGCGGCCTGCGCGCCACCGTGTTTCAAAACGAACTCTCCGACGCCGTGGGCAACGTCACCCTCGACGCCACGACGCGCCAGCGCCGCAACCTCGACTACACCCGCATCCGCGGCCTCGAACTCGGCGGCCACTGGACACCATCCGCCGCGCCCGATCTACGCCTCGAAATCGACTACCTCCTGTCCGACGCCGGCGTGCGCTCCGGCGGTCCCGCCGCCACCGCGCTCGACGGCAAACGCCTCGCCCAAGTCCCGCGCCACACCGTCACCGCCGGCGTCGAATTGCGCGCCGCCCGCGCCACCACCCTCGACCTCCGGGCCCGCTGGTTTTCCGAACAATTCGAGGACGACCAAAACACCCTGCCCCTCGCCTCCGCCCTTCGCCTCGACCTCGCCATCCGCCACGCGATCACTCCGCGCCTCAGCATCACCGTCGCGGTGGAAAACCTCCTCGACGCCGAGATCCAGACCGCCCGCACCACCGCCGGCCTCGTAAGCATCGCCCCGCCTCGCCTCGCTCGCATAGAATTGACGTGCAACTGGTGAACACTTTGCGCGGCATTTCCCGGCTACTGACGCCGCATGAACAACGCCGCCAAGCCGTTTCTATCCATCATCCTGCCTTGCCTGAACGAAGCGCGCACCCTGCCCGCCTGCCTGCTTGAAGCGCGCGCCGCGCTCGACGAAGCCGGCCTCGATGGCGAAATCATCGTCGCCGACAACGGCAGCGCCGACGGCTCCCGTGAACTCGCCCGAACCCGCGGCGCACGCGTCGTCGAAGTGACATCCCGGGGTTACGGCCACGCCTTGCGAGCCGGCATCGCCGCTGCGCGCGGCCCCTACGTCCTCATGGGCGACGCCGACGGCAGCTACGATTTCCGCTTCGCCGGCCGCTTCGTCGCCGAGTTGGAAAAAGGCTTCGACCTCGTCATGGGCAACCGCTTCGCCGGCGGGATCGAACCCGGCGCCATGCCCTGGAAAAACCGCCACCTCGGCAACCCCGTCCTCACCGCCGTCGGCCGTCTGCTCTTCCGCTGCCCGAGCCGCGATTTCCACTGCGGCCTGCGCGCCTTTCGCAAAGACGCCATCGACCGCCTCGCCTTGCGCACCGGCGGCATGGAGTTCGCCTCCGAGATGATCATTCGCGCCACCCTCGAAGGCCTGCGCATCGGCGAGATTCCCGTCACCCTGCGCCGCGACGGACGCGACCGCCCCCCTCATCTACGCCCGTGGCGCGACGGCTGGCGCCACCTGCGCTTCATGCTGCTCTTCAGCCCGCGCTGGCTGTTTCTCTACCCCGGCCTCGCCCTGCTCACGCTAGGCCTCGCCCTCGGCCTGCGCCTGCTGGCAGGACCCCTGCCGCTCGGCTCGATCACGCTCGACGTCCATACCTTGCTCTTCTGCGCCGCCTTCGTGCTCATTGGCTTCCAATGTCTGCAATTCGCCGCCCTGACCAAGGTCTTCGCCCTGCGCAACGGCCTTCACCCCAAACGCGGCAAACGCGATGACATGCTCCGCCTCTGGACTCCCGAGCTAGGCCTCGCCGCCGGCGCACTCATCGCGGCCGCCGGCCTTGGGTTTGCGATCGCGGCCCTGCTCGGCTGGCGCGCCACCGGTTTCGGAGACCTCTCACCGGACGCCCTGCTCCGCCTGGTCGTTCCGGCGGGCACCCTCGGCACTCTCGGTGTGCAACTCATGCTAGGCAGCCTTTTCCTCGGCATCCTCCGCTTGAAAATTTCCCATGACGACTCCGGCCTCTGAAACCGCTTCCCGATCCGCCCTTCCGGCGCGTGCCCTCATCTATGCCGCCGTCGCGCTGGTGCTGTTCAAACTCTGGCTGGTCGCGGGCCAGACCATGATGGCTCCCGGCTCCTCGCCCCACGACGACCGCCTGTTCCTCAATCTCGCCGCAAACCTGCTCCAAGGCCAGTGGCTCGGCGACTACTCCGACAAGACCCTGGCCAAGGGTCCCTTTTATTCGATGTTCATCGCCGCCACCTTCGTGCTCGGCGTGCCGCTTCTCCTCGCCAAACACCTGCTCTACGCCACCGCCTGCGCCGTAATGGTAAAAGCACTACAACCTATTCGCCTCGGTCCCGCCTTCGCCTTTGTCCTTTTTGCCATCCTCCTGTTTAACCCCGTGACCTACGACACCGGGCACCATGTGCGCGTGCTTCGGCAGGCGATCATTCCGCTGCTGTCGCTTTTTATTCTCGCCGGCGCCACCGGCCTCGCCGCCCGGCACGATGCCACGCCGCGCCGCCAGCTTCCCTGGGCGATATTGCTCGGCGTCACGCTCTCCTGCTTCTGGATAACGCGCGAAGAATCGGTGTGGATTCTCCCCGCCATCGCGCTGCCGCTCGCTTGGCTGGCTTGGCAAACCTGGCAATCCCGCGCCGCCACCTACCCCGCCGCCTGGCCCCGCCGCCTCGTGGTTCTACTCCTGCCCCTCGCCCTCTGGCCGGTCGCCCCGCTCGCCGTCTCCGCGTTGAATTTTCATCACTACGGCGTCTTCACCACCTGCGAATTCAAGATCACCGAGTTCAAGGCCGCCTATGGCGCGCTCACCCGCGTCACCCCCGAACGTTGGCACCCGCACATCCCCGTCGCGCGCGAAACCCGCGAACGCATCTACGAAGTCAGCCCCGCCTTCGCCGAACTGCGACCGCTTCTGGAAGGGCGAATCGGTGACAACGGCGCGCTCAACTCCCAAAGCTCGCTAAACCTGCCCCTCGAAGAACGCGAAATCAGCGGCGGCCAATTCATGTGGGCCTTGCGCGACGCAGTCTTCGACACCGGCCTCGCCCCCGACGCCGCCACCGCCATGGCCTACTACGCGCGCCTCGCCGAAGAGGTAAACGCCGCCTGCGACGCCGGCCTGCTCGAAGCCGGCGCACACCGTGCCACCATGGTGCCGCCGCTCGTCCCCGCTTACTTTCCGCTCATTCGCGCCTCCATCGTCGAAGGCCTGCGCAACGCCATCACCCTCGACGGGCTCGGGGTAAAACCTCGCGCCAGCCGTGACGAAATCGAAAAGCGCGCCTTCTTCACCGACCTCACCCGAGCCAGGCTTACTCCCGCCCCGGGCGACCCCCAGTTGCTCGTCGCCCAGCCCATTTTGGATCGCATCCGCGTGCGCATCCTCGGCGGCGTGCTCGCAGGCTACCGGCTCGCCGCCCCTTGGGCAGCCGCATCTGCGGGTTTGGCTTGGATCATCGTTGTGGTCGTCGCCATTCGACGTCGCCGTTTGCCGCTTCTGCTGTCGCTCGGCATCGGCGCGGCCGTCTCGGCAGTTGCAGTCGTGCTCATCGCCGCACTGGTGGACTCCACCTCCTTCGCAGCCGTGCACCCCGGCTACCTTAGCGGTTTCTACGGATTTTATCTTCTGGTCATC
>DAIPIP010000182.1:0-5534 GCA_036770725.1 Opitutaceae bacterium
TTCACCGCCGGTCGTCTCGATATCCCGGCTATCCACTGAAAACAGCGAGGAACCATCCTTTGGTTTGCCACGCAGGGAACCATCCTCGAGGGCGGCGGTGTCGCTGGCGGTGTAGGCGATCCAGTCCATGCCGGGGGAATAAAACAGGTCGATGAAGGCGGCGGCGTCGCCGAAGAGAGCGAAGCCGTCGCCGGCGTATTGGGTTGATAAATACGCGAGGTTGCGGCGGAAGTGGACGTCGCCGGCGTGCCAAGTGGCGTCGGCCATGAGTTCGCGGGCGGCGGGGTGAGTGTGGAGCAGGGCGCGCAGGCGGGCTCCGAGGCGCTCGCCTTCGGGGATGTCGAGGAAGTGTTGGTCGAAGACGATGCCGACGCTGGTTTTGCCGCCTTTGAGCGGGATCATCCAAGCCCACCAGCCGAGGCCGACTAGGTGGTTGGTGGCGGTGTAGCGGATGGCCTTGGTGCGGCGCGACCAGGCGGGGAATTTCTCGGCGAGTTTGCGGGAGTCCCAGTTTTTGACCCCGCTCCAACGGGTCCAAACGGCGGCGGTGGGGTGGTCGAGGTTGGGTTTCAGCCAGCGCTCGCGGCGGGAGAGCACGGCGGCGAAACCGGAGGCGTCGATGACCCAGCGGGCGTGGAGAAGCTGGGGGTGGGCGGAGGCGGAGTCGGACTACGTGGAAGCGGCGGCGGGCTCGAGTTCGATGGTTTGGAGGGCGCCGGGGGCGAGGGTGATTTTGCGGACTTTGGCGGGGCGGAGGAGGCTGGCACCGGCGGCGATGGCGCGGGCGAGGAACTCTTCGTCGAGGACGGCGCGATCAATTTGGTAGCCGGAGCCGGTTTCGCTGCATTGGTCGAGGGTGGTGGCGTGATCGTTTTTTGAACCAGAAACGGAGGCCCTGTTTGACGAGGTGTTTTTCCAGGAGGTGTTCGGTGTGATCGAGCACGCGGCCAAGGAAATAGGAACTGACCTCGACGGTGGATTCGCCGACGCGGCGTTTGAAGGCGGGGTCGCGTTCGAGAATGAGCACGCGCAGGCGGGGGTTGCGGCGGAGGAGCAGGATGGCGGTGGACGCGCCGGAAAGTGCGCCGCCGACGATAACGACATCCCAGGTTGCAGGGGGCGTCGGGGGCAGGGGCCGAGGCGCGGTTCATGTTTTGATTTTTCTGTTTCAGGCTTCGGGGAGGGGGTGTTCCGCGACAAATCGAGTTGAGGTAGGTTTATGCGGGAAGCGGGCGCGTATTTGGCGAAAGAAACTGGCGGGCAGGGTGGCCAAGCGTAGGCTGTGCGGTTTTTATTCTAAGCCATGACGATTGCCGATAAACGCCAGACCCTGATCGACGACCTGACCACGCTGCCCGATGTGGAGGAGCGTTTTATGTATCTGATGGACAAGGCGAAGAAGTGGCCGGCGATGGACGCGGCGCTGAAGAGCGACGAGCGGCTGCTGCCGGGCTGCGTGTCGCGGTTGTGGTTGTATCCAGAATTCCGTGACGGGCGGTGCTGGTTCGCGATGGACGCGGAGGCGATGATCTCCAAGGGCGTGGCGGCGGTGGTATGCGGGTTTTACCAAGGCGAGACCCCGGCGGAAATTTTGGCGAACGAGCCGGACTTTTTGGCGGAGGCGGGTTTGACGCAGGTGTTGTCGGCCAACCGCAGCAACGCGTTGTCGAATCTGCGCAAGCGGATCAAGGCCTACGCGGAGGCGTGCGCTGGGGGCGCGGTGGTGGAGCAGGAAAAGTGAGCGGGAGGCATGCGCGTCTGGCATGAAGGCATGATCTTGGCGAGCTGGCGTCCGGGGGATGGATTCACTAAAAATGAGCGAGCTGAACGCGGAAACGGGGGATTGTTTTTACCGGGCCGACATGTGGCTGCGGGGCGTTATCGCGCGCAGGGCGAAGGCGATGGCGGGCAGCTTGTCGAGCGTGACCGGGCTGAGTCTGGGCGAGGCGGGCGATCCGGCGGTGCTGGTGCTTTTCGACTACTGGTTTTGTTCACTCGGCGATCACTTCTGGGGCAGGTGGGGCGACGAACCGGTGTTGTTGGTGTTGCTGCGTTCCTGGGCGCTGACCGACGGGGCGGAGGTGGAACCATGGCGTCGTCGGGCGATGGAGCATGTCCGGAAAAATCCGCAGCATCGCGTGGTTTTCGCGGCGAATACGCGTGGGGAGCAAGGCTTGCTCGAGGCGGCGGGGCTTGAGGCGATTTGGTGCAACCACAACGCGTTTGTGGACGAGGCGCTGTTTCGTCCGGAGGCCGGGGCTCGGGCGGGCGATGCGAGGGAGTTTGACGCGGTTTACGACGCGCGTTTTGCGCGATTCAAGCGCAACCATCTGGCGGCGGGGGTGCGCAGTTTGTTGTTGATGCATTATGACGCGCCGAATCTGCGTCAGCCGCTTTGGATGATAGCGATGCGCTGGCGTTTGAGGCACGCGCATATCTTGAACCGGCACAAGCGACTGTTGTGGCCGCGGACGTTGACGCGGGAAAAAGTGGCGGAGGCTTATCGGAGGGCGCGGGTGGGGTTGTGTTTGTCGAGGATCGAGGGGGCGATGTTGGCGAGCATCTAGTATTTGTTAAGCGGGCTGCCGGTGGTGACGACGCCCAGCGAGGGAGAGCGGGATGAATTTTTCGATCCGGATAATTCGGTCACGGTCGAGGCGACGGCGGAGGCGGTGGCGGAGGGGGTGCGGGAGATGATTGCCCGGAGAGTGGATCCGTGGGCAATTCGAGAGCGCACGTTGCAGCGCATGGAACGGCACCGGGCGAGTTTTCGGACGCGCGTGATCGAGTTTCAGGAAGTGAACGGCGTGCCGGAATGCAGGCGGCTGCCGAAGAATTGGGGGCGCGGGGCGGGGCGGGTATTCACTCACAAAATCAGCGCGCCGACTGCGGATGTGCGCGGGATCTGACGTTTCAGGGCGCGGAGGGGGCGGGGGCGATGTTTTCGAGCCACCAGCCGTCGGCGCGGCGGATGAGGGTGGCGGTGATGGCTTGGTTTTTCTGCGCGGTGGCGAGGGTGGGGGCGTCCACTTTTAAAAGCATGGTCATGGCGCGCATGACGCCGGGGATTTCCTCGTGGTGGACGAGGAGGGCCTGGCGATCGGGGAGCAGTTCCAGAATGACGCCGCGCAGCGGGTGGCCGGTTTCGGCGGCGGGCGCGGGTGTTTCGACGGCCGCAAGTGTGGCGGTGGACGTGGTCGCGGGGAGTTTTGGCGCGAGGCAGGCGGAGCAGCTTTCGCCGGCGCGGCCGGCGAAGGTGAGAGCGGCGAGCAGGAGCGCTATGGCGGAGGCGCGAAGAGAGGGTTTGTTTTTCATGAGGCGAGGTGGTGGATGGTGCGAAGGAAGGCGTCGCGGTCGAGGGGAGTGACGACCAGGGGCGGACCGGAGCGGGCGGGGATGGTGACGGCGTGGGCGGCGCGGGTGTCGAGTCGTAGAGACGGGGAGGGATGGGCGCCGAGGCGGGCGGAGGCGAGGTCGAGGGAGGCGAGGGGGACGCGGGCGTGGAGGCTGCCGCTATCGAGCTGGAGTGTGTCGCCGGTGAGAACGATGCGTCCCAGGGGTGTGCTGGCGAGAGTGAGCGCGCAGATGAAGGTGCCGACAAAGCAAACGGAGGTGACGATCAAGGCGAGCTGGAGCTGGTCGGCGAAAAAGTAGATGGCGGCGAAGGTGGGGGCGGCGGGCGCGATGGCGAAGGCGAGGGCCTTGTCGATGTCGTGACGACGCGAGCGGGGGGCGAGCGGGAAGATGGTGTTCATGTTGGGCGGATGTGTGGAGGCGCGGCGTGAGAGGCGTGAGCAAAACAGGTAGGATAGCGCATGGGTGAGTTTGGTGAAACGGGAGACGGCATTAATTATTCCAAGCAGAGGGGGCGAGGAGTGGGGCTTATATGGCTGGCTTGCGGCGACGGGTGACAAAGAAGAGGGCGATGCCGGCGAGGGACGCGAGGAAGGCGAGGGCGGTGACGGTGACGAGGACGGCGTCGCGGGTGGGTTTGTGGCGGATGAAGGAATATTTGTGCAGGTTGCTGAAAACGTTGGCCTCGAACTGGCGGCGGTTGTCGGTGTGGCGGGCGACGCCGCCGGTCTGGGTGCTGACGTAGAGGCGGGTGCCGCGGCCGTCGGCGACGTCGATACGGTGGACGGGGAGGAGGCGGAATATTCCGATGTATTCGCGGTCAAAGGCGTCGAGACGGCGGGTGTAGGCGAAGGCGTCGGGCGGGAGGGAGGCGGCGGCGAGGTGGCGGCGGGCGATGTCGAAGGCGAGGCGGGTTTCGACGTGGGGGTCTTCGCGTCCGTCGGCGGCAGAGAAGTAGCGGGGGCCGTTTGTAGTGAAAACTTGATACCAAGGTTCGTTGTCGAGCAGGCGGACCTGGATGGAGCGCACGCGGAGGTCGGCGGGGAGATCGGAAATCGGGAAGGCGATGACGGGCGGCATGAAGCCGTCGGCGGGCGCGGGGCGCGGGGGCGGCGGCTGGGTCCAGGTCATGACGATGTGGAGGATGCCGCTTCCGGTGGCGAGGAGCACGGTGAGGGCGCAGGCAAGGCCGATCCAGCGGTGGAGGGCGCGAAGGGTGGAGGGTTTCATGGAGAAGGTGCCGCGGGAAGTGCTGGAGTTGGATGTCCCGAGAGGCCTCGGAAAAGTGTAACCAGTTTGGTTACACCATGCCGACGGCGGGATAATATCAGGAAGAAACAAGACCTGACGGAGGTCGTTTGTGGATCCGGAAAAGTGTAACCAATTTGGTTACACTTTTCGGGATGATTTTTATTGGGAGGGGCGGAAGGGCGGGGGTTACCAGCGGTATTCGAGGCCGGCGAAGACGGAGCGGGCGTCGCCGGGGAGGAACTGGGGGGCGTCGGCGGCGTTGGCGTTTAAGATCACGCCGTGGGTGGCGGCGTAGGTCTCGTCGGTGAGGTTTTTGGCCTCGATGAACCAGGAGACACCTTTGGCGACGCGGCGACCTAGCTTGAAGCCGAGCAGGGCGTAGGGATCGGCAGAAAAAGTGTTGGCGTGGTCGATGTAGGACTTTTGCGGAACCCACTCAAAGGTGGGGCCGGCGTAGTAGCCGGAGGCGTTTTCGTAAACGAGTTCTCCGCGAATGAGGTGGGGGGCGACGCCGGCGATGCGGTTGTTGTTGGAGCCGACGACGCCGGGAGTGGGGCCGTCGAAACGGAAGTCGCCGTAGGTGTAGGCGGTGCGGAGGACGACGCGGTGGTCGGGGGTGGACTCGCTTTTCCAAGCTTGGCCGAGGAGGTCGGCGGCGAAGCCGAGTTCGACTCCTTGGTGGATGGTGCGGTCGGCGTTAAGGGTGCCGGTGACGGGTCCGGGAAGCTGGATGGCAAGAAGTTCGTCGTCGATGCGGGCGTGGTAGAGGGAGGCTTCCCAGCGGAGGAAGCCGCGTTCGCCGCGGGTGCCTAGTTCGTAGGTGAGGGCTTCCTGGGCGCGGTTGGCGACGACGGCGGTGCCAGCCTCGCTGAAGGACGGGGGTTCGTAGCTGCCGCTTACGTTGGCGTAGAACTGGATGTCGCGGGCGG
>DAIPIP010000183.1:0-5524 GCA_036770725.1 Opitutaceae bacterium
TCCTCGTCGCGCGCGGCGATGTTGCCGAGCAGGCCGGAGAGAATGCTGCGGTGAATCGCGCGGTAACCCGGTGTGCCGGAGGCGAGCTTGTCGGGCGTTTGCGCGTCGGGCGCGACGCCGTCCCAGACGGAGGTCATTTGAAAATCGCGGCGCGATTCGAGCACGTCGAGCAACTGGGCGTAGATATCGCGCCACTCGCGGATGCGAGTGTAGCTCAGAAAATGGTCGCGACAAAAGCGACGCAGCCGCGCTTGGGAGAGGCGTTCGAGTTCGTTGTGAAACGATTCCCAGATCGCGAGCAGGGTGAGGAAATCCGAGTCCGGGTGAACGAAGCGGCGGTGCGCGGCGTCGGCCTTTTCGCGCGCGTCGAGCGGACGGTCGCGCGGGTCCTGGATCGAAAGGCCCGCCGCGATGACGAGCACCTCGTGCAGGGCTTTTTCCTCGCGAGCCTGGAGGATCATGCGACCAACGGTGGGATCGACCGGCAGCCGGGCGAGTTCGCGGCCGAGCGGCGTGAGTTCGATTCCGTGGTAGGGCGGGACCGCCGGGACCGCCGCGCCTGCGTCGGGTGATTCGCCATCGGACGGCGGGCCTGGCGGGCCCGCCCTACCTATCGCGCCGAGTTCTTCCAGCAAGGCGTAGCCGGCGCGAATCGACTTCGTCGCGGGCATGTTGATGAACGGGAACCGCTCGATGTCGCCGAGGCCGAAGGCCTTCATGCGCAGGATGACGTCGGCGAGGTTGGCGCGCTGGATCTCGGGCTGGGCGAAGCGCGGGCGCGCGTTGTAGTCCTCTTCCGAATACAGGCGTATGCACACGCCCTCGGCGACGCGGCCGGCGCGGCCCTTGCGCTGGTCGCAGCTCGACTGGGCGACCTCCTCGATGGGCAGGCGGCGGGTGCGCGCGGTCGGCACGTAGCGCGAGACGCGGGCGAGGCCGGTGTCCACGACGAAGCGAATGCCGGGCAGCGTCAGCGAGGTCTCGGCGATGTTGGTCGCGACGATGATTTTTCGCCGCTGCGAACCGGAGAAAATGCGTTGCTGCTCGGCTTGGGAGAGGCGGCCGAAGAGCGGGATCACCTCGGCGTGGCGGTGGCGGCCTTCGAGGATTTCGCAGCATTCGCGGATGTCGCGCTCGGCGGGCATGAACACGAGGATGTCGCCGCCGGCGGATGCGTTGCCCGCGTCGCCGGCGAGGATGCGTTCCACGGCCTCGACCGCGCCGTCCACGTAGTGCAGCGCCTCGGGGCGAGCGGAAGGCTCGTCGCTCTCGGCGGCGTCGCTGCCGAGGGAATCGAGCGGGGCGTAGATGACCTCGACGGGAAAAGTGCGGCCGGAGACCTGCACGATAGGCGCGTCGTCGAAGGCCTTGGAAAACGCCTCGGTGTCGATCGTGGCCGAAGTGATGACGATGCGCAGCTCGGGACGTTTGAAGCGCAGGTTGCGCAGGTGGCCGAGGAGGAAGTCGATGTTGAGCGAACGCTCGTGCGCCTCGTCGAGGATGATGGTGTCGTAGGCGCGCAGCAGCGGGTCGCTCTGGACCTCGGCGAGCAGCATGCCGTCGGTCATGAATTTCACGACGGTGTCGCGGGAGGTGCGGTCGTCGAAACGGATTTTGCAGCCGACCTCGCGGCCCCAGTTGACCTGAAGCTCCTCGGCCACGCGGCGCGAGACGGAGAGCGCGGCGACGCGGCGCGGCTGGGTGCAGGCTATCTGGCCCTTGGTGCCGCGACCGGCGGCGAGGCACATTTTGGGAATCTGGGTGGTTTTGCCCGAGCCCGTTTCGCCCGCGAGGATGATGACCTGATGCTTGCCGATCAGGTCCACGATCTCGTCGGCGCGCGCGCTGATGGGTAGATCGACGGGAAATTCGATCCGGAAACGGGGCGCAGAGGCGGAAATGGGGCGCGGAGACTCGGGTGTGGATTCGGACATTCGATGGACGCCGGCAGCAGAGCCAGGGGGCGCATCGGTAACAACGGATACGCGCGTGGCAATCGCGTGAAATCGGTTCATATATGATAAGTTGCGAAGCGGTGGCGTGAATCGTGCTCATAGTAGGCTCACCATTTTTTGTCCGCCACTCATGTCGCCCGCCATTTTGGATAGCCGCAAACTCCTCGCTTTCGCCACTTTGGCGCGCGTTGGCAGCTTTACGCAGGCCGCGAAGGAGATGGGGCTCACCCAGTCGGCGGTGAGTCACGCCATCAAGGCTTTGGAGCGGGATTTGGGCTGTCGTTTATTTGATCGCATGGGGCGCATGGTGACGATCACGCCGGCCGGCCGGCAGTTGCTCGGGCACACGGACATCATTTTGGCGGAGATGCAGACGGCGCGAGAAGACATGGCGGCGTTCAACGGTTAACGCTCGCGCCAAGTCCGCGAAAAAAAATCCGGGCTTGCCTGTAAGGCGAGGGATGGGTGCCTTTGCCCTTCCTTCCTTGCCCGGGTGGTGGAATTGGTAGACACGCAGGTCTCAGAAGCCTGTGCCTCACGGTGTAGCGGTTCGAGTCCGCTCCCGGGCACCATTTTTAACGGCGGCGGGTTTTGTGCTAAGGTTTGCCCTTGGCGGACAATCCAGGGATTGCGCGTCCGGGCGCTTGGGAGCTGGCTTGGAGGTCGCCCATGAAAAAAGTCGCCATACTCCAGAAGCTTCACTCCGAAAAGGTCATCGCCCTTATCCGCGCCGACAATCCCGACGGCCTGCTCGACTGCGCCAAGGCCCTCGCCGAGGGCGGCCTCACCTCCATCGAGCTCACCATGACGACGCCGGGCGCGATCCGCCTGCTTGAAAAAGCCACCGCCGAGATGCCCGATTTCCTCTTCGGCCTTGGCACCGTGCTCGACGCCGAGACCGCGCGCGCGGGCATCCTCGCCGGCGCGCGCTTCATAGTCACCCCGGCGCTGCGGCCCGACGTGATCAAACTTTGCCAGCGCTACAGCGTGCCCGTCTTCAGCGGCGCGCTCACCCCGACCGAAGTGGTCAACGCGTGGGAACAAGGTGCCGACGCCGCGAAGATTTTCCCCGCCGAATTTTTCGGCCCGGCCTACATCAAGTCGCTCAAGGCCCCGCTCCCGCAGGTCGAACTCGTGCCCACCGGAGGCGTGACCGCCGAGAACGTCGGCGAGTTCATCAGGGCCGGCGCCTTCGCCACCGCCGCAGGCAGCTCGCTGGTCGATGCCAAATCCTTCAAGGAGCGCAACTGGGCCGCCATCACCGCCAAGGCACGCGCATTCGTCGCGGCCGTCGCAGCCACGAAATAATCTGCCAGACAATCCAGACGCAAAAAAACGCGGCCCAAGAAAGCCGCGTTTTTTCATGCCCCGATCACTCCAAATATTTTCGGATATCAGGCGCCGTTTGCTTACGATGGCCGGAGGCATCGCGCTCCAACCATGGATCCACCGGCGGTTGATCGTCGGGGTCCAGATTCGTCTTGTCGAGCGGGGTCACGTTGTCGCCGTCTTCGTCCTCCGACTCGCCGATCTCCACGCCATCAAGATCGAGTTCGTCCCACTCGGACTCGTCGAAATACTGGCTGAGGCGGCGCGCCACCGGATTGAGCAGGAGCACCGGATTGCGGACCTTGCCCGCCTTCACGAATTCGAAAAGGCACGGGATGCACTGGTCGTCGTAGCGGCGACGAAACTCGCTCAGCCATTTGTTCGCCACGCCTTCTCGACGGTTGAGCAGCACGACGTCGGAGAAATGCACACAGGCGTCGTGCCAGGTCACGAGCGCAGAGTGCTTCTCGGCAAGCTGGCAATGCACCACCGTGAACACCCGCGAAACCGGCAACGAATGCGCGGCCAGCCAGGGCTTGAGCGCCTCGATCTGGTCCACCGGATCGACGCGGCCATCGAGCAGGATAAACACATGCGTGGCCTCGGCGGGCGGCGAATCGGCGTGCCAGAGATGGTGCTCCGCGTCCCACGCCATGCGCGCGACGCTGAACGCGCCGAGCGCCTCGTCGGCGGGCTGCGGCGGCTCGCCGGCGGGCAGGAACACGTGGGCTCGCTCGTGGGCGACGTCGAGTCCGCCGGCGATCAAATCGGTCAGCACCTCGCGACGGCCCGAACCAGGCGCGCCAAGGATGATATACACGAGCTGACTCTGGGCGGCGGCGACTTCGGACATGGTTGAAACGAAAAAACTATAACAGGAAACGAACTGCGTGAGGACGGTGTGCTGGCGAAATCAAAACTCGAAGGTGTGGTTCTGCGCCGAATCGCGCAGCCAGTGGTCGAGCAACACGAGCGCGGCCATCGACTCGACGATGGGCACGGCGCGCGGCACCACGCACGGATCGTGGCGACCCTTGCCCATGAGCTCGGACGGCTCGCCGGCGAGGTTCACGGTTTGCTGCGACTGGAGGATGGTGGCGGTGGGTTTGAAGGCCACGTTGAAGACGATCTCCTCGCCGTTGCTGATGCCGCCCTGCACACCGCCGGAGCGATTGGTGACGGTGCGGATGCGTCCGTCACGGTTCTCGAAAAGATCGTTGTGCTCGGAGCCGCGCAGCAGCGAACCGCCGAAACCGCTGCCGACCTCGAAACCTTTCGTGGCGGGCAAGGACAACATGGCCTTGGCGAGATCGGCCTCGAGCCGGTCGAACACCGGCTCGCCCAACCCGACGGGCACGCCGCGCACACGGCACTGAATGACGCCGCCGACCGAGTCGCCCTCGGAGCGCACGGCTTTGATGCGCTCGATCATGGCGGCTGCGGTCTCCGCGTGCGGACAACGCACCGCCGTGGCCTCGACGGCTTCGAGCGAGGGGAACTCGACCAGCGCCGATTCGGGCGCGGCGATATCGTGGATGCGCGTGATGAATGCGCGGATTTCGAGCCCCTTGCCATCGAGGATTTTTTTGGCGATGGCCCCGGCCGCGACGCGTCCGATGGTCTCGCGCGCCGAGCTGCGACCGCCGCCATTCGGATCGCGCACGCCGAATTTGGTTTGGTAGGTGAAGTCCGCGTGCGAGGGCCGGAAGGCGGTCTTCATCTCATTGTAGGCTGAGGAGCGCTGGTCGGTGTTGCGCACCAGCATGCTGATTGGCGTGCCGGTGGTCATGCCCTCGTAAACGCCGGAGAGAATCTCGACCGAGTCTGCCTCTTTGCGCGGCGTCGTGATATCGCTCTGGCCGGGACGGCGGCGATCAAGTTCGGCCTGGATCTCGGCGGCGGTGATCGGCAGGCGCGGCGGACAACCGTCCACGGTCACGCCGATGGCCGGTCCGTGGCTCTCGCCCCAGGTGGTAATTCGGAAAAGGTGTCCAAAGCTGTTGGGCATCGCGCGGGCAAAATTGGTTCGCGATGAATGCACCGCAAGGGACAAAACAATCCGGCGGCCCCACGGAACGGCGACACGCTTGTCGCCGTAACGGACAGCTGAGGTCTTTATCGCGATAAAAAAGCCACTGCGACTTGCCTCAAAACCCCGTCAAAATGGTGTCCCCGCCGTGAGTCGAACACGGATCAGTCGTTTAGGAAACGACCGCTCTATCCACTTGAGCTACGGAGAC
>DAIPIP010000184.1:0-5492 GCA_036770725.1 Opitutaceae bacterium
CTGGTTCGACCCCAGCCCGGGCAGCCATTTTGGCCCCAGGGACTTATAGAAGTCTCTGGGGTTTTTTGTGGGCGGTGCGGGAATGGGTTTCCCTTGAGTGTCCGGCTTTTCTCGTCGTCAAAGGCAAAGTTCGAAGGACCGGACGGAGACGGTGCCTACGGAGACGGTCCCTAAAGCAGTCCACATCTTAAGGGTGGGGGGAATGGGTCGGGGTTTAGTTGGCGGGTCGGGGGGCGGGTGCGTTGAGGAATATGCCGACCGGGCGTCGCAGGTGGCGTGGGTCGTTCACCCATGGTTTCACGGTGGATGGGGATGCGTCGGAAGCGGCGGTGATGGAAGGGGAGGCGGTGGGTTCGGGCAGACGGAGGATGGCGCCGTCGAGAGTCTTGGCGTCGAAAACAGGCACGTAGATTTGGCCTGCGTGCAGGGCGAGGTTGCCGGCATGGTTGGCGCCAATGCGGGTTGGGGTGACGCTCAGAAGTTCGCCGGCGAAGGAGAAATGGAGGAGACCGTTGGCGAAGTCGGTGACGAGAATTCCCGTGCCGTCGCTCGCGCCCGCGAGGCCGAGCAGGCTGGAAAAACCGGAGGGAGGATCGGTGTCGTCGCGCGCGCCGGGGGTGGCGAAAACGCGGTGCGCGCCGGTCGCGGGATCGTAGTCGAGAATCTGGCTGGGGAAGCGGTAGGCGATGTCGCCGGTGCCGTCGCGCGCGGCGACGCTGCCTTGGGTGGTGACGAGGAGACGGCCGGCGGGGGTGAAGAGCAGGTCGTTGGGGCCGTTGAGGCCGTCGGCTTGGCCGGAGCCGCGGGCGAAGACGTCGATGAAGTCGCCGGTGAGGCCGTCGAAACGCAGAATTTCGTCGGTGCGAAAGCTGGCTACGTAGAGGTGGCCGTCGGGGCCGAAGGCGGCGCCGTAGGGGCGGATGAAGCGGTTTCGCCCGTCGGGGAATTTGGTGAAGTGGTCGATGAATTTTCCCGTGCGCGGATCGAAGCGGAGCACGCCTTGGCCGGGCGTGGCGTCGTGACTGCCGCTGGTGAGGTAGAGCAAGCCGTCTGGGCCGAGGAGTAAGTCGTCGGGGCTGAGCAGGCCGCCGGTGCCGACGGGAATGAAGACCCCTCGATACTCGCCGGTGTGCGCGTCGTAGCGCACGACGTCGCGGGTCTCGGTGTTGCCGACGAGGAGGTCGGCGGCGCGGCTGTCGGGCGCGAGCGCGAAGGTGACGAGCGCAAGGCGCGCGAGCAGGGAGAGGGCGGCGGCGCGCATCAGGCGAAGGGATTGAGCGGGAAGGATTTCATTTTGCCCGGGTTCATGAGGCCGCGCGGATCTACCTCGCGCTTGAGCGCGTGGCGGGCGGCGGTCTGGGCGGCGTCGCCTTCGGGCAGGTAAACGTGGTGGGTTTTGCTCAGGCCGACGCCGATGGATGTGGCGTAGTCGAGGATCTCGCGGAAGCGCGCTTCGGTGGAGTATTTGATAACAGGGATACCGCCGACGCCGATGGCTTCGGGCACGGCGCCGGGGCCGACGGCGCGAGTCGGATCGGCGGCGGACCATTCGAGGTGGATCAGCACCTCGCCGGGGAAGCGCGTCATGAGCTGGCCGAGCTGGCGGCGAAAATCCGTCGTGAAGCCGGCCTGCACGTAGGTGTAGGCGGGCTCGCTTTTCATGGCCCAGAGCGTGGTGTGGTTGTAGGTGAAGTCGGAGAGGAAGGGCGGCTTGGGCGGGTCGGCGAGCGGGCGGTTGTAAACGCAGGCGAGGCCGGCGGCGGAGGCGGAGGCGAGCACGGCTTCGGTGTGGGCGCGTTCGATGAGGACGAAGCTCACGTGTTCGTCGGCGCGCAGGTGCTTGGCGATGGGTTTGAAGTAGGAAGGCAGGGGCCACTGGAACTGGGAGGTCACGCGTTTGGGCCAGGCGCCGTTGCGCGCGGCGGCGTCGGTCCATTCGAGCAGGGCGGACCAGTCGGGGGAACTGAAGGCGAGCTGGTCGTAGTCGAGTTTGGGGGCGAGGCGCATCTCGATCTCGATCATGAAGCCGGTGGTGCCGAAGGTGCGGAGGGCGACCATGGCGGACGTGCCCTCGTGGCGGATGACGCGGGGCTCGGCCTCGCAGGTGAGGAGGGTGATGGATTTGACCGTATCCACGGAAGCGATACCGCCCCAACGGATGCTGCCGATGCCGCCGGCGCCGCCGCCGAAGAAGCCGCCGAGGGTGGCCTTCATCCAGGTGGAGGGGTAGCAGCGCAGTTCGTAACCGGCGGCGCGGGCGGCGGCCTCGATGGGGCCGAGGCGCGCGCCGGGTTCGGCGCGCACGACGCCGCCCTCGACGGAGTGGATGCGGTCGAGGCGGGTGAAATCGATGACGACGCCGCCGTGGAGGGGCACGCATTGGCCGTAGTTGCCGGTGCCGCCGCCGCGCGGGGTCACGGCCACGCCGGCGCGGAAGCAGGCGGCGACGACGGCGCGGAGTTCGTCGATGGTGCCGGGGCGGGCGACGAGGTCGGCGCGCAACGGATCAACGATGGGGCGGAGCAGGGGCGAATACCAATAGTAGTCCTTCGAGAGGGTATCGAGGGAGTCGCCCTCGCTGATGATGTTTTGCGAGCCGACGAGGGCCTGGAGTTCGGCGAGAAGCGGTGCGAGGGCGGGAGTCATGTGCGCGGACAGGTTAGCCGAGGGGCGTCGCGGTCCAAGCGGGTGCGTGGGCTTTGCGTGGTGTTTTGGGGAGCAGAGTGGGAGTTCGGCGCGGGGGCGCGCGGGGGGCGGGAAAACGAGGGGTTGCGTTTGACGGTATGGTCGGTGGGGTGGCGCGCATGTCTTCCCCCTCCGAGCATTCTTTTGACACGGTCGAACAACGCGTCAGCTACGGCATCGCGATGAACATGGGCGCGAATCTCGCCCGCCAAGGTGTGGAGGTCGATCTGAGCGCGTTCGTGATCGGGTTGCAGGACGGGCTCTCCGGTTTGCCGCCGCGCGTGAAGGAGGCCGATTTGCGCGCCGCGTTTGAGACCGCGCAGGAGCGGGCGGAGGCGGTGACGGCGGGCGAGGCGGCGAAGCGCGCGGAGGCTGGGAACGCGTTCCTCGCCGAAAATCGCGCCCGCGCGGGCGTGGTGGTGACGGACTCGGGTCTGCAATACGAGGTGATGCGCGAAGGCGCGGGCGCGAAGCCCTCGGCGGATCAGACGGTCGAGGTTCACTACCATGGCACGTTGACCGACGGCACGGTGTTCGACAGCTCGGTGCAGCGCGGCGAGACGGTCTCGTTTCCCGTCACCGGCGTGATCGCGGGCTGGGTGGAGGCCTTGCAGCTGATGTCGGTCGGCTCGAAGTGGAAACTTTTTATCCCCGCCTCGCTCGGCTATGGGGACCGCGGCCAGGGACCGATTCCTCCCGGCTCGGTGCTGGTGTTCGAGGTCGAGCTGGTGGCGATCAAGTAACACTTTGGGCGGCTTACGGTATGGGTTGGCCGTAATGGTGTAGGGCGGGGTCGTCGCACCCCGCTGCTCTGCTTCCGAACGACGGCGGGGTGCGGCGAC
The DNA here is from genome assembly GCA_036770725.1 of Opitutaceae bacterium. GTDB lineage: Bacteria > Verrucomicrobiota > Verrucomicrobiia > Opitutales > Opitutaceae > IMCC26134_A. The sequence goes on from DAIPIP010000184.1 coordinate 3,528, forward strand.
CCCGCCCTACAATTTTACTCGGAGCGCTACAGCCGGCGCGCGGCGGCGAGTTCGTCCGAGGTCGGATAGAGTTCGCCGTCGATCTCGCCCTCCTCGAGGGCGAGGTCGGGGATGCGTTGGAAGGCGATGCGGATGGGCGCGTAGGCGAGGGCGCCGACCGCGCCGCCGTAAACGACGGAGTGTTTGCCGAGCTTTTTGTTGATGTGGTCGAGCGTGGCGTTGAGCGCGGCGCGGCGGGCGGAGTCGCCCGGGCGTTCGTCGAGCAGGCCGGGGAGGAGTTCGGTGCGCGACTCGGCGGGCACGAGGGCGAAGAGCGTGACGCCCACGGAGAAATGATCGACGCGGCGCGCGGGGCGGCGGTTCCAGAGCAGGTTGAGCACGCGGATGAATTCGAGGGTGTCCTGCGTGTCGGTGAAGGTGACGGCCTCGCTCCAGCGGGAGCCGCGATATTTGAGCGCGAGGTGGAGGCCGCCGGCGAAGAGGTTGCCGTGGCGCAGGCGGAGGGCGGCTTTTTGCAGGAGGCGGTGGAGGGTGGCGCGCGCGCCGTCGGGGTTGCGCAGATCGGGCGAGAGGATTTGCGCGTGGCCGATGGAGGAGGTGTGGCGGGGCGGGAGCGGGACCTCCTCGCCGCGCAGGCGACGCCACATGCGCTCGCCCTCGATGCCGCCCCAGATGCGGCGGAGTTCGCGCAGTTCGGCGGCGCAGAGTTGGGCGACGGTGAGGATGCCGGCGGCGCGCAGGCGTTTCTCCATGTTTTCGCCGACGCCGGGGAGATCGCGCAGGGCTAGCTCGAAGAGACGGTGCGGGAGATCGTCTTGTTCGATGATGACGAGGCCGTCGGGTTTTTGGAGATCAGAGGCGATCTTCGCGAGCCAGGCGTTGGGCGCGAGGCCGATGGAGCAGGTGAGGTGAGCGCCGGCGAGTCGGGCGATGGCGCGCTTGATTTTTTTGGCGAGGTCGAGGGCGGCGTCACGTTCGCGAAGGCCGGGCGGGATCTGGCACCAGACCTCATCGATGGACCAGACCTCGGTTACGGGCAGACAGGTCTCGACCGCTTCGATGAGTTTTTTGTGGTAGTGCAGGTAGAGCTCCGGGCGAGACTCGACGATGGCGATGCCGGGGCAGAGGCGGCGGGCGACGGCGACGGCGGTGCCGACCTTGATGCCGGCGCGTTTGGCGTCGTAGCTGGCGGCGATGCAGGACGTGTGTTCGGAGGCGACGGGGACGACGGCGACGGGGCGACCGCGCAGCTCGGGCCGGTCCTGTTGTTCGCAGGAGGCGAAGAAGCCGTTGTAGTCGATGAGCAGGGAGTGCGGCACGGGGGGAGGGGCGGAGACGAGGGAGGTGCGCAGAGGGGGCAGGTGTGAAGCGAGGCGTGAAGACGGTTTTTAAGAATCTCGCGCCGTGCTGAAAACGCAAAGCTCGGGCCCGGCTCATCCACGGAGTGCCAGACGGCGGGTGAACTGCTCCGTGAGAACGGTAGGTGCCGGGAGTGAGATCGGAGCGAGAACGGGGCTTGTGTTGCCGCCGGGAAATTCGGTCGGTGTAACCCAATAGGTTACACTGGCCAGGTCGGCGCAGGGGAAAAGTGTAACCAAATTGGTTACGCTTTCCCGGGCGGCGGTGGAGTAGAGGTGTAACCAATCTGGTTACACATGGCCGAGGGAGAGCGGAGGGAAGGGTCTAAACCAATGGGTTACACCGATGGAGCGGCGTGCGGTAAATGTGTAACCCAATAGGTTACACGGGCCAGGTCGGCGCAGGGGAAAAGTGTAACCAAATTGGTTACACTTTTCGGGGCGGCGGTTGAGTAGAGGTGTAACCAATTTGGTTACACATGGCCGAGGGAGAGCGGAGGGAAGGGTGTAAACCAATGGGTTACACCGATGGACAGGGGAGGCGGACCTGAAGGGGGGCGGCGGGATCAGCGGACCGATGGGTCAGCGGCGCGGGTCGATCAGGTTG
>DAIPIP010000026.1:0-22997 GCA_036770725.1 Opitutaceae bacterium
ACGCCGCTGGCGGTGATGGGCGATCCGGGCATGCGCGAGTGGACGGAGGACTTGGTGCGGCGGGTGCGGGCGCCGCTGATGATGGGATCGATCGGTCATGAAAATCTGGATACGCCGGAGGAGCGGTGGTGGAACGGCGTGTTTTTGGTTTACCCCTCCTTCGCCAAGGCTTCGGAGGGCAGGCCCGACGAGGCGAGGGCTGATGCCGAGGCGAGTGGAGCGGCGGAGGCTGGCGGGTTGCAGGAAGAGTTTTATGCGAAGCGGCATCTGGTGCCGTTTGGCGAGTATGTGCCGCTACGGGCGGTGCTGGGCTGGTTGGAAAAGGTGGTGCCGGTGGGCGGGGATTTCACCTCGGGCGAAGACGCGGGGTTGTTGACCTTGCGGACGCGGGTTGGCGAGGCGGAGCGGGAGACGCGGCTGGGCGCGTTGATTTGCTACGAGGACATTTTTCCGGCGCTGGCGCGGGAGAGCGTGCGGGCGGGGGCGGAGGTGTTGGTGGTGAACACGAACAACGGCTGGTTTGGCGAGGGCGCGGCGGCGTATCAGCACGCGGCGCATTCGGTGCTGCGCGCGGTGGAGACGCGGCGGCCGGTGTTGCGCGCGGGGAATTCGGGTTGGAGCGGCTGGATCGACGAGGCGGGGGCGATCCGCGCGGTGTTGACCAAGGCGAAGGGGCCGGATGGCAAGGCGATGGTGCGCACCGAGCCGGCGGGGCGGGGCGAGGATGCGGGCACGGTGTATTTTCGCGGGAGCGCGACGTTGAGCGTGTCGCGGGATACGCGGTTTATCGGCGTGCAGACGCTTTACGTGCGCTGGGGGGATTGGTTCGTGGGCGTAAGCGCGTTGCTGGCGCTGGGCACGTGGGCGCGGTTGAGGAATCCGTATGTGCCGCCGCCGGATACGAAGAGCTTGTTGAAGCCGTTTAAGTTGAGCTGAGCGCGGCGGGAGGCGGCGGGATCAAACACGGGCAGGATGCCCGTGCGACGTCGGAGGCGGCGCGCCCGGCGGTCACGCCCTACCATCACGGGCAGGATGCCCGTGCCACGTGGCGGTCACGCCCTACCTGGCGGCGGCGGCCATTTTTTCGCGGTCTTGCTCGGTTTTTAGGCGAAGCTGGCCGCAGGCGGCGTCGATGTCGTGGCCCTTTTCGCGACGCAGGGTCACGGGCACGCGGGCCTCGCGGAGCACGTCGGCAAAGCGCTCCATGCGGTTGCCGGAGGGGCGTTTCCAGGGGAGGCCCTCGACGGTGTTGTAGGGGATGAGGTTCACGTGGGCGTGCAGGTCGGCGGCGATGTCGCGAAGCGCGGCGGCCTGGTCGAGGGAGTCGTTGACGTCCTCGATGAGGATGAATTCGAGCGTGACCATGCGGCCGTGTTTTTCGGTGAAGGTCTGGATGGCGGGGATGAGTTTCGCCAAGGGGTAGGCCTTGTTGACGGGCATGATTTTTTCGCGGACCTCGTCGGTCGCGCCGTGCAGCGAGATGGCGAGGCGAAAGCCGAGGGGCTCGTCGGCGAGTTGGAGGATTTTTGGCACGAGGCCGCTGGTCGAGAGGGTGATGCGGCGGGCACCGAAACCGAGCCCCCAGTCGGCGTTGACGATGGTGAGGGCGCGCATGACGGCGTCGTAGTTGGCGAGGGGTTCGCCCATGCCCATGATGACGATGTTGTCGAAGGTGGCGAGGCCGCTGTGGGCGCGCGGATCGTGGGCGTCCTCGCGGTAGCATACCTGGAGGAGTTGCGAGACGATTTCGCCGGCGTCGAGGTCTCGCTTCCAGCCGGCGAGGCCGGAGGCGCAGAATTTGCAGGCCATGGCGCAGCCGACCTGGGTGGAGATGCAAATGGTCTTGCGAGAGGCGTCGAGGCCGACGCCCTCCTGGGGGGCGCGGATGATGACGGTCTCGATGAGCTGGCGGTCGCCGAGTTCGAAGAGGAGCTTGTCGGTGATGTCGCGCGATTGTTTGTCGAAGAGGAGGGTGATGGGCTGGAGTTCGAAGGTATCGGCCAGCCAGGCGCGCAGGGGTTTGGAGAGGTTGGTCATCTCGTCCCAGGTGCGGGCGCGTTTTTTGTAAACCCATTCGAGGATTTGTTTGGCGCGGAAAGCCGGTTCGCCGCGCTCCTTTAGGCGGGCGGCGAGGGTGTCGAGGGTCTCGCCGGTGAGGGCGGGCTTGGCGGGCGTGAACTTCATGCTTGGAGAACAGGCTCTCACGCGCCGGAGTGTTGGCAACATCGCGTCATCGCGTTCTGTTTTTCGATCCATGGGAATTCTTCACCGCCACATTTTTGCCAGCGTCGCCGGGGCGAGCGCGGCGGCGGTGGGCTTGTTTACTTTCGTGTTGATCGCGGGGCAGGCCTTGCGGGATTTGCTGGGCTATGTGGCGGCGGGGCAGTTGCAACCGGAGAGCGCGCTGAAGTTGGTCTGGTTGTTGTTGCCTTACGTGGCGTTCAACGCGTTGCCCATCGGTTTGCTCACTGCGGTGCTGCTGGTGCTGGGGCGGATGTCGAGTCAGCAGGAGATCACGGCGATGCGCGCGGCGGGGCTCGGGCTCGGGTATATTTGTCGTCCGGTCTGGATCATCGCGTGCGGGGCGGTGGTGGTCTCGTTGGTGTTGAGTTTTTACACGGTGCCGCAGGCGCGGACGGCGTATCGGACAACGTTGATAGAGGCGGTGCGGCAGAATCCGCTGAGCTTCATCGTGCCGCGGACCTTCGTGCGGGATTTTCCGGGGTATGTGGTTTATGTCGGGGAGCGCGAAGCGGGGGAGTTGAAGGATTTTTGGTTGTGGCAACTCGATTCGCAGCAGCAGGTCGTGGGCATGGTGCGGGCGAAGACGGGCGTGATCGATTATCGCGAGGCGGACAACCGGCTGGTTTTGACCTTGCGGGATGTGAGCGCGGAGCCGCGGGATAGGGAACGGCCGGAGGATTTTTCTAAGCCTCAGCCGATAGCGAGTTCGGATTCGATGAGCATAGAATTGGGTTTGGAGGGCGTGTTCGGGGGCACTGCGTCCGTGCGCAGGACCAAGTGGATGACGCTCGATGAACTGTTGGCGCGGCGCGCCGAGTTGCGTGCGCTGGGCGCGGAGGCGAGCGAGGATCAGAGCGCCGAACTCGTCCGGGTGAAGATGGCGATAAGCGAGAAGGCGGCTGAAAGTTTTGCGGTGTTGGCGCTGGTGATGGTGGCGGTGCCGCTGGGCATAAAAGTCTCGCGAAAGGAGACCTCGGCCAATCTCGGCCTGGCGGTGCTGTTGGTGCTCGGTTTTTATTTTTTCACCACGCTGACAAGCATGTTGGAGCGGTATCCGGAGTTGCGGCCCGAGATATGGATGTGGCTGACGCCGGCGGGCTACGCGACGGCGGGAGTATGGTTGTTTAGTCGGGTGGGCCGGACATAAACAAGCCACGCGGCGCGAGGCCGCGTGGCTTGTTCAATCGAGCGGTGGGCGATCAGGCCAGCGAGCGGTTGAGCGCGCTGACGATGGCCCGGATGGAGGCGAGTTCGATGTTGGTATCGACACCTGCGCCGAAGAGGCTGCGACCGTCGGCCAGCTTGAGCTGGATGTAACTCACTGCCTTGGCTTCGGCTCCGCTGCCGAGGGAGTGTTCGCTGTAGCTTTGCACGTCGCAGGCGGGCAGGCGGCCGGTGGCGGCCAGGCCGCGCATGAAGGCGTCGATGGGGCCGTTGCCCTGGCCGGTCACGGAAACGGGTTCGCCGCGCACGACGAGGTCGGCTTCGCAGGTGACCTGTGCGCCGCGTTCGGTGGTGCGAAAGTCGCGCAGAACGATAGCAGGCAAGGCCTGTTCGATATACTCGCGTTCGAAGGCGGCGAGAATCTCTGCGGGGGGGAGTTCGGTGCCGTGTTTGTCGGCGAGGTCGTTGACCACCTTACCGATCTCCTTGTGCATGAGTTTGGGCAGGGTGTAGCCGAACTCGGTTTCGAGGATGTAGGCGACGCCTCCTTTGCCCGATTGGGAGTTGATGCGGATGATGGCCTTGTAGGTGCGGCCGATGTCGGCGGGATCGATGGGGATGTAGATGACGTCCCACGGGCGACCGGGTTTTTGGTGGGGCCACGACTTCTTTATCGCGTCCTGATGCGAGCCGCTGAATGCGGTGAAAACGAGGTCGCCGGCGTAGGGTTGGCGCGGCGGCACGTCCATGCGCGTGCAGCGTTCGTAAACTTCGCGGATGTGTGTGAGGTTGGAGAAATCCAGCCCGGTCTCGACGCCGTGGGTGTGGAGGTTCAGCGCGACGGTGACGATGTCGAGGTTGCCGGTGCGTTCGCCGTTGCCGAAGAGCGTGCCCTCGACGCGGTCCGCTCCGGCGAGCAGGCCGAGCTCGGTGGCGGCGATGCCGGTGCCGCGGTCGTTGTGGGTGTGCAGCGAAATGATGCTCAGTTCTCGACGCGTGAGATGACGGCACATCCACTCGATCTGGTCGGCGTGGACGTTTGGCGTGGCGTATTCGACCGTGGCCGGGAGGTTGAGGATGATCTTGTTGTCGGCGCTCGGCCGCCAGACGTCGGTCACGGCCTCGCAAATCTCCAAGGCGAAATCCAGCTCGGTGCTGGTGAAGCTCTCCGGCGAGTATTCCAGGCGGATGCGCGAGCCGTCGGCGACGAGCGTGCCCATGTGTTGTTTCAGCCACGAGACGCCGCGCACGGCGATGGTCTTGATGTCGTCGCGCGTGGCGCCGAAGACATATTGGCGCTGCTTGGGTGAGGTGGAATTGTAGAGGTGAAAGATGATGTTCTTCGCGCCGCGCAGGGCTTCGAGCGAGCGCACGATCAAGTCCTCGCGGCATTGGCAGAGGATCTGGAGCGAGACGTCGTCTGGGACGCGTTTTTCCTCGATGAGGCGGCGGCAGAAATCGAATTCGATCTGGGAGGCGGAAGGGAAGCCGACCTCGATTTCCTTAAAGCCGATGGCGACGAGCAGCGCGAAGTATTCGAGCTTTTCCTCCACGCTCATGGGTTGGGCGAGGGCTTGGTTGCCATCGCGCAGGTCAACCGAGCACCAGTGCGGGGCGTGGGTGTGAACGCGATTGGGCCATTGGCGGTCGGGCAGGGAGACGGGAGGGAAGGGCGTGTATTTGCCGGCGGGAGAAAAAGACATGGGAGCGAAAAACGAACGATGATTGACGAAATGGGAGAGAGAAGGGGAGTCGGGAAACCTCTGGCGCGAGCCGGAAAAGCGGCGGGCGGGGAGGGGAGTCAGGCGGGGATTGGACGCACAATCAACCGCTCGCGCGGTCTCGCGGATCGTGCGTCTAGCTAAGTCGTAGGGCCTGTGCGATGCGTGGCATCAGGCGAGACCAAGTCGCCTTACTCGCGGCGAGTCAAGGCGCGCGGTAACCGCTAACCGAGTGCGGCGTCTTGAGTTTCGTGGATGCACTCCTCTCACTTTACCCATGCCCCCTGACGACCTCGACGAATCTCCGCCCGACGTCGAAAGCTGGCTGGCTCGCGTTCGCGAAGGCGATCAGCAAGCCGCGCGTTTGCTCGTCGATCATCTTTATCCGCAGGTCATCCGCATCGTCCGCGCGCGCCTGCCGCGGCGCGGGGGCGAGGAAGACCTCGCGCAGGACATCTTTCTGAAAATGTTCACACGTCTCGAACAATACCAAGGTCAGGTGCCGCTCGCCCACTGGGTGTCGCGTATCGCGGTGACGACCTGCATCGACGCGTTGCGCGCGCAGAAGCGTCGTCCCGAGTTGCGTTGGGCCGATTTGTCCGAGGGCGAGACCGACGCGCTGGATGCCGTGCTGACGCGTGAAGACGCGGCCGACACGGCGGACGCGCTGGCTTCGCACGAGCTCCTTCACAAGCTGCTGGATCAGCTCGCGCCTACCGACCGCATGGTTTTGCAACTACTCGATCTGGAGCAAAAAACCCTCGTCGAGATCCGCGAAATCACCGGCTGGAATCTTACCCTGATAAAAGTCCGGGCCTTCCGGGCTCGGAGAAAATTGCAAAAACTCTTTCAACGTCTTAGCCAACAGGAGCGCTCATGAATCCGAACCACCTCACGCCTTTGTCCCGTCTCGTCGCCGCCGCGCGCCGCGCGCCGCGGGCCGCCGCCGATTCCGCCGATGCGTCCGCGCCGGTCGGCTTCGCCACGCGCGTCGTGGCGCATGCCGGATTGCGCCCGCATGCGCCGGGGTTCGAAGTTGGTCTGGAACGTCTCGCCGCGCGTATGCTCGGTCTCGCGGCGGTTTTCGCGGTCGCGACGGTGTTGTGGTCCAGTCTGCCCGGGGCCGGTGATGTTCGCGCCGGGTCCGCCACGGATGCGGATCTCGATCCGGTCGGGGTGATTTTGGAGGCGGTGGATTCATGAACCGTAGACTTAATTTTCTTCTGCTGTGCGGGGGTATTTTTATTTGCGGAGTGGTGGCGGGCGGATTCGGCGCGCGCAGTCTTTTGGAACCGCCGCGCCCGCCGGATAGTTTTGGTCCGCGCACGTTGCAAAAATTGATCGGAGAACTCTCGCTCACCGATGAGCAGCGGGTGGTTATCGAGCCGTTTGTAAATACCGCCGCCGATGAGCTACGTCGTCTGCGCCGCGAGAGCTGGAAGCAGGGCGCCAGCGTGATCGAGACGATGGATGAAGGCGTGTCCGCCGCGCTCACACCCGAGCAACGCATTCGTTTTGCCGAGTTAAAGGCGGCGCAGCGTGCGCGCATGCAGGCGGCGATGGAAGAACGTCAACGCCGTCGCAACGAGAGCGAAGCCGAGCGGCGCGAAAACGGTGATCGGCCGCCTCCCTCGACCACGCCGCCATCTTCCGAAGATTCTCGTTGAACACGGCGGAAGCGCTACCCACGTTGCGGGCGGCCAGGCGCCATGCATGGGCAGGCGCGTGAACCCCGCCAGGGCCGGAAGGCAGCAACGGTGACGACGTTCTCCCAGTGCCGTGGAGTGCCTGGCCACTTAACTTTCTACCGAATCGTTTTCGGGTTTGCGCTTCGTCTCTCGGCGCATGGTTTTCTGACGCCTTCCCCGTGACGCAAGCCGCCTACCAAGTCATCGCCCGCAAGTGGCGCCCCCAGACCTTCGAGGACGTCGTCGGTCAGGATCACGTGGTTCGCACTCTGCGCAACGCCATCGCCCGCGGTCGCATCGCCCACGCCTACTTGTTCGTCGGTCCGCGTGGCACCGGCAAAACCTCCACCGCGCGCATCTTCGCGAAGGCGCTTAACTGCACCGGCGGCCCGAACGCGGATTTCGATCCGGCGGATCCGGCCTGTCTATCCATCGCGGCGGGCAGCCACCTTGATGTCATTGAGATTGACGGCGCGTCCAACAACGGCGTGGACCAGGTGCGTGATCTGCGCGAGACGGTGCAATACACGCCGGCCCAGGGGCGCTTCAAAATCTACATCATCGACGAGGTTCACATGCTCTCGGCGGCGGCGTTCAACGCGCTGCTCAAGACCCTCGAGGAGCCGCCCGCGCATGTGAAGTTCGTCTTCGCGACGACCGATCCGCAGAAGGTTTTGCCGACCATCGTTTCGCGTTGTCAGCGCTTCGACCTGAAGCCGATTCCGGCACCGCTCATAGTGGAGCGTCTCAAGCGCATCGCGGTCGCGGAAAAGATCGACGTCACCGACGACGCGCTCGCCTGCATCGCCCGCATGGCCGACGGCGGTATGCGCGACGCGCAGTCGATTTTTGACCAGATGATTTCGTTCTGTGGCGCCCAGATCGCCGAGCCCGACGTGCTTGATGTCTATGGACTCGTCGCGGGCGAAAAACTCGCCGCGCTGGCCGCCGCGCTCGCCGCCGGCGATCACGCGGAGATCATCCGCCTGGTGGACGAATGCGATGCGGCCGGTCGCGACCTCGCGCGTTTGCTCGCTGATTTGCAGGGCCACATTCGCGAGACCTTGCTCGCCTCCATCGCGGGCGGCGGCAAGTCCTCCGCGCTCGGCGGCGTGCCGCTCACCACCGAGCAACTCACGCGCATGCTCGACGTGCTGCGTCAGGGTGAGGACAGCGTGAAGCTCGGCCTTTCCGACAAGATCAACCTCGAGGTCACCTTGCTCAAGGCCGTGGACGCCTCGCGCGCCCGCGCCATCGATTCGTTGTTGAAGGAGTTGGTCGCGCTCTCCGCCGAACTGCCCGCCGATACCGGTGCGGCGGACGAAAAAAAAAAGCACTGATCGACCGGTTGGATGACGTCGTGACCGCCTACGTGGCGGACTCGGCGGCGAGCGCGCCCGCGCCGCGCGGATTGCCGCTTTCGGTTCAGGCACCCTCGCGGCACTCGGCGGTCGTCGCCGGAACACGTGTGTCACCCGCCTCCGATGCCGCCGGCAGCGTCTCCGACGATTGGGACGAGGCGGCGGCACCGACAACTTCGTCAGCGGATGGCGGGGACGATGACGGGCCGCCGATCGAAGACTTGGAGGCTCAGATGCATGGCGAAGTGCCGGCGCAAGCGAGGGCGGAGTCGGGACGCCCGAGCCGGAGTCGGCCAGCCGCGCGCGGAGACGAGGATGAGGAGGAGGGCAGGTCGTCGGTGAGCCTGCCCGAACTGGACGAGTTGGTCGCGCGCTTGCCCGGGGAAGTTAGAGAAACCTTGGATGAACTTTTTCGCGCCCGGTTTGTCTCGGTTAAGAAGTTGCCGAAGCGGGTCTTCACTTCGGCGAAGCAAGACAAATAACCAACGCGCAAAAGATCGTTCGCTCCGTCTGCGTTTGCCAACGCACGGCGAGCGGTGCTCGATCAGGCGCTACCCACCAACCGAACACCCACACGTGTATATTTTATTTTTTCGAAACCTGCCCAAGGTCGGTTTGATTGGAGTCGCCGCTGTCATGGGCTTTGGCACGGCGGCAAAGAGCCATGCCTCGATCGAGCGGCTTGAGGTGACCTACGACTATGTCTCCAAGCTGGCCGCCGCGCGCGCGGCGGCGGCTTTTAAAGAGCCGGATCGGGAACTTCCGAAACGTCTGGAGGAGCTGAATTATGACCAGAACCGGGATATTCGGTTCAAGCCGGACCAGGCGCTCTGGCGCGGTGAAGGGCTGCCGTTTCACCTGCATCTTTTTCACCGCACGTCGGCGGCGCGGGAAGCGATCACGATCCGGGAGTTCAGCGCGACGCACGTGCAGACATTGCCGTTTATCCGCGATTTTTTTGACTACGGAAAACTGGGCAACCTCGGTTCGCTGCGCTCATCGCTCGGCTATTCGGGGTTTCGGCTGCATTACCCGCTGAACCGTCCGGATGTGTTCGATGAGCTGATTGTTTTTCACGGTGCGTCGTATTTCCGCGCGCTCGGGGCCGGGCAGATTTATGGGTTGTCGGCGCGTGGTTTGGCGGTGAATTCCGGAGTGGTCGGCGAGCCCGAGGAGTTTCCCGTGTTCACGGATTTCTGGATCGGGAAACCTCGTCCCGGCGCGACGAGCATGAGGATTTTCGCGTTGCTGGAGAGCAAGAGCGCGGCGGGCGCCTACGAGTTTGTGGTGCGACCTGGCCGACCCACGACGATCGATGTGCGGGCGCGGCTCTATGCGCGGGAAAACATGGCGCTTCCGGGTCTGGCTCCCCTGACCAGCATGTTCTGGTTTGGGAAAAATGCCGACCGTCCCCAGGGCGATCCGAGACCTCAGGTGCATGACTCGGACGGGCTGTTGTTGCACACTCGGGAAGGGGGCCAGATTTGGCGGCCCTTGCAGAATCCGGGGGTGATTTTGAACACGGATTTGGCGGCGATTGATCCGGTGCGTTTTGGCTTGGTGCAGCGAGAGCGAGCGGTCTCGGCCTACGAGGATTTTGAGGCTCTGTATCACGCTCGGCCGAGCGCCTGGATCGAGCCGACCAGCGACTGGGGTCCAGGCAAGGTGCGCTTGGTGGAGTTGCCGACGCGCGACGAATATGGCGACAACATCGTCGCCTTCTGGGTGCCGGACCAGAAGCCCGAGGTGGGTAAAGCCTACGATTATTCCTATCGTATGGTCTGGTCCTTGGAGCAGCCCGGGGACGAGAAACTGGCGCGGGTGTTATCGACCCGTATCGGCCATTTGCCCGGAGGCGGATGGGGGCAACTTTTCTGGATAGACTTTGCAGGTGGAGGGCTGGCGCAGATGGGGCCTCCGGAGTTGGCCGCGCAGATAGAGTTGGGCGCGGGAGCGAAGTTGCGTCACCAGACTTTGATCCGTCATCCCGGCATCGACGGCTGGCGGGTCGCGCTTCAAATCGAAGGAATGAATCCGCCGCCGGAGGGGGAGCGGCCGGCGCCGGTGGCGCTGAAGGTTCGCCTGCGCGATGGTTACGAGCCCGTCTCGGAGACCTGGGTTTACTCGTGGCAACCATGAGCGATTCCGACGAAACCCGGACGACTGTTCCCCTGCCCGCGCTGCCGCTTACGCCCGACATCCCGGATCAGGCCTGGGACGAGGCGTTCTCGCGGGTGGAGAGCTATCTGCGCGCGCATCAGATCGAGAGCCGCCTCGTGCTGAATCGTCTCACCTTTGAGATCGTCAGCGCGGCTCGCGGTGCGGTGGGGCGGGAAAATCCGTCAAAGACAGGAACGGAGGAGGCGGTGCAGCTGGCGATGAGAGAGGCGGAGAGGCGGACGACGGCGTGGTTTCGCGGCGTGCTGGGCGACGCGGTGGATCCGGAGGATGAGAGGCTGGGGACGCGCGGTCGCATCGCGTTGGTTTTGGCGGACGTGCCGGCGAGGTGGCCGGGGCATTTTCTCGCCCCCACGCCGCCGCCGGCCGAGCTGGTTGAGGCGATGCGGGCGGCCTACATCGAGGCGGGGCCGGAGCTGGAACTCACGCGCATGGTGCCGCGGCCGATGGATTTCGGGCCGATCGCGAACGTGGCCGACGAGGCTTGGAAGACGTTTGCGCGTTGGCCCTTGTTGCGGGCGGTCATCGGGTGGATGTTGTTCGTCGGTCTGTTGGCCGCCTTGTGGTGGGCGACACACTAGGGCAGCGCTTTGTATTCGTTTTTTTGTTACATCCTACCATCCCATGAGCGAATCACGCTTTGACCCCGCCCGGCTTGACGGCACGCGAATCGCGCGGCGGCGAATCCTCGTCGCCACGCTGACTTTGTTGATCACGGGTCCGGCGGTGCTGTTGATGGCGGATCTGCATTGGCGGGTGGGAGCGATCGACGGGTTGAAAATTTTGCACCTTTGTTTGTTCACGGTGCTTTTTTCGCTGGTGGCATTTGGCGCGGTGCAGGCGACGCTTGGTTTTATTTGTCGGTGGGGTGGGGGCGACACGAACCGCATCCTGGCCAGCCTTTCCGAGGAGGACGAGGCGCGGGCGGTGGACGCGCCGACGGCGATCGTGATGCCGATTTTCAACGAGGACACCTCGCGCATCATGGAGGGGTTGCGCGTCATTTATCGTTCGCTGGAGGCGACGGGGCAGTTGGAGGCTTTTGATTTTTTTATTCTCAGCGACACGACGAATCCGAACCGATGGATCGAGGAGGAGTCCGCCTGGGTGGCGCTCACGCGGCAGCTCGGCGCGCGGGGAAGAATTTTTTACCGGAAGCGGCGGGTGAACTTAAACAAGAAGGCGGGGAATCTCGCCGATTTTTGCCGGCGTTGGGGGAAGCGCTACCGCTATATGGTGGTGCTGGATGCGGACAGCATCATGACGGGCGACGCGATTTTGAAGCTGGTGCGTTTGATGGAGCGCAACGCCGGCGCGGGGATCATCCAGACGGTTCCGCGGCTTGTCCATGGGGAGACGGTTTTCGCGCGGCTGCAGCAATTCGCCTCGCGACTTTACGGGCCGGTTTTTGCAGCGGGCTTGAATTATTGGCAGCAGGGCGAGGCCAACTATTGGGGTCACAACGCGATCATTCGCGTGGCTCCGTTTATCGAGCATTGCTCGTTGCCCGACCTGCCGGGCGCGGAGCCTTTTGGCGGGCGGATTTTGAGTCACGATTACGTCGAGGCGGCGTTGATGCGACGGGCGGGTTGGTCGGTGTGGCTGGCGGTGGATTTGGAGGGGAGTTATGAGGAATGCCCCGGCAACCTGATCGATTTTGCAAAACGGGACCGGCGCTGGTTGCAGGGAAATTTGCAGCATGCGTGGTTGGTCACGGCGCGAGGTCTGCACGCGGCGAACCGGCTGCATTTGGCCTTGGGTATTCTCGCTTACCTTGCGTCGCCTCTGTGGTTGGCTTTTTTGGCGGTTTCTTCACTGATCGCCTGGCGATACGCGGCGACGGGTTTGACGCCGCTACCGGTTGACAGCTTCGCGCAATATTTGCGGCTGGATTTTAATTCGCAGGCTTTGCTGCTTTTTGCCGGAACAATGGGGCTTTTGTTCTTCCCCAAGGTTCTCGCGCTTTTGGATCTGCGGCGACGGCCCGGGGAAGTGGAGCACTTTGGTGGTTGGTCGAGGGTGGTCGGAAGCGTGGTCACGGAAACGGCGATCTTCACTTTGATGGCGCCGGTGCTGATGCTTTTTCATACGAAGTTCATCGTTCTGACCTTGAGCGGCCGAGGCGTGGCGTGGGTGGCGCAGAGGCGCGGGGCGGACGGTGATCCAGAGTGGCGAGAAGCCATTTTAACCCATGCGGGGCACACCGTGGTGGGCGTGGGGTGGGGCAGCTTCGCGTTGTGGATAAATCCGGCGTTTGCCGCGTGGATGTCGCCCATACTTCTGGGTATGATGACCTCCATCCCGCTATCTTTGGTGACCGGGCAATTGGCCCCCGGGAGGTTTGTGCGACGGCGCGGGCTATTTTTAACCCCCGAGGAATCGAGTCCTCCGCCCGAGTTGCCGCGTTTGGCCAGAAATCTGGAAGCGTGCGCACGCCATACTCCGCCTCTTCCCGAGCTAGCTCCGGACTATGGCCTCATGCAAGCCGTGCTCGACCCTTACGTGAACGCGGTGCATCTGGCGCTACTGCGCGAACGCGATCAGCCGGCGGTGGTGGAAGGGCGATTTGCCCCGCTGCGTTTGCGTTTGTTGCGAGAAGGCCCGGCGGCGCTTTCAGCCAAGGATAAATTGGCGCTTCTGCTCGATGCGGATTCGATGAGTGAATTGCATCGCGAATTGTGGTCGATGCCGACGGATAGCTTGGCTGCGTGGTGGCGCACGGCGATTCGAGCCTACAACGTGATCGCTCCGGCTCCTCAAACCGCGCTCTATCGTTAGTTTTTTAGCAATCGGATTACAGTATGCTGATTTGCAAGTATACAGAGGTAAACCGGTCGGGCTGAAGAACTCTCTCGACTTAGTCGCGATTCGTATTTTGACATTTTGTAAACAATTGCACAGGTCTTTGCCGTTGCTGGTAAGGCAACCCCTTAGTTTCCTGCCAACCCCGCATCGCCAAGCAACTTTGCGGAAATTTTAACCCCCTCTAGCGTGTCCGCGAAAATCCTTCTAGTTCGCACCGGTCCAGACATCTTCCAAGCCAAAGCGTATGTTGCTGTGGAGACAGGTCTTTACGCACGCGACATTCAGTCGCCCGCAGACTTGGAAACCTCGCTCAAATCGGAGCAGTTTGATTTGGTTATTCACGACGGTTCCAAACTGGGCAAAGAGCCCTTGGCTTTGGCGGAGAATATCCGCGGGCATCAGCGCAACGCCCCCATATTGCTGCTTTGCGCCAAGCCCGAGATGGACGTGATCGTGCGGGCAATACGGTTGGGGGTGCGGGATCTTTTTCACCCTCCTTTGAACCTCAGCGCTTTTTTCGCGCGGGCAAACGAGCTTCTTCAGCCACGGCTAAACGGTCACGCTTCCGATATCGCGCAACATTGTCGGCATGAGATGACCTTGTTCCTGGCGGGAGAGGCTTCGGTCTCGTCGGCTCAGCCCTTTGTTTCAGATGGCGTGGTCAGTGCGGAAATTCAGACGTTGCGGGCGGAATGCGAGCGCCTGCACAAGGAGTTGCAAGAGGAAGTCGAGCGTCGTGCCGCAGCTGTTACCGAGGCGAAAGCGCACGCGGAAAAACTCCAGGATCGCGAGCGCGCGTTGGCGAGTTCCGGTGGTGATGCGGGGGCGGAACGCGCCAAGATCGAACGGGAGCGAGGCGCCTTGGCCGCGACCGCGGCCGAGCTCGAAAAACAGAAAAAAGATCTGGCGAAGCGAGCCACCGATTTGTCCAAGTCCGACAAATCCGCCGGACCACTTCGGGCGGAGTTTGAAGCCGCCAAGGCCGCACTCGCAGACCGCGAGAATCAGCTTGCCGCAGAGCAGAAAAAACTCGCGGGCCTTACCACCGAACTCGAAACCGCCCGCGCCGCCGCCGCCCAGGCCTTGGCAGAGGCCGCCCGCGCCAAGAAAGCCCGTGGGGAAACCGAGGCGGAGCTCACCAAACGCCAAGCCGAGTTGGATGCGGCGCGAACCGAAATTTCCGCTGAAAAGGCCAGGATAGCCGAGGAAGCGGCCGCGCTCGAGGAGGCCAAAGCCGAGGCGGGCGATTCCGTGAAGGCTCACCAAAAGCGAGCCAAGGAGCTGGCCGAGGCGGCAACGAATTTGGCGGAGCGCGAGGCTGCGCTTTCCGCCACCCAGGCTCGCCTTGCGGCGCTGGAAAAGGACGTCACCGAACGCGAGGAAAATTTCACGGTTCGGGAGAAATCGGTGCTGGCGCAGGAAAAGAAGGTGGCGGCTCAGCTCTCACGCGTTCGCGCCGAAGAAGAGACGTTTGCCGCCCGACAAGCCGAACTCGACGCCGAGGAGGCGCGTCTCCAGCAGGAAGCGCGACATATCTCCGCCGACAGAGCCGCCCTGGAGGGGGATCGCGCCGCCGCAGCGGCTTCCCTCGCCGCAGCCGCAGCCAAGGCGTTGGAATTGTCGGCCGCCGACGCGGCGCTGGCCGAACGGGAAACCGCGTTGGCTTCCGCCCAAAAGGCGGTTGAATCCGACAAGCGAAAAGCGGCCGCCGTTCAGGCTACCGCCATCGAACGCGAGACAATCGTAAAAACACGTGAAAAGGAGCTTGCCACCGCCATGGCGGCGTTGGCCGAGGCCCAGTCCGAATTGGCGATTCAGTCCGCCTCCTTGGACGAGCGCGCTGATCGGCTGGCCAAGGAGCGCGAAAAATTGACCGGTGAAGTCAAGGCACTCGAAACCGCCAAGGCGGAAGCGGCGGAGGTGCTCGCGGCCCATAAGAAGCGCGCGGCCGAACTAGCCAAAGCGGAACTTGGCCTCGCCGACCGCGAAGCGTCCCTGAGCGAAGGACGCAAGACACTCGAACAAGAATCCAGCAAATTAAGCGTTCGTGAAAATGAACTCGCCGAGCGCGCGAAGGCGCTGGCGGTAGCGGAGAAGAACATTGATCAAGCGGCGAAGGGCCTCGCTGAACGTGAAAGCGCGCTGAACGCACGCCAAACCGACATCGAGGCGGGCACCCATGCGTTGCAGCAAGACAGGGCTCGTCTCGAGACGGAAATCGTCGCGATGGAACAGGCCAAACAGGTGCTTCAAACCGAAAAAGCAGAAGCGGCCAAGGCCTTGGCCCAAGCTACCGAACAGCATAACAAGAACCTCGCCGCCGCCGCCGAAGTGGAAGCAGCGAAACAAAGAGTGGCCGAAGCCGAGGCGGCGCACATCAAGGCCGTCAAAGATCGCGAAGCCAAAATCGCTGACCGCGAGGCGTTGGTTGCGAAGCTCGACGAGCGCGAGGCCGAACTCGGCGCGGCCGAGGCGGAGTTTGCCGCTCTTCGCACCAAAATCGACGCGGATCACAGAAAACTTCAGCAAGAAAAAGATGCGTTTGGCGCGGAGGCCTCCGCTTTGGAAGCCGCTCAAGCTGCTCACGCCGAAGCCGTCAAGGATCTGACGACCAAAGAAAAAGCCCTTGTGGCTCGCGAATCTGATTTGTCGGCCCGTGTCACTCAACTGGCTGCGGCGGAACAGAAAGCCGCTGATGTCGTGGCCAAGCTCGACTCCCGCGCCAAGGCACTCGACGAGCGTGACACGCGTTTGGACGCTCGCGTCGCCTCGGTGGGGGAGACGGAAAAGCAACTCGCATCCGAGCGTAAGCTTCTCGAAGGAGAACGCGCCCGCATCGAGGCGGAATCCGCCGGCATCGAAGAGGCGACCCACGATATTATGGCGAGGGAGAAGAAATTGCAGCAGGCGCAAGAACAGTTTGCCGCCGTCAAGGCGGAGCTTGATGCCAGCTTGGCGGCCCACGCATCCGAACGTAAAAAGCTGGCCAAGGAATATACCGACTTCGAACAGCAGCGCGTTACGTTCAGCGTTGAGAAAGAAGCCTTTGACGCCGAAGTGGCGCAGTTGTTGGTTCGGGAAAAGGCCTTTGAGGAACGCAAGAAAAAGCTGCTTGAAGCCATGTAACCCCCCCCCTTCCGCCCGAGTCCTTCTCAGGCGCGTTAATTTGCAAAACCCCCTGTTAACCCACCATGTCCTCTTCAACTCCATCCACTTTTGCTTTCGCGGAAATCGCCCCGCACTCCATTCAACTGGCCGTGATTTCCGGTCGTCGTCTGATCGGTCTGCGTTCTTTCGCACTGGACGCGAAAGCCGAGATCGCGGCATTTGTGGCCGAGCACGGGATTACAGGAACCCTCCGGGCATCGTTTTTCTCCTCCAAGGCAGGTTTGCATCTCTCGTCGGCCCAAGAGGCTTCTTCGATTCGCACCAACGCAGCCTTGCTCGCCTTCGCCCGCAAAGCCTACCCGGCTCTGGAAAATCCTGCCGTTGTCGCGGTGGACGCATCCACGGGGTTGGCGCCAAACTCTTCTAAGCCTGCATCTTGGGTTATGGCAGCCGCCGATGGTGCCTGCATAACTGAAGCACGTCAGCTTTTGACTGAACTCGGTTTGGCTCCAAGCGAGTTCACTTTGGCTTCTCCCACGCATTTGGGTGCGGTGTCCGCGTCGCTGTCATCCAATCAGATCGCATTGGTCGTAATGCCTGGAGAGAACGAGGCAGCCCTCGCATGGGTTGGCTCGCAGGGCGTGCGGGAAGTGGCGACCGCTCAGATGGGTTTTTCGGCGATTTACGAAGCGGTGCAGCATGGTCTGGGACTGAAATTCAAGGCCGCCGCAGGCAAGTTGCTCTACAACGAGAATTACGATTTCAGCGAAGCCGCACCGAAGATCTCGGCCAGCCTTGCCGAGGTGTTGCGGCCCTCTCTCAATGGAAAAAACGCAGCCGGTCTGCTTCATATTACCGGACTCACGGGCTCCCAACCCTGGCTGGTAGAGTCGTTGGCCAAGGCGCTCGGTCTCGGGGTTTGGGCGCCGCCCGCAGAAAAGCTTCTCGCAGGCTTGGAGGCTGGCGACGCCAAGATCACGACCAGCTCGGCGGGTATCTTGCGCATGGTCGCCCAAGGTTCCGGTGACGCTCCCTGGTTGCAGTCCACTTTGGATGTGATGATCGCGCGTGCCGCAAATCCCGTGGTCGCGCCGGCTCCTGCGGTCAAACCGGCCGCCCCGGCTGCGGCGCGCTCCGTTCAAGCGGGTGGTGGCAAGACAAATCAGCAAGCCAAGTCCACGCCTCCTGCCTCAGCCGCGGCGCCGGCCCCAATCCGGTCTGTCGCGGTCACCGAGCAAACGCCCGTCGCACCTGTCGGCAAAAAGAGCAACAAAGGCCCGATTTTGATCGCAAGCGCCGTCGGCGTGGTCGCCGCAGTGGTGGGGCTCGCCATGCACTTCCGTTCGCCGGCTCCTCGGCCCGAAGCCAAAGCCGAGCCTGCCCCAACCGAGCAATCAGCACCGGCCGATAACACGCCCGCGACGGGTTCGACGCCGGCTTCTGCGCCCACCCCTCCTGTCATATCTTCGGTGCCCGCACCCGCTCCCTTAACTATTCCAAGCACCGGCGCAACGACCCCAAGCGCTGGATCTTCCTCGGTTGCGCAGTTGAGGGACATCTTCGCCGGAGACTCTCGCAGGTATGGGAATGAGCGCTATCGGTTTGAAGTCACTCCGAAGGGGTTCATCCAGGCTTTGGCCACCGTTCGCGAGGAGGTTTTGGTCGAATCCGCCGCCGGCATCAGCCTGCAAGGCAGCTACGTCGGCACAGACGGTCGCCGCAAATGGTTTAACGTGGGTGGTGTGGACGATGCCGGCTACCAGGCCAACGTCACCAAAGCGGTTCGTGACGGTCTCACCGTATTTGATGTGAAAGTGACCCATCCTCGCTTCGAACTTACTCAGACCTTCGAGTGTCACGCTGAGGCCATCAAGGTGTCGGTGAAATTTACTCCGATCAATCTGCGTGATCCGCGCGGAGTCATCGCGGCGGTTCACTCGGTGCGTCTTTCTCCCGTCGCCTTGAACCCCTCTCTCCGCATGCGCGCCGCTGCGGATAGCTTCGCCTACGCGATGAAAACCGGGACGCTGCGGATCGCCTTCGACAACACCGCGTGGGCGAGAGACAGCTCGGATGCGCGCCAAACCATCGTCGCGGGGGAAAACGGCGTGGCTTTTCATTTCACCGATTCCAACGAAGTGGTGCGCAATGAGCTGACCTACGAAATCTCCGTCCCCTGAACTCGCATTCACCGCCCGGCCAAGGGCGTTGGTTTTGGTGGCGCCCCGTTCATTTCGCGGAGCGCTTTTTTATGCCCGGTCTCGGGGGTGGCGCTTGCGCGCTCATCGTTCCGTGGCTTGGCTCGACGCGCATGTCTGCATCAGCCCCGATCACCTATTTTGACCGCCGCACCAAGAAGATCGAAACGGAGCGCATCTATGGCG
The DNA here is from genome assembly GCA_036770725.1 of Opitutaceae bacterium. Lineage (GTDB taxonomy): Bacteria > Verrucomicrobiota > Verrucomicrobiia > Opitutales > Opitutaceae > IMCC26134_A. Next base: position 18,654 of record DAIPIP010000026.1, read on the forward strand.
AGGCGTGGCTGCGTTTCATTTACGGAGGCAATCCTCTCGGGCGCTTGAGCCTGGCCGCCCTTGTGCGCCGCGCATGGTTTTCCGCCTGGTATGGCTGGAAAATGAACAAGCCCGCCAGCGCCAACAAAGTTCTGCCGTTCGTGGTGGACTATGACCTCGACGCGGAGGAGTTCACCAAACCCGCGACCGCGTATCGCTCCTTCAACGAATTTTTCTACCGTAAACTCCGTGTCGGCGCCCGTCCCATCGCGGGCGACGACTCCATCGCGGTGTTTCCCGCCGACGGCCGTCACCTTGCGTATCAAAATGTGGATACAGCGGACGGCTTTTATGCCAAGGGGAAGAAATTCACCCTCACCGAACTTTTCGGTTCGGAAGAATTGGGACGCGAATTCGCCGGCGGCTCCATGCTTATCTCCCGCCTTTGCCCGGTGGATTACCACCGGTTTCATTTTCCGGTGGCGGGAACCCCCGATGACGCGCGCTTGATCAACGGCTGGCTCTACTCGGTGAGCCCCTTGGCGTTGCGCGTGCGACCTTCCTATTTGGTGGAAAACAAACGTATGGTGACGCTCTTGGATTCGCCTCAATTTGGCCGCGTCGCGATTTTGGAAGTGGGTGCCACCATGGTGGGGGCGATCCTCCATACCTACTCCCCGGGCAAGCCGATTGCCAAGGGGGCGGAAAAAGGGTTTTTCGCTTTCGGAGGGTCTTGTGTCATCACGGTTTTCGGAGCGGGGAAAATCCAGTTTGATTCCGACCTTACGGAAAACACCGCCCTGCAACGGGAAGTCTATGCTCGCATGGGAGATCGCCTCGGGGTCGCGGCCCGATCGGCGTAACCGCAGCCCCGGCCACATAGCCGAATACGGTTAAGATCTTCTCGGCTGGAGTTTAAGTTTCGAGAATCTTGCGCAACGCGTCCTGCGCGCGCACGCATGCTGATTCCAGTTCAACCAGCGCATCGTCCAAATCCGCCAAATTCTCAACCTTGGCCCTTTGCTCGAGTTTGGCTGACAAGGCTTGAACCTCCGCCGCGCCCACATTGGCTGAGCTGCCCTTGATGGTGTGCGCGCTTCGCACATAGAGCGAACGGTCATCGGCGGCGCGGGCGGTTTTTAACGAAGCCAAGCGTAGGGGTATATCTTCCAAATATATGGTGACAATTTCCTTAACAAAGGAGTCGTCTCCTTCTTCGCCCAGCGATCTGAGGTTATCGATCGCCTGCGAATCCAGTATAACGGGGGGTAATGACATTCTGAAAAAAAAGCCGTAATCTCCATGCCTGGCAAGCCGGACAACGTGGGGTTTACTCAACGCATCATGAAATACGAATATGTTGATATTTCACTTGCTCGCGGAGACGAGCCGGCAAGGGTGCAGTGGTTCTAAAACCTCCATGTCAAATACCTTTGTTTTCTCTTCCGAGTCCGTTGGCGAAGGCCATCCCGATAAAGTTTCCGACTTTATTTCCGACAGCATCCTGGATGCTTGCCTAACTTTCGATCCCTCCGCTCGCGTCGCTTGCGAGACTTTCGTGAAGTCCAACGTCGTCGTTGTCGGCGGTGAAATCACCCTGCCGAAATTGCAGGATAAGAAGACCGGCAAAACCAAGCCCATCGACGAAGCATTTAACGTCGAGAAAGTCATTCGCGACGCCATCCGCCACATTGGCTACGTCAACGATGACGACGTCTTCCACGCCGACACCGTATTCATCAACAACTACCTTACCGCCCAGTCCGCCGACATCGCCCAGGGCGTGGACGCCAAGAAGGCCGCAGGCAAAAAAACTGCGGAGCAGGGCGCCGGCGACCAAGGACTCATGTTCGGCTTCGCCGCCGACGAGACCGACGAACTCATGCCCGCGCCCGTGATTTTCGCCCACCGCCTCGGTCGCGAACTCACCGCCATCCGCAAAGGCGAGCGCAAGGGCATCAAGGCTCCTTGGTTGCGCCCCGACGCCAAGTCCCAGGTCTCCGTCCGCTACGTGGACGGCGTCGCCACCGAGATCGTCAACGTGGTCATCTCCACCCAGCACACCGCCGACGTTGCGCACGCCGAGATCGAGGCCTTCCTCATCAAGAACGTCATCAAGAAGGTGCTCCCGGCCAAGCTGCTCAACGCCAAGACCGAGTATCTCATCAACCCCACCGGAAAGTTCGTGATCGGCGGCCCGCAGGGCGACTCCGGTCTCACCGGCCGTAAGATCATCGTCGATACCTACGGCGGCTGGGGCCGTCACGGAGGCGGCGCTTTCTCCGGCAAAGACCCGTCCAAGGTTGACCGTTCCGCGGCCTACATGGGCCGCTGGGTCGCGAAGAACATCGTCGCCGCCAAGCTCGCCAAACAGGCCGAGGTCCAGTTCGCCTACGCCATCGGCCACCCGAAGCCCGTCAGCGTTTACGTGAACACCTTCGGCACCGGCACCGTCGCCGACGAACTCATCACCGAGGCCATCCAGCAGGTGTTCTCCTTCAAACCCGCCGACATCGTGAAGCAGCTCGATCTGCTCCGCCCGATTTACCGCGAGACGACCAATTACGGCCACTTCGGCAAGGCCGGCCTTCCCTGGGAAAAAACCGACAAGGTGGACGCCCTCAAGGCCGCCGTCGCCAAGCTCGCCAAGCGCTGAGCCGCGTCGCGCGCAAAACCGCCAGTATTTAAAAAACAACTACAATGACATCACTTCTTAAAAACGTGCCAAAGGGCCAGGATTACATCGTTCGCGATATCAAGCTGGCCGACTGGGGCCGCAAGGAACTCGACGTCGCCGAGCACGAAATGCCCGGCCTCGTAGCCCTGCGCCAAAAGTTCGGCAAAAAGAAACCCCTCAAGGGCGTCCGCATCACCGGCTCCCTGCACATGACCATTCAGACCGCCGTGCTCATCGAGACTCTCGTGGCCCTCGGTGCCGACGTCCGCTGGGCCTCGTGCAACATCTTCTCGACCCAGGATCACGCAGCCGCCGCCATCGCGAAGTCCGGCGTGCCCGTCTTTGCCTGGAAGGGAGAAACCCTCGAAGAGTATTGGGAACTCACCTGGAAGGCGCTCAGCTTCCCCGGTGGCAAGGGCCCTCAGCTTATCGTTGACGACGGTGGCGACGCCACACTCCTCCTCCACAAGGGTCTCGAAATGGAGCAAGGCAGCGACTGGGTGAACACCGCTTCCGGCTCCGAAGAAGAGCAGATCATCAAGAACCTCATCAAGAAGATCGGCAAAACCCAGAAGGGCATCTTCGCCACCATGGTGAAGGATTGGCGCGGCGTCTCCGAGGAGACCACCACCGGCGTTCACCGTCTCTATCAGCTCCATGAACTGGGCAAGTTGCTCGTTCCCGCGATCAACGTGAACGACTCCGTCACCAAGTCGAAGTTCGACAATCTTTACGGCTGCCGTGAATCGCTCGCGGACGGTCTCAAGCGCGCCACCGACGTCATGATCGCCGGCAAGGTCGCCTGCGTCTGCGGCTACGGCGACGTGGGCAAGGGCTCCGCTTTCTCGCTCAAGGGCTTTGGCGCGCGCGTCATCGTCACCGAGGTCGATCCTATCAATGCCCTGCAGGCCGCGATGGAAGGTTTCGAGGTCAACACCATCGAGTCCACCCTCGGCGTAGCCGACATCTACGTCACCACCACCGGCAACAAGGACATCATCACGCTCGACCACATGCGTAAGATGAAGGACCAAGCCATCGTCTGTAACATCGGTCACTTCGACAACGAGATACAAGTGGACGCCCTCTACAAGGCGAAGGATGTCGTGCGCACCAACATCAAGCCGCAGTATGACAAGTTCACCTTCGGCAAGAAGGGTCCGACCATCTATCTGCTCGCCGAAGGCCGCCTCGTGAACCTCGGCTGCGCGACGGGACATCCCTCGTTCGTGATGTCCGCCAGCTTCACCAACCAGACCCTTGCCCAAATCGATCTCTGGACGAATCGAGACACCTACGTTGCCGGCGTGTATCGTTTGCCCAAACACCTCGACGAAGAGGTCGCCCGTCTCCATCTGGAGAAAATCGGCGCGAAGCTCACCAAGCTCACCAAGGAGCAGGCCGACTACCTCGGCGTCCCCGTCGAAGGCCCCTACAAGCCCGAGCATTATCGCTACTGAGCGCGAACCCGCGTCGCGTTCCGCGATGCGAACCAAACGGTCGTCCCGATTTTTATTCGGGGCGGCCTTTCTGTTTTTCCGGTTACTATGATGCGGGTAGCTAATGGGGCCGAGTTATCATCCCGATGTGTCGCCCTATCTTGCTTCGTGGTCTGCATCCGGGAATGATTCTTCCGTGATCGCCACCGTCGCTTTCCGGAATTTCAAGGCGCTGCGCTCGGCCCGTCT
>DAIPIP010000185.1:0-5425 GCA_036770725.1 Opitutaceae bacterium
CAAACGCACCGCACGGCGACAGGAGTGTCGCCGCTCCTTGAGTCGCTGCCCGTGCATGCTTGAAACGGGGCGCGAGGGCGGCGAACGTGGTGGGATTTATCACATGATACATCCTACCGCGATCATCGAGCCCGGGGCCCAGTTGGGGGTGGAATGCGAAGTCATGGCGCACGCGATCGTGACGCGTCACGCGGTGCTCGGGGACCGGGTGGTGGTGCATCCGGGCGCGGTGGTGGGGGGCGACCCGCAATATCTGAAATTTGACCGGCGCACGCCGACCTTCGTGCATGTGGGGGAGGGTTCGGTGATTCGGGAGAACGTGACGCTGAACCGGTCGATCCACGAGGGGAGGGCGACGGTGCTGGGGGCGCGTTGTTTTTGCATGGCGAACAGTCACGCGGGGCACGATTGCACGGTGGCCGACGACGTGGTGCTGGCAAACAACGCGATGCTGGCGGGGCATGTGGAAGTGGGGGCGTTCACCTTTGTGGGCGGCGGGGCGGGGATTCATCAATTCGTGCGGATCGGCGAGAGCGTGATGGTGGCCGGTTTGGCGCGGGTGACGCTGGATCTGGCGCCCTTCACCATCGTGGCGGAGCGCGACGAAGTGAGCGGGTTGAATCTGCTGGGGTTGAAGCGGCGGGGGTTTTCGCGCGAGGCGATCCGCGAGCTGAAGGAGGCGTTTCGGGCGGTGTATTTCACGGCGGGCAACATTCGCGAGCTGGCGGCGGGGGCGCTGGGTTCGGGGGCGTATTCGGCGGACGAGGCGCGGCGGTTTCTGACGTTTTTCGCGGAAGGGAAGCGCGGCTTCGCGCGGCCGGCCAGGAAGGGGCGGGCGGAGGGCGGGGAAGAGGCATGAGCGCGGGCGGGGCGAGGCTGGCGTTTACGTGCGGTGATCCGGCGGGGCTGGGGCCGGAGATTATCGCGGCATGGCTGGCGGCGGCGTCGGTAGAGGAGACGCGGACGGTCGAAATCCACGGGCCGGCGCGGTGGCTGGCGGGCTTGCCGAAGGCTGGTGTTTTCGCGGCGTGCGCGGCGGGTGACGCGGATTACACGGCGACGCCGGGCAAGCCGGACGAGGCGGGGGCGCGGGTGGCGGACGCGGCGTTGCGGGCGGCGGCGGAGTCGGCGCGCGCCGGGCGGGTGGCGGGGGTGGTGACGGGGCCGGTGGCGAAGAGCCGGATGGTGGCGGGCGCGGGGTGGGCGTTTGCGGGGCAGACGGAGTTTTTTGCGGCGGATTGGGGGGGCGAGCCGGTGATGGCGTTCGCGGGCGGTCGGCTGCGGGTGGTGCTGGCGACGTGGCACATCCCTTTCGCGGCGGTGCCGGGGGCTTTGAGCGAGGCGGTGCTGGGGCGCGCGGCGGACGCGGCGGCGGAGTTGTGCGCGGCGGCGGGGGTGGCGTGCGTGCCGAGAATCGCGGTGTGCGGGCTGAATCCGCATGCGGGGGAGGAGGGGCTGCTGGGGGGCGAGGAGCGGGATTTTATCGACCCGGCGCTGGATCGGTTGCGGGCGCGGCATGCGGGGTTGTCGCGCGCGCTGCCGGGGGACACCGTATTCGCCCGGCAACTACACGGGGAATTCGACGCGGTGGTGGCGCTTTACCACGACCAGGGGCTGGCGCCGTTGAAGACGCTGGAGTTTGACGAGGCGGTGAACGTGACGCTGGGGCTGCGGTTTGTGCGGACGAGTCCGGATCATGGCACGGGGTTCGACATCGCGGGGCGCGGGGTGGCGTCGGCGCGGAGTTTCGGGAACGCGGTGCGGGTGGCGCGGGAATTGGTCGCGTGGCGTCGCTTGCGCGGGATGGGCTGAGGGCTCAGGTTGTTTTTCTTATGGAAAATCCCGTCTCATCCGCCGCACCCGTTTCCGTCTCGCCGCCCGATGGGGTGCGGGTGGGGGACGAGCGTCTGGTGAAGTTGACGGAGGCGGCGGGGCGGAAGGTCGCGGCGCTGGTGGCTCGGGAAAACCAGGGCGAGTTTTTGCGGGTGGCGATCTCGGGGGGCGGGTGCAACGGGCTGAGTTACAAGCTGCGTTTCGCGCCGGCGCCGAGGAAGGGCGACATTCTGGTGGAGTCGGGGGGAGTGCGGGTGATCGTGGACGCGAAGACGGCGCTCTATTTGAAGGGCACGCACATCGATTACTCGTCGGCGCTGATCGCGGGCGGGTTCAAGTTTACCAATCCCAACGCGAAGGCGTCTTGTTCGTGCGGGGAGAGCTTTTCGGTTTGAGGGACCGGGGCGGGGAGGAAACGGACTAGAGGAGGCCGGCGGCGCGGTAGCTGTAGTGGCCGAGGCCGACGGGGTCGTTGGCGGGGTCGCCGATGACGATGTGGTCTTGGAAGGAGATATCGAGAGCTTCGGCGGCGGTGCGGAGGCGGCGGGTGATCTGGTTGTCGGCCGCGCTGGGGGAGGGGTCGCCGCTGGGGTGGTTGTGGGCGATGATGAAGCCGGTGGCGCCGTCGCGCACGACCTCGCGGAGGACCTCGGAGGCGCGGACGAGGGTTTGGTTGGCGGTGCCGGAGGTGAGCTCGACGCAGCGTTGGAGGCGGTTGCGGGTGTTGAGGGTGAGCACCCAGCATTTCTCCATGTTGAGGCCCAGGGCGCGAGGGGTGAGGTAGGCGACGATGTCCTCGGGTTCGCGGAAGATGGCGGGGGCGAGGCGTTCGGCCTGGAGGACGCGGCGAACGATTTCCATGACGGTGCAGAGTTGAAGGGCTTTGATGCGGCCGATGCCTTTGCGGCGGCGGAAGTCGGATTCGTGCCAGCGGGCGAGGGCGTGGAGGGAGCCGGCTTCGGCGAGAAGGCCTTCGGCGAGGGTGATGACGTCGTGGCCGCGGGTGCCGCTGCGGAGGATGAGGGCGAGGAGTTCGGTGTCGGAGAGTTTGCCGACGCCATGGGTGAAGGCGCGTTCCTGGGGGCGTTCGCCTTCGGAGAGGGCGAGGAGGCGGTTGGCGGGCCGGGTGGCGGAGGGATAACCGGGCGGCGGGTCTTCGCTCATGGGCGGGGCGACGGGGGGGAGATGAGCGGGCGGAAGGCAGGCAAGAAAAACGCCGCCCGGGAGGGGGCGGCGGGTGGTGGCGGCGGGCGGTTTAGGCGTGGATGGCGCCATCCTCCTGGTAAACGCCGAGATTGCGGTAGCGGTCGTAGCGGGCGTCGAGGAGTTTGGCGACGGGGAGGCCCTTGAGGTCGTTGAGGTGTTTTTGAATGGAGTATTTGAGGGCGGAGGCGGCCTGTTCGGGGTCGTTATGGGCGCCGCCGAAGGGTTCGGGGATGACCTCGTCCACGACGCCGAGTTTTTCGAGGACGTCGGCGTTGAGTTTGAGGGCGGCGGCGGCTTTGGGGGCGGCGGCGGGGTCTTTCCAGAGGATGGCGGCGCAGCCTTCGGGGGAGATGACGGAATAGTAGCTGTTGTCGAAGATGAGGACGCGGTCGGTGACGCCGATGCCGAGGGCGCCGCCGGAGCCGCCCTCTCCGACGACGATGGAGATGGTGGGGACGCCGAGGAGGGTCATTTCGCGGAGGTTGACGGCGATGGCTTCGGAGACGTGGCGTTCTTCGGAGCCGAGACCGGGGTAGGCGCCCGGGGTGTCGATGAAGGTAAGGACGGGGAGGCAGAATTTCTCGGCGAGCTTCATGAGGCGGAGGGCTTTGCGGTAGCCTTCGGGCTGGGGCATGCCGAAGTTGCGGGCGATTTTCTCCTTGGTTTCGCGGCCTTTTTGCTGGGCGACGATCATGACGGGTTTGCCGTCGAAGAAGGCGGTGCCGCCGATGAGGGCGCGGTCGTCGTTGAACTGGCGGTCGCCGTGGAGTTCCTGGAAGCCGGTGCAGAGGAGGCCGACGTAGTCGAGGGCGTAGGGGCGCTTGGGGTGGCGGGCGATTTGGACGCGTTGCCAGGGGGTGAGGCTGGAATAGATTTCGCGCTGGGTGGCCACGATCTTCTTTTCGATGGCGAAAATCTCCTTGCCGAGGTCGAGGTTGTTTTCGAGCGATTGCTTGCGGAGCTGCTCAAGCTGGAGGCTGAGGTCGCGCAGGGGTTTTTCGAACTCGAGCGTGTAAATGGGTGCGTCCATGAATGGTGGGCTGGTAAAAACGGCGGAGGCTGAGGAGCACGGGAGGTGCTGTCAACGGGCGGGGCGAGGGGGGCGCGGGCGAAGAAGTTGGCGCGGACGGTGGCTCGGTGGTGGGTGTGCGCTCAGGTGGTGGTGCCGTAATATTTTTTGTAGCTCCGGTAGTTGCGGTAGTTGGAGTAATACTCGATGCGGCGGGGGCCGAGGCCGTTCAAGACGATGCCGAGGACCTCGTTTTTGCCTTGGCGGAGGGCTTTGATGTAGAGGCGGATGTGTTTGCGGAGGGCGCGGTTGAAGCGGCAGACGTAAACCACCTCGTCGGTGGTCTCGGCGATGAGGAGGGAATCGGTGACGGTGCCGAGCGGGGGGGAGTCCACGACGACGAGGTCGTATTCGTGTTTTAGGCGGTCGATGAGCTGGGCGAAGGCGGGGCTTTCCAGGAGCTCGGTGGGGGTTTTGGAGTGGCCGCCAGCGCGAAGGAGGGAGATTTTTTCGCCGACAGAGACGATGCCGAGGTCGGCGTTTTCGGCGAGGGTGGGGGTGTGGAACTCGGCTCCAGAGTCGAACCAGCGGAGGAGGCCGCGGGTGTTTTCCTGGGCGAAGTGTTGGTGGAGCGCGGGGCTACGCAGGTTGCAATCGACGAGGATGGTGCGTTTGCCGTGGCGGGCGAAGGAGCCGGCGAGGTTGCAGGAGACGAGGGTCTTGCCTTCACCGGGGATGGTGGAGGTGACGAGGACGGCCTTGGGGAAATCGAGTTTGGAGTGGGTTTTGACCGCGCTGTAGACACCGAGGAAGGACTCGGCGACGCGCTCGTTTTTGTTGTCGAGGATGAGGCGGTGTTTTTCGCGGTCGGGGAGGGCGGAGAGGTCTGGGACGATGCCGAGGAGGGTGGTGCCGACGGAGTTTTCGACGTCCCAGGTGGATTTGATGCGGTCGTCGATGGAAGAGAGGACGAAGGTGACGCCGAAGAAAACGGCGAGGCCGATGATGATGGCGGTGCGGGTGATGGAGGTGGGGTCGGGGCTGAAGGGAGCGAGGGCGGGAAGAGCGGGGTCGAGGGGGCTGACGGGGACTTTTTCGAGATTACGAGAGGTGACGGCCTGGTTGAGGCGGTTGAGGACTTCGGTGTATTGTTTTTGGGCGGTGAGGGCGGCGGTTTGGAGGGCGGTGAACTCGTCGTCGATGGCGCTTAGGCGTAGCCGTTCGCGTTCCTGTTCGGCGTCGTCGAGCGGGGGCGAGGCTTGGCCTTCGCGGGAGAGGAGGGGTTTTTGGGTCGTGTGGGCGAGCAGGGCGTTTTCGGCGGCTATAGCGCCACCGATTTTCTTGGACACGGGACAGTAACCAACCCGAAGGCCAATG